>JBLFXY010000250.1:0-5546 GCA_047611645.1 Glaciecola sp.
GCTTACAAGGGCGCGGGGTGTGCTCGAACACCGCAGCGCGTGCAGTTGATTTTCAAGAGCGTGTGCTCGAACACTTGCCCTAGGGACGGAACCCCGTTGCACGCGCGTTCGGGCTTGGGCGGGGGTCAAGCCTTGCAAGTCATGCGGCGAAGAGCCCGTAAGGAGGCGGTACAGGAGTGCTCCCAGGGAGTACACATCGGATGATGCGTCGGGTTTGTTGGAGGACCACTGCTCGGGACTTGCATATTCGCCTGCGAACACGGGGCCCGCGCTTAATTCGCCGCTTGCTCTAGTTGCGCGCTTGTCGTTCTCGCCTCGATTCCAAAGGGCTAACCCGAATACCACGATGCGCAGGTTGCCATCGGGCATCAGGTGTACGTTGCTCGCTTGCAGGTTCAGTCCACAGATGCCTTTTTCGTGGGCGTGCTGCACCGCATGGCAAACCTGCTGATAGGCGCCCAGGCGCTGCGCAACCGAGGCCCGGATAGCGTCCAGGTTCTCCTCAATATTGATTCCGTCCAGAAATTCGGTCACCAGGTACGGCAATCCGTCCTGGGTCAGGCCCGCCCCGAGTACCTTGGCGATTCCGGGATGATCCAAGCGACTCTGCAATTCACGCTCGGCGATGAACACTCCATCATCCTTTTCACCCGGCGCGGTAGGGATCTGCAGGGTGATCAGAACCTCGCGTTCAAAGGCGCCATCGCGTCGCTTGGCCAGAAACATGTCTCCGGATCCTTCCAAGTCGTGGTGACGCAGAATCAGCCATGGCCCCAGGGACTGGCCCACTTGGGGCCAAAGGGGATCCTTGGGAGGCGCGTCGGACATGTGTCCATGATAGTGCCCAAGACCCAAGAAAGCAGACCTTTCCAGCAGGCTTGCCCCGGAACCCCCCTATAGGCCGATCTCAGCCGTTCACTTGCACGTATTGGAGCAGGCGTGGCAGGACGGTTTCGAAGCGAACATCCATTCCGAAATGGCCGCCATCGAATTCCACGTGGTCGTGGGGAATCCCTAGTCGCTTCAACTCCTGAACCAAGACGCGCAGGCCGAACTGTAGGTGGAATTCGTCCCGCTTGCCCGCTTCCAAGTAGAGGCCCTTAAGGCCGCGCAGGGATTCGGGGTATTGGGTGCAGGCCTGGACCGGATCAAAAGCCAACCATCGATCCCAAACAGCTTGGTTGCGAATGCCGGTATGCAGATCGATCGGTAGATCAAAACCGAGCGACGCCTCGGGATTGGGCGAGTAGCAAGCGGACATGGCCAGCAGGTTCAGAGCTGCATGCGCATCCCCATCCAACTTCTGCGTCTCGAAGAATTTCTTCAGGAACAGGGCCGGGTCGCCTTGATGTTTTTCGATTTCGCGCAGGCCCGCAAGCATCTCCGATCCATAGCCGTAGTCGAAGTGACAGTCGCCAGCGATACTACCCACGACTTGAAAAGTTCCCGGGTGTCGCATGGCCAGGTGCAGCGCGCCAAAGCCGCCCGAGCTCTTGCCCACCACGATTCGACGCCGGGGGTCGGGCGCATAGTGCTCTTGAATAAACGGCACGACCTCTTCGATCATGTGGTCTTCATAGCGCCCGACCGCAGAGCTGTTCACAAACTGACTGCCACCCAGGCGGGTGAATGTGTCGGGCATCACGATCAGGGCCGGGGCGGCCTCGCCAGCCAGCACCATGCTCTCGTACTTCCAGAGGGCTCCCATTTTCCACGGGTGCCGCTCCATGAGGGGGTAGGGCGTGCCCGTGAAAGCGGACAGGATGAACACGCAGGGCAGACCCTGCTCATCGACCCCAGGAGGGATGTAGACGGGCACTTCCCGCAGGTGCGGATCACCCAGCGCATTGCCCTTGAGGACCTGGCTGTCGATGGGGCGCATCTCCAGTCGGCCCTTCATCGAAAGGGGAGTGCGATCGAATTTCATAGACCTAGAGGCTCTTGCGAATGGCAGCGAACCCGGGTTCGATGCGCTCGGTCACGATGCGCTTGCGATCCGCATAGCTGTGGAAAGAGGCGTTCATGGCGTTGACGGAAAGGCGCTCAAAGTCCGCCAATCCCAGACCCCAGGTGGTGGCCGCCAGTTTGAATTCCTTGGTCAGGCTCGTATTGCTCATCAGCTTGTTGTCTGTGTTGAGCGAGACCCGGTAGCCGTGGCGCAGGAAGTAGGGGAAGGGGTGGTCCTCGATGCGAGCACAGGCGCCCGTATGTACGTTGGAAGAAAGACAAATTTCCAGCGGGATACGGTGGTCCAGCACGTACTTGGCGAGGCTGCCAACCTGGATCACTTTGTCATCGTATACAGCCATGTCCTCGATCAGGCGTGTGCCGTGCCCGATGCGATGGGCGCCGCAGAATTGCAAAGCCTGCCAGATGCTCTCGGGGCCAAAGCCTTCGCCGCCGTGGATCGTGATCGAGCCGTTTTTGCGCTTGATGAGTTGGAAGGCTTCCAGGTGTTCCTTGGCCGGGTGGCCAGCTTCCTCGCCTGCCAAGTCGAATCCGCACACGCCGCGGTCGAACCAGGACACAGCCAGCTCGGCCAATTTGAATGACAGCTCCGTGGACTGGTTACGCAATGCGCAAACGATCACGTTGGACTCCACGCCGAATTCTTTTTCGCCGCGCTCGAGTCCTGCCATCACGGCTTCCATGACCGCGTCCAAGCCCAGCCCGCTTTGGGTATGGAAGTGGGGGGCAAAGCGCACCTCGAAGTAGACCACCCCGTCGGCAGCCATGTCCTCCGCGTATTCGTAGGCCACCCGTTCAAGGGCTGCAGCGCTTTGCATGACCGCGATCGTGTGCTGGAAACCTTCCAGATAGAGGGCCAAGCTGCCGCGGTCCGCACCGCGGTGGAACCAGCCGCCGAGGGCTGTCGGGTCCGATTCGGGCAACTCGCCGTAGCCGACTTCGTCGGCCAGCTCCAAAACGGTGGAGGGGCGCAGGCTGCCGTCCAAGTGGTCGTGCAAGCTGACCTTGGGCAGGGCGAGAATCTGTGCGTCGGTAAGCAATGTGGTGTCGTTCTTTGCGGTCATCCCCTCAATGTACGCCTTCGGCCCACCCTCTTAGAGTTCAAAAACTGCGAATTGTGCATACGTCCCGCCCGTGGCGTACCCGCGCTCATCCATAGCGCCGCGTATGCTTGTGGCGGGTCGAGGCCGACAAGCCGCTTTAAATGACTCTCACAGGCGAGTTCTGGTCCATTCCAATTTTTATAGCGGCCTCACCGTTCCTTTCATTTTGCGGGCTTGCGACCGGGTCTCGGTGGAGAGTGTGCTACTTCGGTTCAAGCGTGGCGCGCTGATCGAGCTCATCCAGCGTGAAGCGCGTGCTCAGGATGAACGGTTCTTGGTCGGCCACCCAATGCCCATAGGTGGTTACGACGAAGGTGCCGTCGGGCAGGACTTCGACGCCTGGGTAGGTTGTATCCCACTTGTGGCGGTTGTCCTTTATTCGCACGCGGTACTGACCCGGGTGGCCTTCTAGGATATCTTCAAAGGTGCCGACCCAACCGACCCAATCGCCCTGGGTCGGGCTGATGTGGGCCGTGTCCCGGAAACTGATGAAGAGGCGTCCATCGGGTGCGTACTTGGCAGTATGTCGATCGCCGGTGAGGGCTGCGGGCAGCTCGCGCGGGGCCGACCAGGTTTTGGCTTCGTCGGTACTGAAAATGACTTGGCTGTTACGCGTGCGGCTGTTCTCACGCAACAGCACGGCCAGGGTTTTGCCGTCGGGAGAGCGAATGGCGCCCGGTTCGCAAAGGTGTAGGTCGCTTCCGGACCAAACGGTTTCGGGCTCGGACCAGGTCAAACCGCCGTCGTGGCTACGCGTTTGAAACAGGGTGAAGACGACGGGGTTGGCCGTGCGCCCGGCCTTGCGGAGGAAGCGCCCATCGTCGTGGAACATGGCCAAGTAGGAACCGTCATTCAAGCGTTCGACAAATCCCATCACAACGATGCCGCCCCAGTCGCCCACTTTTTCGAGTTCGGACCAAGTGGCGCCATCGTCTTCGCTGTAGGCGCGCCGCGCCGGGTAGAGCCCGGACCAGACGATCAGCCGCTCGGTTCCGTCCCGTGGGTCCGTGAGGCGGTGGATGGTGGGCACTTCCAGGCTGGTCGCCCAGGACGCTGGCGTGGGGAGTCGCTCAGACCAGGTGCGACCGCCATCGGGCGAGCGCTTGTAGACGATCGGGCCTCGCCCGTGGCCCTTGGGGTAGACGGCGAGGATCGTTTTGCCGTCGGGGAGAAGGGAAGTGGTCACGTGCCCCAGATATTGACCGGCTTCGCGGTCGACCACCACATGGCGACCTTCGTCCTGGTCGAGATCGACCATCGGAATCTCAAAGCCACGGGTTGGAGCCTTGGCTTCCAGGTCTTCCAGTCGAAACAGCAGTGAACGAGTGGATTGTTCGATCCCGCGGGAGCGGAGCAGGTCCACTTGGATCTCCCCAGTAAACAAGTGTCGAACGCCGACGACTTCGAGGCCCGTGTCCATTGCGATCGGACCGGGGAACAGGCGTACGGTCCATTGGCCTTCGCGCCCGGTTTGCAAATCTGAGTGGGTGCCCACCCAAAGCACCAAGTTGTCCCGGGTTGGACTGCTCGGATGGCGGTCCATAAACACGATGCCCAGGCGCTCGCCCGGTAGGTTCAGGGCCTGGTGTCCGTGACCGGTCACCGCGGCGGGGAGTTCGAAGGGCTTCGACCAGGTGCGTCCTTCGTCGCTGCTGGCAAGGGCCAGGGTACTGTAGAGGCCGCTACGCTCCTCGGCTAGGCAGATGATGGGGGCCCGGATGCGTGCTGGCGTGCAGGCCAGGCGGGACACGATAGCTCCAGGGAAAGCACTCCAATCACCGAATGGTACGCTCGAGCGGACCATCCAATGTCCCAGGTCATGGGCCTGCAGCTCTCGGATCGTAGGGGCGGGCTCGGTTTTGGATAGGGGGTCGCCCGGCATGGTTTGGAAGGCGGAGCCATCGGATCGCGCGTGCACGGGATTGGAAGGGCGATGCATCTCATCGGGTGCCAGCACCTTCCAGTCGGCCAGGGGATCCAACCTCGAACCGCGCACCGCGTCCACCCAGGGCAATGCAATGGTCCTCGTGTCCACGCTTCCCGGGCGCAGCATCACAAGGTCCCCGGAGATCGACCAGTTCGCGACCTGCATGCGGCTGCGCATGGGCTTAAAGGCCAAGCTTTCAATAGGGCCTTCAATGGTTGCCATTTCGCAGATGTAACCATTGACCAGGAACCAAATCGTGGAACCGTTTCGTATCACTTCAAATTCGATCCATGCGTCGCGTTTCCAAAGTAGGTCCGCGGCGTGCAGTAGTCTCAAGCCCAGGAGGTTCGGTCCATTGCGGAAGACGGTGCCGGAAGCCCCTTCGAATCCAAAGAAGTTGGGGCCCAAGGCGAAGCCAGCTGCGGAGTTCTTTTGTCCCAGCATGCGCAGTCGAGCTTTCAGGTGGAAGTCCCCGGATCCAATGCCAAATCTGGAGATCAAGGCGGTGCCCTTGCCCGTGCCTTCAAGTCCATGCTCGCCCAGGATCC
>JBLFXY010000251.1:0-5543 GCA_047611645.1 Glaciecola sp.
GGATGGATGGTGCCTGGTATTATCCTTCCACATGCGAGAACGCTCACACCTGGCGCAGCCGGGTGTGAGCGTTCTTGCATAAGTGGAGGGAGAATGCCTGGTACCACACATCCGTGCAGTGTCTCCGGAGCGTACGCAAATGGAAGCCTGGGGTGAGTGCAGGCGAGGCTAACCAGGGGCCGGTTTGGAGAAACTTTGCGGAGGTACCGTACCGCACACTCTCCCTCCACATCACAGTCCCGGCTGCGCCGGGGCTGCGGTGGAAGGATAGTCTGCGGCACACTCCTTCCTCGGTGGCGCGGTATCCGCTGAGGTGCTTAGGCCTCTTGCTTGGGCTTGATCAGTACTATGAGGATGATTCCAGGGAGCGCGAGCCAAGGCAAGTAGGGGAACCATGCGGTCTCCATGTACGGCAGGCGACCGGTGGCTTGCATAATTATGTAACCATCGTAGGCCGCGTGGCAGAATACCGCGGGCCAGATGGAGCGTGCGCGCAGGGTGAGGGCACCGAAGAGTAGGCCCATGATGGCCGTGGGCATGAGGCGGTGGATCTGTGCGTGGGCTGCGGCAAAGAATAGGGTTTGCCAGAGCAGCGCTTTGCGGGCTGAAAAACCTCGGCGCAGACTTGAGAGCACGGCGCCGCGGAAGAAAAGCTCTTCGCAAAAGCCGGGCGAGACCGCGAACAGGAAGAGCAGCTTGGAGGTGCTCAGGCCATTGAAGAGCGCTTCCAATGCCGCGCCGCTACTAGCCATTCTGCTGGGCAGTGGCAGTGCTTTCATTTGCAGACTCAGGAAATGTTCCATCGTCCAGCCCATGGCGGGCACAAGGAGGAGCCCGCCTATTACCAGGCCTAGATTGGGCATGCGCAGCCCCAGTTCACGTATCACAGAAACGTAGGGGGCGCCGGTTTGCAGGCTGCGATTCGATTCGGACCCCGAGCGATTTTTGGCGCGCATGGCACAGACAATGGCCATGGCAGGCATGAGGCCCCAAAGGGTCCATGCCAGGCCGCTGAGCATGTACTTGGACTGCAACCAAGATCCGATGATGTAGACCGCAAGGACTCCAGCAAAACCCCAGCGCATGCCGTGGCGGGCGGGGCCTTGGCGCGCGGCTTTTTGCACGTCGCTATTTGCGACCAGCGCACCTTCACCGTCCATTTGGTTGGCGAGTTGGCGCAGGGCCAGCCAGGACCAGAACAGGTGGCTGACGATCATGACCAAGGTCGGTGCCAAGGTTAGATCTCCGCGCAGCACGTCGCGTAGGGTCAGCGCGGCTCCGGCGAAGGGAATCGCTGCCAGGTACACGTTGTGGGGCAAACCCGGTTGGAAGACGATGGCCGAAGGAATGGCTGCCACGAGCATGAGCGGCAGCAGCAGGTACTGGCCTTCGCGGAAGGTACGCGCACGACCCAAAGCCAAGCACAGCATGGCGCACAGCAAGAGGGCTCCCGGCGCATACAGCATGGCGGCTAACAGGCGCATGGGACCGATATCTCCCATCTCGCTGTTGTTGCCCGAGGTCAATCCGAGGGCCACGCACAGGTAGAGGGCGGCCAGGTTGGCGAGCAGGGTGAACAAAGCCGCAACCGCGACCGAGGCGTACTTGCCATAGGCCAAAGTCTGGGGCGACATGGGCTGCACCAGCAGAGTCTCCAAGGTGCCGCCCTCGCGTTCGCCGGCGAACACGGACAAGGCGGCGAAGGCTCCGCCGCTGATCAGTAGCAGCACCAGCAACATGGGCAACATGCGAGCCAGCTTGGCTCCGCCGCGCTCCTGTTCGGAGGCGACGTCCACCAGCTCCAGGCTGAGGAAGGCGCCCGGGTCGGAGCCCAGCAATTTGATGCGTAGGTCCTTTGTCTGCTGTTGTTTCAGTTCGCCCAGGGCGGAGGTCACGCGGTTCTGTGCCTCGCGGCTGTTGCTGACCTTGACGTCGAAATAAATGGCGACCTCGGGCCGCCCTGCGAAATTATGGCTGGGGTAGCCGACCACCAGGATCTCGGAATCCTCGGGCAAGATCTCCCCGTAGAGGAGGCGGCGTTGCGTGGTGAAATCCACAGCTTCGTCGCTGGAATCGCCCTCGGGTGCTAGCGCGGCGCGGGTTTCCAGGTCCGCAAACGCTTGGCCGTCAAAGGTGGAGCCTTCCAAGCCTTGGATGGCCGCAATGGCATCCAAGATCGGCGCGGCTTGATCCGCCGGTAAGCGGGAAAGGTCGTGCAGCACCTGAAGGGTGCGCTCCTTCATCTGGTTCTCAGAGATGTCGCTGATCTTGTTCTGCCCGTAGAGCAACCACGGGTAGAGCAACATGGGCAGCACGATGGTGGCGAACAGGGCGCGCTTGTCACGCAACAGCTGTCGCAGCTCGCACGATAGAACAGCCCAGAGCTGTTTCTTGGGTTGGATGGGCTGTTGGCCCGGCGTGGGTTGGCTCATGACGTGGCGGCCCCAGGCTCCGCCCGGCGCACGAGCTCCTTGAAGATCTGCTCCAGGAACTGTGCTCCGGTCAATTCGCGCAATTCATCCAGGGTGCCCACCGCCAAGGTGCGGCCGTGGTGCACCACGCCGATGCGATCGCACAGGCGTTCCGCTTCGGAGAGGATGTGGGTCGAGAACAATACGCAGCGTCCAGCGGAGCGGCGTGATTCCACGAAGTCGATCATGTCGCTGGCGGCCATGATGTCGAGTCCCGTGGTGGGCTCGTCCAGAATCAACACGCTGGGATCGTGCACCACCGCGCGCGCGATGGAGATGCGCTGGCGTTGACCGGTGGAAAGACCCTCGCAGCGGCCATCCACGAATTCGTGCAGGTGGAAGGTTTCTATCAGCTCGGCGATACGACCTTCGAGTTGATCTTTTGGCAAGCCATGCAGCTTGCCGAAGTACATCAGGGTTTCGCGGCCGGTGAGACGCGGGTAGAGGCCGGTCGTGCCCGAAAGGAAACCGATGCGCTGGCGCACGCCGATAGGGTCCTTTGAGGCGTCGACGCCAGCGATTTTAGCGCTTCCGTCGGAAGGAACCAGGATGCCCGCCAGCATGCGCAGGGTTGTGGTTTTGCCCGCGCCGTTGGGACCCAACAGGCCAAAGATCTCGCCGTAACGACAATCCAAGTCCAGGTCGCGTACCGCCTTCACCTCGCCGCGTTCGGGGTCGTGGAAGGTCTTGACCAGGCCTTGGGCGTGAATCGCGAGGTCGTACTCGGGGGTGGTGTCTTGGGATAGGCTCATCGGGCTTTACGGCGTAGCAGATGCTTGAGTGACATGGAGGAGCCTGCGAAGGCCAAGGCTTCTAGACTGAGGACGCGCACGCACAGGCGCACGGCGATCCACGCGCTGGCCAGCAGGCTCAGGGCGGTGATCAAGTAGGGCAGGGGCAAGGATTCCATGACCAGGATGGATCGGATCGCGAGCACCACGTTGACCACGGGCACCAGGGCCCAATATTCGTTGAGCTGCAAGCCGGGCATGATCCCGATGACAGCAGGCAACATGAAGAACATTTGCGCGGGGCCCAGCATGGCTTGACCTTCTTTGAAAGTCTTGGTGAGTCCTGCCAGGGCGGTCAGCGTGGCCGACACGAAAAAGCAGAAGAGCAAGATCAGGGGCAAAGAGAAGAGAATGGCCTTGAATGGAAAATGGATCTCGATGGACACATTCGGTCCGAGGGAAGCCAGCAGGTGGCGTGCGGCCAGGCCTATGGATGTGAGGTTCAAGGTCGTGGCCACGAAAGCCAGGGCCGTGCACGCCAGGATCTTGCCGGTCAAAACCTGGGCCCTGGGGATCGGCAGGAGCAGGGTGGTTTCGGAGGTGCCGCGTTCCTTTTCACCGGCCGTCAAATCGACGGCGGGGAAGAAAGCGCCCATGACGGCCATGATGACGATCATCATGGGCAGGATCATGGAGAGTATGAGTGCGCCCTTGTCCTTGCGCGTGGTCACGGCCCGCGGGACCACATCCAGGGGATCCAAACTGCGCGGATCGAGTCCCGCCGATGCGGCGGCTTGCATGCGATATTGGCCCACCAAGGTTCGAACTAGGCTTTCGGCCCGGTCGTTGGCCAATTCAGAATGGGAGCGGGTGCTGTGCACGTAGAGGGTACTGCCTCCTTCGGCGGTCCCATCCATGTACAGTACAGCATCGGGTTTGTCCGGGTCCGATTCCTTGGCTTCGGTCCCTTGAGCAAGAGGCGTGAGCCATTCGCGGATCTGTTCTTCGTCCTGGATGTTGGCATTCGTGGTCAACTTGACGTTTTGGAATGCGGGAGCTTCGTCCGTGCCCTTCGGCATGAGGTTGGCCATGTCCGCCTGGACCTGGGCGACCCGGCCGGGGTCACCGACCAGACCGATCTCCACCTGGGTTTGCTCTTGGTGGCCTTTGATCACCAGGAAGCCCTGCATGATGACCCAGAAGAATAGGGGGTACATCACGATCGGTAGAACGATCGAATTCTGCACCGTCTGGCGATCTCTGAGGCTTGAGACCAGTTCCTTGTAGGCGATGTGGAGCGTCGGGACAGACAGACGCTTGTTCTGGGGAGGAGGAGGGTGGGAAGCCATGCTGGGTGTGGGGGGGGGTGCGGTAAGGCACAGGGTAGCCAAAGGGGACCCCCGAGCGAAAGCGATTCAAGTTCGGCTTTTCTAAGAGTCGATATCCCAGGTCATGGAAACTCCCTCGGATGCCAAAGCTACGCCCCAGGACCCTGAACATTTTTCAGGTTCTCCTGTTTGCGACGCGCAGAGCCTTTCTTTGACTGGATTGATGGAACGCGGACCGGGTATTGGGGATTCGGTTCAGGAGGAAGTGGGGGAGCTGCGGGTTGCTGGACGTCATGGGTGGGTGCCAGTGCGGTCGAATCGGCGCTCTCTGTTTGGGTTGGTGTTAGGTTGTGCCTTGGCTTCGTTTAAGATTATTTTGCCGCTAGGGGTGCTGGCTAGTCTTTCGTTTAACTATTCGGAAGTGCGTGGGGCTTCTATGTTGCCTGGTATTCAGGATCGGGATCGGATTTTGGTTGATCACGTTTCTTACGCTTTTATGCCTGTGGATCGGGGTGATGTCATTGTGTTGCGGTATCCGTTGGACCAGTCTTTGGATTATATTAAGCGGGTCGTGGGGCTGCCTGGGGATGATGTGGTTATTCAGTATGGTGGGCTTTGGGTTAATGGGGAGCCGGTGGAGCAGCCTTATGTGGATTTGAAGGCTTTGGATTCATCTGTTACTTTGCATGCGATTGTGGAGGAGGGGCATTATTTTGTTTTGGGGGATAATCGGATTCGGAGCTCTGATTCGCGGGAGTTTGGGCAGGTTGAGAGATCGTTGGTTCGAGGGAAGGTTCGGTTTCGGATTTGGCCGTTTGAGAGGGTGGGTTTGATTCAGTAGGGGTGGATTGGGGTGGTGTGTGTTGAAGGTCTTTTTTGGGGGTGTGTGTGTCGTGTGTGTGTGGTTTGGAGAAGTGATGGGGTTTTGGCGGGTGCGGATTTTTTTGGGAGAGATTCGGGTCGGTTCACGCGAAGAAGCGAAGAAGCGAAGAAGCGAAGGGGCGAAGGGGCGA
>JBLFXY010000252.1:0-5488 GCA_047611645.1 Glaciecola sp.
AGGAGCGCAAGAACTCATGAAACTTTCCCCTCTCAACCTGGTTCTCGGCGTGCTGCTGTTGGCGCTGCTGGCTTTGGATGGCATCACTTGGCCGCGCGCGACGTCCCTACGCGAAGTCTTACCACTCTTTGAGCCCTGGGCTCCTGAGCAGGTGGCAACCATCCGCATCGAACAAGGGGAGCTAGGCAGATTTGCCGAGGGCCCGGATCTGTTGGTGCAGCGCGATGACGCTGGAGTCTTTCGCTTACCCGATCACTTCAGTTATCCCGCGCGAGAGCGCGCGGTGACGTTCTTGATCAATGGTCTGGCTTCTTTGACTTCCATGGATTTGTTGAGCGAGGACCCCGCTTCCCATGAAACCTACGGATTGACGGACGGGCGCGCGGTGCGCATCTTGTTTGAGGACGCGCAAGGCCAGGTTCTGGCAGATCTCCTGCAAGGAGATAAGGCGCCTGGCGGGCGCGCTTTCTACGTACGTCGTTCAGATTCGGACAAGGTTTATCGCGCGCCCAACTTTGTGCGGGAGTCGGTGAGTGGGGACTTGTTGATTTGGATCGAAACTCGCTGGTGTACCCTGGATTCGGACCTAGTGCAGCGCATCGAGTTGCAAGGCCTCTTGGATTCAGGATCCCTCGTGCTCACTCGCGAAATCGGGTCGCGCTCGGTTTGGAAAAATGCCCAGGGGACCGAGGTGCCGAACAGCAAAGTTAAGTTGCTGCTGCGCGCTTTGAGTCTAGTGACCCTCAAGGGGGTAACAGGGGACGAAGTTTCACCGGTGGCTACCGGAGCTGGCAGCATTCGTTTGTCGCTCGATCAGGCCGGCGGAGCCACTTGGCGGGGGCGCTTACTCGCCGGTTCATCACAGGGAGAGCGCGGTGCATCGATTGAGCTTCCTATGGCTACAGACTTAGACCCCGAAGCCATTCGAGAATTTGAGCTATCGCTTTCCCCCGCTTCCATCAAAGCGCTAGAGAAGACGCTCGAGAAACTTCGGCCTTAGCGAAATTTATTCGTAGCCGAACTCCGAGGAGGCTGCCGCTGGGGTGCGGTCGAAGATCACAGAAATTAGGATGGACCCCGAAAGGTCCACCCTAGTTTCCAAGCTCCAGACCCACTTTCTTCGCTAGTTGTCGTGTATGGAGCCGATGTCATCGCCTGCGAAATTACCCGTGTTCCAAAGGACGCCGTCCCAGCTCTGACTGGCGCTGTCCGGCCCCATGGAATAAACGACCACATCCTGGAAGGGGTTGGTGCGCGTATCAATGCTGTAGCAGTAGTTGTTGCCCCAAGGGTCTAGACCGATTTCCTTGTTGATGAACTTTACGGAGCCTTGGATCAGCTCGGGGGCTAGGGCTGCAAAGCCAGTTCCACCGGGAGCTTGGAAGTTGTACGTAATGTCGTTTTGGGCGCCAGCCGGGTAGCGACCGTATTCAATGTGGTACATAGCGATGGCTTTCACTATGGCATCGCAATCAGCTCCGGCACGTGCAATACGTCCTTTTTCAACTTGGCGTGTGACAAGGGGGGTTGCGATGCCTGCGAGCAGGGCGAGGATCGCAATGGTGACAACCATTTCGATCAGGGTAAAACCAGATTTTTTGTTGTGGATCATGGGGTGTATCTCAATTAGATGGGGGGACAGAGCATGTGGATCACACATACCGTTCGGCTGGTATCGGAACGAATCGCTCCGGACTGTTGGTGCTGTCCGGGCAATCCGGCAGGGTGATCCATTTGCGGGACGGTGTACTGAATCGCTTTTTGCAAGAGGTGGATGGGGCGTGCCGTCCGCGGGAACGCTAGCTCGAAACTCTACAGAGATTTGGGAGCGGCACCGAATTGAGAGTTGTGGGGCCACATCGAATGCCGCCCCGAGGCCCCTTATGTATTCAGCAAATCGCAATCAAGAATCATCGTCGACCCTGTTCGTTGGAGCGGGTCGTGTGGAGTGGATCCCCCAACGCAGCTCCGAGGGCAAGGGCTACGTCCGCGGTGTCTGTGAGTATCAAACGCCACCTGAATTGGCTAAAGCCGCCATTGATTTGCTGGAGGCCACGGGCAACAAACCCGGTAAGTGCACTCTATTGTTAGGTGGGTCTATGGTGCGGCAGCGAGTCGTGTCTCTAGCGAATATGTCGGAGAAGGAAACCAAGGCAGTGCTGCACCGTAAAGCCGCCAATATCTTAGAGGTGCAACTGCACCAGACCGCATTCACAGCTTTGGAGATGGAGGACCAAGACCAAGGTAAGCGCTGGTTGGTCTCTGCCGTACGATTGGACGACTTGCGATCTCTCAAGCGCGACTTGCGTAGCTCCGGATTCCAGATCCAGAAGATAGTATTCGACAGGTTGATCCTGCTAGAAAAGGCCATCGGTTTACTGCCCAAGGGTGAGGATAAACCCGCTGGAATCGTGATCAGCGTGGAGAGTGAGTCCGTTGCGATTTCGATGGTGGCGGAAGGGAAACTGGTTCAGCAAACAGTCGTTCCAGGCCACTTTCAAGTCAACTCCACCATGGCCGCATCGGTGCTACAAGAATTGCGAGGATTCGAAAGCTATTGGAGGCGCCAATCGAGGGGTGGAGTCGTCAGCCATGTGATTCTCTCGGGGCTCGCTCAAGAGGAAGCGGAGCATTTTGAATTGGCGAGCCACGCAGCATTGCCCGATTCCCAAATACTCATGGCAGGGGATGGTCCCCAAGCCGACCGTGAAGCGGCCCGGGCGGAATATCTCACACTTTGCTCCAGCGGTGCGACGTCGGCCGGGAACTTCACAATGCCGAGTCCCCCGCGTCGCCCTGCGCTGATCGCATTTGCCGCGGTAGCGCTCTCTATCGGCGTCTATTTGGGGAACCAGGCCATGCAGCGCTTGGAGGGTCAACGCGCGAGCATCTCCGCCCAGACGAAAGCTCTCCGCAGCCAAGTTCAAGGGGTCGAGAGCGTCGATCGGGACCTGAAAATTGAATCAACTCTGCAGGCCGAACTCGCCATACGCAAGGCGGACCTGCAATCCATAGGATCCTCTGGGTTGGATGCTGAGGAATGGTTGAGTTTGGCCTTTGAGTCTTTCGAACAACGCGCCCTATTGGATTCAGTCCATATAGATGACTGGGGTTTCCCAGAGAGTTTTGCCGTGGCGGGTCGCGTGTCCTCCGACCCATTGGTCTCGGTTGAAGCCCTAATGGCCCTATCCGATATTTGCCAAGCGCACCCCAGAATCAGTGACTTCGAATTGCATTTGCCTTCTGCGATGAATGAGGGGGCTGACACTGATACTTCCATGTCCTTCCGCGTGACTGCCACAATAGAACCGCTTCAGGAGGGCTCGAACCAATGAAATCTTGCTATTCGAACTTGGCCGATCAGGCCTCATTCTTTCGCGTCGTTAAGTTGCTTCCCGTGCTATTGCTGCCCGTGGGGTTGATGGGGGTCACCGCTCCTTCCTATCTAGGCTATCGCCTGGATAGCAAAAACCAATCTATTGCAGAGCAGGGCCACGAGCAAGCCCAGCAACGCAAGCGTACCTGGGAAGCCATGGAACCCATTGACAAACACTTGGGGGAACTGCGCAAGCGCAACCGTTTCCTCGAGGAGATGATCCCCGAATGGCAGGAGGAGATCATGGCGCATGGAGCCATTCGCAAAGCCGCCGAGGACGTGGGGCTCGAGCTCGAACGCATCGTGCTGGAAGAGCCCGTCAAAGTGTCCGAACCCTTGAACGGAAAAGTTATCGTCGAGCGTAAAGCTGTAGTGAGCGGTAGCGGAAAAATGCTATCGGGTTTGCGCTTGGTGGCGGAACTGCGCAATCAAGGCTGGCCCATGACTCTGCACTCACTCGACATTGACAAGTCCATCAGCGACAAGTCTGCAATTCAACACTCCCTAACCGTGGGATTTTTTCACTACGCAGTGGCCACGGATTACCAAGTCTCTACCAGCATGGAAGAGAACACCACATCGGCCGTTGAGGCCAAGGTTCAATGATTTCCATTAAACAATTTTCGGTCATGTTCTTGCTTGTGAGCGGGGCTATCACCGTTTGGGTGCCAAAAGTGCGCAACGCGATAACCGGGGCTACACCCGAGGAAACCCAGGGATCCGATGGCGTATTTCATTCTTTACTCGATGGGGGTCAATCAACCATTGCGGTTTTAGATTCCCAGGCGCCTTCTGGAGCTCAGGAACGAACCATCGTGACAGGGTCCGCAGAAACAGAGGCTGGATCGACGGATACTCAGGGATCGCAATCTGGTGAGGATGTTTCCCTGCGCAACTTCGGTTCTAGGGGGCGCTCGTTCCTTTTGAGCAATTCCAATGAAGTAGAAGAAGAAGACCAACCTGAGGTCATTCCAGCCTCCGATCTTTTCAAGGAGTGGGTCAGCCGTCATCCACTCACCGGCGTTATGCAAAGCTCTCGCGGCAACCGGGCCATTTTTGGTGGTGGGTTCTTCAAGGAAGACCAGGAGCTACTTGAAGGATGGAAGCTGGTATCGATCCATTCCGAGTTTGTCGAAGTCCGCGGGGACGACACGAGCCTCAAGATTCATTTACCACGCCTGGGCGCAGGCTTGGAAGCCCTAGAATTTAACGACAATTCAGACAAAGGTGAAGCGACCCACACCGCCGCACCTGACTCAACCAGTGATCCCCTTTCGGAGAACTTCTAATGCGCCTGCCTATACTACTGACCACTGCATTTTCCTTGGCCGGCTGCCAGGCATTGGAATCCGACGTGGGGGTGTTTCATCCGGACCTGCTACAGGCCATGACGGAGTCGCCCATTCATATGCCCGTCTTCGAAACCGACGAGCCGGGAACGGTTGCGCCGGGGCTGCATAGCCCCGATGAAACCTGGCCGAGCATGGGCGGGGATGAGTTGATTACCCTGAACCTGCGCGGTACGCCCTTACAGGACGCATTGAACATGCTGGCCGAGCAATCGGGCGTGAACTTCCTGCTAGAGGGCGAACTGCTTACCCCCGTACACGTCTCATTTCCGAGCGTGCGCGTGGACGATGCCATTCGGTCGCTATTGGAGAAGAATGATATGCGCCTGATTCAGGACAAAGCGGGAATCTTTTCCGTGCAGACGCGCAGCGCTGCATCCCATGTGACCGAAGCGATTTTTCTGCAATCGGTACCCGCTGCGGATGTGGCGGAGCAACTCCAGGCCCTGGCCGGAAGTGCGAACCGCGTCGTCATCGACGAAGGCCGCAATGTGATCATGTTGGACGGGAACCGGGCTACCCTGGAAGCGATCCAAACCTATCTTTCTGCCGTGGATCGGTTGAAGCCTCAAGTGCTGTTGGAGGTCACGATTTTCGAGGCCATCCTGGGCGATCAGTTCGAATTAGGACTGAGTCACAGTTATTCGGATAAGTGGAATGACGCCGCTTACAACGTGGCCACGACCCTGTCGGGAAGCCCCGGGGCATTCTCTCTGACCTTGGCGGATCAGGATGGCAACCCCAATTTGGCCATCACGGCCCT
>JBLFXY010000253.1:0-5410 GCA_047611645.1 Glaciecola sp.
GCGTGAGTGGCATCAATCGAACAATGTAATTTCTGCGCCCCGTATCACCCTTGGGCATACGCACATAGCCACTGATCCCAATCCTAGGTAAGAAGCTCAAGTCGATGCTCTCGGGAACCGCCCCCGCCTTGATCGCCACCTTCACTGTCTCCGAAGCGTACTCAGAAAAGTCCGTCCCCCGGCTGTTGTGCGAATAGGCCCTCACCTCGTAACGCCCAGGCACCACACGCAGGAAGGGCTCTTCCGAAGACCAGGCGTAGCGCTTCCCTCCGGCGTCCTTGCCCAGGCGCTTCACACTAATGCTTGCCTGTTCGGGTTGGCTCCCGTCCGGCATTAATATTTCCACCGGAATTTGTATTACAGACTTGGCGGTGAAGTCCACTTCACCGCCAATTCGTACGCGGTTTGCGGAGGATTCCGGCTCCACTTGGAACCCCTCGAGAAATGCGGTCAAGCTCCAAGTGTTGTCTTCCAAATCCTCAAACCTGTAGTCCCCGGCTCCATCGGTTTTGGTCTCAAAGCGCAGCCCCTTGCGGTCTTGGTAACCCTGCGCTGCCTTTCGAACGGTTTCCTTGAGGGAGACTCGCTCCGGCGCTCCTTGTCCGACCGTCGAAGGAGAGGTACTTGAGAAACTACGGGAGGACCCAGTCAGACGAATCACGACACCCGCAAGAGCATTGCCATCATCATCGGCCACGTGGCCATTGATGGCTCCGTCACCCTTCATTGCGGAAGCTTCTTGAACCTGAACGTTTGCGAGGAGCTTCTTGGTATCCGCCTCAGATACCAGCGACGCTTGAGCTTTTTTGGGCTTCTCCCGCTTTACTTCAGGGGTCCCGGCCACCAGCGAAATGGCCTTAGGCTTGTTCGCACTAGACTGTTGCGGAACCTGCATCCCACCGTTGGACAGTCTACTGTTGGACAGTCCACTGTTGGATTCGGCCTGCACTTGCCCTGTTCCAAACAGCAGGAAACCCAATCCTCCTCCAACAAAGACACCTACGATAAGCATTAGGAACAGACTGGCGTTGTTATTTTTCATGGCGCGCATTGGACGAAAAGGATGAAAGTTGTCCGCGTGAGAGGTCATAAATTAATTGACACCGCCACTCTATCAAACAGCCCCGAAACATGGGGCCATTTCACGGATAGGCCAAACCCCTAGTCTAAAGTGGTTTTGGCGGCCAAAACACGAGCTCGGACCGTTCTCCGATCGAGTCCCAATCTGCGTGCAGCTCCTTCGTAGGTACCCACCTCCGCGAAAATTTGGGCGCAATAGCGCGTCAATAGTTCGTCAGCTGTGAGCTGTTTGTTCGTCAGTAATCCCCCCAACCCGGAAGGCTGCGCTTGGCTCGACGCGCTGCTCGGACGGTACTGTCCACGCACCAACACCGAACGCGCGCACTGCTCCAATTCTCGGAAGTTCCCTGGCCAAGCGTAATCCAAGCCCAAACAGCTCTCGATCCACGTGCACAACTCATCCGAGAATGACTTGGCCTCCGCGTCACTATCGCCGGGCAATAGCTTGTTCGCAACGTACCCCACCAAGTGTTCAAGTTCGGCGGATTCCCCATCCAGCAACTGCCGCAAGCTCGGGGTCTCCAAGCGATCCGCATTCAACCGATAGTAGAGGTCCTCACGAAAGCGACCCGCCTCGATTTCAACCGTTAAGTCCCGGTTCGTAGCGGAGACCAAGCGGCCTGCGAACCTGCGGTGGGTCGAATCCCCAATCCGGCTAAATTCTCGGGTCTGCAGCACACGCAGTAGTTTGACTTGCAACGTTCCGTCGATCTCCGCGATCTCGTCCAGAAAGACCGCTCCATACGGTGCGCAAACTTCGAGAAAGCTGGCCCGATCCTCCAAGGCCCCGGTAAACGCTCCGCGGCGATGCCCAAAGAGCTCCGATTCGATCAAGGAAGGAGAGAGTGCGGCCAGGTGTATGGGCAAAAACAGCGCGGATGACTCGAAAGCAAAGCTGCTATCCTGGGCGTCAAAGGGAATGAACCCCGAACGACCCACGGCCTGGGCGACCAACTCCTTGCCGGTCCCGGAGGGCCCGGTGACCAGGGTCGGGATGTCGGAAGTCAAAGTATCCGCCGATCCCCCACCGGAGCCAGCGTCAGCCCGCAGCAGGGCCCTCCTGTAGCGCGGCAAGTCGTGGGTGAAGATTGACTCCCACATGGAGGCGCGCAGGGCCACAGCGGCCGGAGAGCGCCCCACAAAGTTGGCGTAAATGTTCACGAAAGCGCGCGCCATCTGAAAGAACAGGGCCAGCAAGCGCGCTGCGGTCTCTTCGGGTCGAAGACGCTCGCCTTGGAGTTCCAGCAAGCCTTCGGCCTCCCTCTCAAACTTCGTGTACCAGGAAACCTTGATGCGCTTACCGGCCACCGTGGAAGCCGATTTCTGGGCTAGGGCCAAAAGTCCGTCCACGTGGCTATGGTAGAGCACAAAGAGGGCCAGGTGTCCGGCTGCTTCCCGGTCCGCCTGGCCCATGCGGGCTTGGGTCTTGCTGGCCGCTTGCTGCAATGCGCCGTGCACTTTTCTGGCCTTGGCCAGCATCGGCTCCATGTTTGGATTAGGCCCTTCCCCAGGCTCAAAAGCCTTCGCGGATCCAGCTTCCACGTAATCATCACCCAAGGCTTCGCGCTCCAGTTCCACTCTCGCAGGCAGGAAGGGATTGACGCGGGCGATGGCTTGAATGTGCTTGGCGAAGGCCAAGTCAGAGCTGTTTAGAATCGGCATGGCTGTACATCCAATGTACACGGATGGGCATTCAATGTCTGAGGTACTTGCACCAAGCGAGTGGTCAGAGGCCGCCAACAGGAGCTAAATCACTGCAAATAAGCAAATTACAGCCCAGGCCAACCCACTGGCACGTTTTACGCATAGGTGGAGAGTTCACATCGAACCCCTTCCCCCTACCTCCATGCAAAAGCTATTCCAACAACTCGTGGGCCTGCCCATCTCCTTCGCGCTCATCGCTTGCGCCCTCGTCTTTGTCACCCCCGCCCAAGCCGGCGGCACCCTGACACTCAAGGGCTCAGCGGACGCACCCATTCAGATCCTGGACCACCATGTGGAGGTCTTGATCCAGAACGGATTCGCGCGCACCGAGGTGACTCAGACGTTCTTCAACCCGAATCCCATAACCCTGGAAGCCACCTACCGCGTGCCGATTCCTAAGGCCGCGAGTCTCGCGGAAATGACCATGTACCTGGGGGAGTTGACCCTGCAAGGTGAGGTCGTTGGTAAAAAGGAAGCACGCCAGGCCTACGAAGAGGAGAAGGACAGCGGAGCTGGTGTGGCCGAAGAAAATGAAGGCCACGTATTCGACTTCCACGTCTCGCCGATTCCCGCCCAGGGTGAGCTGAAGTTCACGTACGTGTACTATCAGCCCATCGAAATCGATACCGGCGTGGGTCGCTTTCTCTACCCGCTCGAGGACGGCGGCACGGATGAGGTCGCCAAGTCCTTCTGGACCCAAGAGAGCAAGGTACAGCGCAGCTTCTCCTTCCACGCTGTACTCGAATCCGCTTGGCCCATTCAAGACGTGCGCATGCCGGGTTTGGCCAGCGTGGCCACAGTGACCGATCTCGGCACCGGACGCTGGGACATTCTGCTCGAGGCCCCCGGAGGCGTGGAACTCAACACCGACCTGATCGTCTACTACCGTCTCGCGGACAACCTCCCCGGCCGCGTGGAAGTGCTCGCATACAAGCCGGACCCCAATGCACCGGGAACCTTCATGATGATCGTCACCCCAGGCATGGACCTCCAGCCGCTCACGCGCGGTGTGGACTACGTCTTCATCCTGGACACCAGTGGCAGCATGGAAGGCAAGTTCGGAACCCTCGCCGATGGCGTAGCGCAAGCGATCGGTCAACTCGATGCAATGGATCGATTCCGCATCGTAACCTTCAACAAGTCCGCCAGAGAACTCACGCGCGGCTATCGTAGCGCGACGAAAGACGAAATCGCACGGGCTGTGCAACAGGTCCACGACATCAAAATCGGCGGAAGCACAAACCTATACAAGGGCATTGGACTGGGCCTGAAGAAGGTCGACGCAGACCGCGCCACAAATGTGGTTTTGATCACCGATGCGGTCGCCAACGAAGGCATCGTCAACCCCAAGGCGTTCGACAAACTGATGCGCTCGCACGATGTGCGCTTGTTCGGATTCCTACTTGGAAACTCCGGCAATTGGCCGCTCATGCGTACCATCACCGAAGCAACGGGTGGTTACTATGCGAGCATCTCCAACGCGGACGATGTGATCGGGCAAATCATGCTAGCCAAGTCAAAGGTCACCCACGCATGCTTGCACGACGCGACTTTGGACATCTCAGGAGTGCATACCTTCGACTCGGGCCTGGGTTCAATCGGCAAGGTGTACCGCGGCCAGCAACTGATCTCCTTCGGTCGCTACAGTAAAGGCGGCAAAGCCACGATCGCACTCAAAGCTCGCCTAACCGGCGAAGACAAGGTCTATTCGACTACATTCGACTTCCCTGAGTTCACCAACGAATACCCGGAACTCGAACGCCTTTGGGCTTTGGATCGCATCGACACCATCAAGCTCGATATGGACCGCGGTCGCACCAGCGAAAAGGAAGGCGATGACGCCATTCGTGACCTGGGCATCGCTTATCAAATCGTCACCGACGAAACCTCCATGCTGGTACTGCGCGATGAGTCCTTCGCCAAGCGCGGTATTGACCGCAAGAACCAGCGACAGGTGCTAGCCGAACGCTCTGCCCAAATCGTGCGTGCAGGCAACCCGGTGAGCAGCAAACGCGTGGACGCAAACCAACCTGCGTTCAAGGGCAACGCTCCCCGCCTTGGCGGAGGCGGGGGCGGTGGCGGAGGAGCTTTCGGGCCCTGGGCAGCCGGACTCGCTGTCTTGCTAGCAGCCGCAAGCACGCGCCGTCGTAAACCTGTCATCCTCCGGGGGGAGGACGACAAGGAATGATGGCGAAACGCTCCGATGGGATCGGGCGATGGGCCAAACACTGGCCCATCGCCACCTTCGTGGGTGCGGTCCTGGCCCTGCTGATCTATGCCGTACCCGGTCTGTCGGAACTCGCACAGTTCCAGAAGAGCACCTGGCTGAGCGAACCTTGGCGCATCTTCAGTTCGCATCTGACCCACTTCTCATCCCGACACCTGGTCTATGACCTGATCGTTTTCGTGGGGCTGGGATGGGCCTGCGAAAAACGCTGGCCGACGCGCACGCGCATCACTTTGGCCTTATCGGCATTCACTATCCCAATGGCCTTCCTGGGCACGCTCGAACACCTCGATACCTATCGCGGGCTCTCGGGGCTGGGCTCCGCGCTGTTGGTTTTACTCGCTGCCGGATTGCACCGCGAAAAGGCCTTCCAATCGCCGATCGCCCGCTATCTACCGC
>JBLFXY010000254.1:0-5370 GCA_047611645.1 Glaciecola sp.
ATTGATTTAATCATCGATAGCACTGGCCTCTCGATCGTCGGGCAGGGCGAATGGGCAGCAGCAAAGCACGGCAAACAGGGAAAGCGCGGTTGGAGGAAGCTTCACATCGGAGTCAAAGGGGCTGGCGAAATCTTTGCGCAGGACTTGATCGACAGGAATGTGGACGATGCGGAAACAGACGTTGAGTTGATCGACTCCGTCAAGGACGACATCACGTGCGTCATTGGAGATACGGCTTACGATACTGCCGCGATCTACGAGGCAGCCAGCGCTAGAGGAGCCAAGGTTCTCGTCCCGCCAGTGAGGAGAGCAGTTGTGTCCCGTTCGAAGCTACCGCTCTTAGCGCGGGACAAGTCCGTGCTCCGAGTGAATGCCGTGGGACGTAGGAAATGGAAGAAGGTGACCGGCTATCATCGCCTAGGTCGTGTCGAGAACACCTTCTATAGCTACAAGCCAATTATTTGCGGCAAGCTGCGTGCGCGGCATGACAAGGCAGAGGTCGTAGGGGCTGCACTGGCTTGCAGGGTGTTGAGCCGGATGGGGGAGTTGGGCATGCCGAAGTCCGTAGCCGCGGCTGCGTGCAGTGGGTGGTGTAGCGGCTATGCGAGCCTGCGTTCGATATAAGCACTAATGCCACTGCACGCGGATTGATCCACCACGTCCCGGGCAACTCCTACTTTGAGCAGAGGGGTATCCCCCGCCTGGACGAGTCACCTCAATTTATAGAACCGCCGTGGTACAGATCCGTATGCCCGGTGGTGTGGGAGGGGAACCGGGGAGGATTTCTCCCCGGTTCCCTTCCCGATTCCTCACTGAATCCGTCCCGACCTAGTGCTGCGTAGGGGTGCGGAAGTAGCTACCGGGGAAGGGTGTGGGCAAGTCCGTGTCTTGCTTTTTCGATCTGACCACCTCGGCCGCGCAGACCTTGAATTCTGCGGTTTGTGTGACCGGATCGCCTGCGTCGTTGGTGAGCAGGTTGGCGCGTGCTTCTGAGAAGTGCAAGGGCATCCAGATGGAGCCCCGGCGAACTTGGCCGGAGACGATGGCGCGACAGGTCACTTGGCCGCGGCGGGTGCTGACGTCCACAAACTCGTTGTGCTCGATCCTCCGTTTGCGCGCGTCCCGGGGATGGATTTGGATGAAGGCCTCGCCCTGTTTTTCGTGGAGACCTGAATCTCGGCGCGTTTGCGTGGCGGCGTTGTAGTGATACAGCGTGCGGCCGGTGGAGAGTACCAGGCTGTATTCTTCGTCCGGAATCTCTTCGGAAGGACGGAACTCCACTGGGGTGAAGAGCCCCTTGCCGCGCAGGATGCCGCCCTCGTGCAAGTACACCGTTCCGGGGTCTTCAGCAGAGACGCAGGGCCATTGGATGCCGGTGAGCCCATTGGGTTGCGGGTCCTCGAGGCGCTCGTAAGAGATGCCGGCAAACTGGGGGGTGTCGCGCACCATTTCAGCGTAGATGTCCTTGGGGGCTTCCAAGTCAAAGGGGCAACCCAAAGCTGCGGCCAGATCCAACAGGATGCTCCAGTCGGCGCGCGCTTCCCCGGGCGGGTCGACGGCTTTGCGCACGCGTTGGACGCGGCGCTCGGAGTTGATGAAGACGCCGTCCTTTTCCGCGAAGACGCTGGAGGGGAAAATCACGTCGGCAAAGCGCGAGGTTTCGTTGAGGAAGGGTTCCTGGATGACCAAGAAGTCCATGGCGTTGAGGCCCTTTTCCACCTCGGCGACATTCGGTTCCGAGAGAACGATGTCCTCGCCCAGAATGAACATGCCGCGGATCTCCGTGCCCAGGACCTTCATCATTTGATTGAGATTGAGGCCGGGTTTCGGGGGTAGGGGGACGCCCCAAGAGGCTTCGTATTTCTTGCGAATCTCCTCGTCGACGACGCTTTGATAGCCAGGGAAGTAAATCGGGGTGGCGCCGGCGTCATTGGCGCCTTGCACGTTGTTTTGTCCACGCAGCGGGTTCATTCCGGAGGAGGGCTTGCCCAGGTGTCCGGTCATCAGAACCAGGTTCGCCAGGGCGTAGACGTTGTCCGTACCGTGACTGTGCTCGGTGATACCCAGGGTGTAGTAGATGCCAGCGCGATCCGTGGTCGCGTACTTGCGCGCGGTCCAGCGTAAATCCTCGGGGCTAATCCCCGTGAATTCCTCGGCCGCTTCGGGTGAGTACTTCTTAACCGCAGCCTTGACGGCTTCGTAGTTCTCCGTGTTGTTGGTGATAAAATCGTGGTCGACGAGGTCTTCCTCGATGATCACGTGGGCCATGGAGTTCAACAGCCACACATCGC
This sequence comes from Glaciecola sp., assembly GCA_047611645.1. Lineage (GTDB taxonomy): Bacteria > Planctomycetota > UBA1135 > UBA1135 > NORP259. The sequence goes on from JBLFXY010000254.1 coordinate 2,292, forward strand.
TACCGGGTTTGATCTGCAGGTGTTTCTCAGCCAATGTGGTCATGAAAATCTTGCGCGGATCGGCGACCACCATGGTGGCGCCCCGATGCACGGCGAGTTTCATTTCCATGGCGATAATCGGGTGGGCTTCCGACGTGTTGCTGCCGATCACGAAGAGGAAATCTGCGTCGCGGATTTCACCGATCGAGTTCGTCATTGCGCCCGCACCAAAAGTTGTGACCAGACCGGCCACGGTGGGGGCGTGTCATGTTGCAGCACATTGATGGACGTTGTTGGTCCCGATCGCCGCGCGTGCAATCTTTTGCACCAGGTAGTTCTCTTCCACTGTGCAGCGCGATGAACTGATGAAGGCCAGCGCGTCAGGGCCGTGGGCTTGTTTGATGCTTTGCAGGCCTTCAGCGGTTCGCTTCAGAGCTTCCTCCCAGGTGGCGCGCTGCAGCTGTCCGTTGGCATCGCGAATCAATGGATACGTCAAGCGATCCTCGTGGTGCACGAAGTCGTAGGCGAATCGGCCCTTCACGCACAGGTTTCCGTCGTTGGTTGTGGTGCCTGGCTCCGGGCTGGTGACCTTGATGACTTGACCGGCGCCATCCTTGGCATCCGGATCCACATTCAGATCGAGCTGGCATCCCACGCCACAGAAGTTGCAGGTGCTGCGGACCTTGGTCAGCTCATCCTCGTGCTTTTCATCCCGGGTGATGGGGCGCTTTTCGGTCATGGCTCCGGTCGGGCAGGTGTCGATACAGCCGCCGCACAGCTCGCACGAGGTGTCGAGCAGGGAGCGTTCATCGGCGGTCGAAATGGTGGTTTCGGCGCCGCGGCCCGTCAGGGTGATGGCGCTCACCGACTCCACTTCGTCGCAGTAGCGCGTACAGCGCGAGCACAAAATGCAGGCTTCGGGGTCGAAATCGATGTATGGGTTGCGATCATCAGGGCGACCGGGGCGCACATTGGTGAGGGTTGGCCAGTCGGTGGGCGCGCAGTGTTGCTGCGCCATATCCAGCAATTGATTGGTGCGCTTGCGTTCCTTGGCCTTCTCCGCATCGGGGTGATCGGTGAGGTACAGGGCGAATAGGCTCTTGCGATGGCGATCGATACGCGCGTTCTCGCTGGTGACTTTGGCACCCGCGCTGGCGGGTGTGGCGCAAGAGGGCAATAGGCGTCGGGAGCCTTCGACTTCGACCAAGCAGGTGCGGCAGGCTCCGGCGGGCGCTAGGCGCGGGTCATGACACAAGGTCGGGATTTCGATGCCATTTCGTTCGGCGACACCGAGCACGGTTTCACCCTCTTTGAAGGTGTAGTCTTGACCGTTGATTTGGAGCATCAGCTCGGTACTTTTTAGTGTATTGGACATGATGATTAGGCCTCGAAATCTTGGGGGAAGTGTTGCAGGGCGCTGGTCAACGGCAGGGGCGCGGCTTGCCCTAATCCGCAGATCGATCCTTCGTTCATTTGCCAGGCGACTTCGGCAACTTGCGCGAGGGCGTCGCTACCCAAACCTTGCGCGATGCGTCGTTCGACCGCTTCTTGTAGGAAGCGCGTTCCGATGCGGCACGGTGCGCATTGCCCGCAACTCTCGACCGCAAAGAAGCGCAGTTGTTCGAGGGCTGCGTCGCGCAAATTGACGGTCTCATTGAGCACCACGACACCGGCCGATCCGAGCATCGATTCCGCTTTGGCGAGCGAGCCATAATCGAGCGGGAGAGAGGCCTGGTCCGCGGGGAGGAAACCCGAACTCGCGCCACCCGGACTGAATGCTTTGAGCGTGCCCTGCATGCCGCCCGCTGCTTGAATGAGTTCATCGAGCGTTACACCCAAAGGCAGTTCGAAGGTGCCAGGGTTTTGAACATGGCCGCTGATGCAGTAGAGCTTTGTACCCGCTTCCGCGCGCCCCAGGGCCCGGAACCAATCCCCGCCATTTTCCATAATAGAGGGCACACAAGCTATTGTTTCCACATTGTGGATCAGGGTCGGCTTTCCCCAAAGGCCGACCTGGGTCGGGAAGGGGGGCTTCAAGCGCGGCATGCCACGCTTGCCCTCAAGGGCTTCGAGCAGGGCTGTTTCCTCGCCACAAATGTAGGCGCCCTGGCCGGCGTGTAGGTGGAAGTTTAGGTGCGTGAAGTGCCCATTTTGTTTGAAGCTCGCCAAGGCGTTTTCTACTGCGAGCCAGGGCAATTCGAATTCGCCGCGCAGGTACAACCAGATGTCGGTAGATCCGATCGCATCGGCGGCGATAGCCAAGCCTTCAATCACTCGATCCGGTCTGCGCAAAAGGACCTCGCGATCCTTAAAGGTTCGTCCGCATTGAGTACGACGTACTTTGTGGGATCTGGCTCTGCGCGCACGGCGCTCCATTTAATGTGGGCAGGAAACCCGGCGCCTCCGCGTCCTTGCAGGCCAGACGACTTTATGTGCGCAATGATATCGTCCGCCCCCATAGCTTGGGCTTTGACCCAAGAAGCGGCGCTGTAGTCGGGCTCTCCCAAAAGGTCGATGGAGAGTGGTGAACTCGCAGTGGCTTTGGGACCTGCGTGTCCACGCCAAGCGCGCTCCTGCGCATCGCCCGGGGCTTGCGAACTTTGCAACGTTTGCCACTTGCCGGCAGCGGCGTCGATGTCAGCAGAGGTCACGCTGGGTAGGACCCGCCGATCTCGAAGCACGGCAGGGGCTGCATCGCAAGCGGCCAGGCAAGAGCAGGCCTTGGCGGGGAGTCCGCTAGCCTGTGCACGTTCGAGTAGATCTTGTGCTCCTTTGAGTTGGCACGAGAGGCCCGTGCAAACCCGGACCTTGGTGTCTGGATCGGCCAGCAGGTGGAAGAAGCTGCTGGAACCGTAGACGTGTGCTTCAGCTAGACCGAGATCTTCGGCGACTTGAGCGGAAACGCCTGGGGTCAGGCCGCCCGCTTGGGAGACGTGGTCGGGCACATGGGAGCGCGGGGGGATGGAATCCATGCCCGTGAGGATAGCCCCATGGAGCCCATCTAAAAACAGCCCTGCGGCGAAGGCCTCATTTTGGCCGATTCCGCTGCTGGGCGGTATCGCGCTGGGGGGGGGCGGGGGAGCCGGCCTGTTGTCTCGAT
>JBLFXY010000255.1:0-5366 GCA_047611645.1 Glaciecola sp.
CCCCCCGATGCCAGCGGGCGTATCGCGGACCCCGCTTGCAAGCATCAACGCTGAAACTATCCAGCAAACGAAGGTGTCCACCCTCCACATAAGTCGCGGAGCCATCGGCGCGCGCAGCATTCGTTTCTCCTGAGATCGTACTGAGGATGCTCAAGTGCAAACCCACCTGTTGCGGGGCTGCAACCCGTACCATCAAATGCTTGTCGCCCGCGCATCCGTGCCAAGTTCCGTTCAGATCGTATGGACTAGATCCGGTAGCCACCGAATGGTGAGCCAGGTTCCGGCGGCGGCTAGGCCCAGGGCAGCAAGAGCGATCAGGCCGATTTCGAAAAACAGCAGACCCGCAATCGTGTGCGGAGGCGTGCCCAAGCGACGTAGCGTGGTCCACTCTTTGGAGCGCATTTGCGAGGAGAGGCCGACCACCAATGCAAACAGGGCCAGCATGCCCAAACCCAGTAGCCAAAGCAGGCGATCGATGAGCGGTTTGAAGCGCAGGGTGTAGTGCATGAGATCTTGCACGACGAGTGTGGGCCGCAGGATGGCGAGCTCGTTGCGCGTTTCGATTTCGGTCTGCAGCAGAGTGCGCTCCTTCTGCGAGTGCGGCCATAGAAGAATCGCGGAGATCGGCAGGTCGCTGGCATCCTTGTGGAGGTGCACGGGGTTCGGTGAGTTCGCGTCTTGATCGGGAACGACGGCTCCGGAGAGGATCAGGCCCCCCGTGCGCGCGGCCAGAATGATGTTGGGTTGTTGATCCTGTAGGGTGCGCGCATCGGTGTGCCCGTGCAACGCGCCGTTGAGCAGCCATGCGGTTTGCATGCTGGCGAACAGGGCTCGGTCATCGGGGCCATGGGTTGTTCTCAAAACACCAACGACTTCCAGGTCTTGAGCGGGTGCGCCGGAGAGACCGAAGCCCGCAGCCGGATCGGAATGCAGAACGTCCCCGACACCCACGTGGAGTTGGGCGGCGGCTTTGGAACCCAAAACAACCTGTCGAATGGTGTGGGGGATGTGACCGCTAGTGCACACAAGTTCGCGCTGTTCGAAGTATTCTGGCGTGGTACAGACCAAGGGCAGATCCTGCACGGTGAACCCCAAGTGCAAGGGGACGGGCAGCACGTTTGCGCGTTTCGTGAGCTCGACGAAGTGGGACCACTGTAGGGGCGGCAATGCGGCCTTGCGAAAGAACAAAACGCCCAAGCACAGGTCGAAGCGGTGACCCTTTTGACCGATCACCAAAGGCGTGTCGGCAGCCCGGCCCTTGAGATCCTGGTCATAGCGCCGGAGCAATTCAGAGCTGACCCACGGAATGAATACAACCGAGCTCAAGCACACCATCAAGAGTAGGTTGCGCCAAGGATTGTGTCGTAGGCTCTTGCCCGCCAACCAAATTAGAGTCTTCAAGAGCGCGCTCCCTGGGCCAAAGACTCCATGTTTAGCACGCGGTCCATGCTCTGACTTTGCTTCGCATCGTGGCTGATGAGGAAGAGCGTGGCGTTGCTGCTTTTACAGTAGGACAGTAGCAACGCGAGGACCAGGGCCGCACTTTCTTCGTCCAGGTTCGCGGTGGGTTCGTCGGCCAGCACCAAGCTGGGGTTTGTGATGAGAGCCCGGCATAGCGCGGCGCGCTGCCGTTCACCGAAGGACAATTGTGCAGGTTTCTGGCGAGCCAGGTCTTGGATGCCGACGCTTTCCATGAGCTCTTGAGCACGGCGATGTGAGGGCCTCGGGGGACGTCCCAAGAAGCGCAGGGGCAAAAGAATGTTCTCCTCGACGCTAAGGGCGGAGAGCAGTTCAAAGCCTTGGAACACCAGCCCCAAGTTGGACAGCCGCAGCCGCTGTCGTTGGGCGACTTGGAGGTCCGACCAGCTCTGTCCTTGGAATTCCACTTGCCCGCTTACGGGGTCGAGCAACCCAGCGATCAATTCGAGTAGCGTGGTTTTTCCCGAGCCGCTGGGTCCCATGCACGCCAGGCTTTCCCCTGGCTCGAGCCGCATGTCGTTGACACGCAACGAGAAGCGGGCCGAGCCGTAGGAGAACTCCACATCGCGTAGGTGTACTAAACTCAAAAGGTTTTCCCTTGAACAGCAGGGGGGGCTTCGGAAACGGAGTCCACCGGCAAGCGCTCGGTCTCGAGGATCTGTGCAGCGGTCAAGCGCCAACCTAACTCGGTCGCCTGGACCGTAAACTGAGCACGCCATTGCAGTAGCCGTTGATGGCTGTGGCCCCAATGGTGCACGACGCCGAGCACCTGCCAAGTACACTCCGCCCCGAATGTAAGCGGTTCCTGCAAACCCAACTCAGAAACCTGAAGGTGTTGGATCGTGACGGTTTCTACCCGGCAGAGCGCGCCCTCCTCTTCCTCCATGACGAGGGATGTGTGAATTTCCCGGTACAGTTCTTCGAGAAGATCCCCGTGCACGCTCTGTTCCAAGGCGTCGTAGACCGCTTCTGGTTCGTGAAAATCAAAGGCGCGGTATAGATTGCCATGCAGGGTACGGAAGGCACCCTCCGCCATGCCTACATGCCAATCGGCGGAGACAGCGAGCAAGGAAGAGCGCCCCAGTGTGAACATCACACCGATCGCGCCCAGGGCGAGAGCCAAACGCAGGGGGCTCTTGCGCAACAGCATGCAGGCGCTGAGCACGGCACCCAGCGCCATGACAATCCAAAGGGTCAGGCTCATGCCTTTCGTAGTGGCAGGGACCGGCGGCAAGGGCAACAAGTGATCCGCGCCCTGGCCCTGGGGCAGCCGCCAGGAATAGGCCGGTTCGGTGTGCGTGAGCGAGACGATCCGCTCTTCAGGCCCCGCCATCAGCACCGCTTTCACCTCGATTTTAGGGGCCGACTCCAGGTCGGGCGTGCCCGGCGTGGCCAAGACCGGATTGATCGGGAAAGTGGGCCAAACGAGGGTCAAGCGATCCGCGTCGGTCGGCATGGCATAATCGAGGCGCAGATCCAGATAGGTCAGCGCACGTCCGCCTTCCCGCGGAAAGTAGGGGATGCGCTCCGGATCCGCTGGCACCCACGTGGCGTTCAGTTTTTTGAAGGGCAGTGCTTCGTCGCCTAAGCGCAAGACCTTCGATGCGCGCAGCCATTCGAGCGTGCTCCACTCCAGCTGCTCCTGCTCCTCGGGCGCGATCTCGTTCGGAAGTTCTCGGAAGGAACCGAGGGTCTCGTCCAGGAAAACGAGATTGGCACGCAAGGCCAGGCGAATGCCCGCTTTGGTGCGTTGCAACCTCAGCTCTACATCGGGGCCGTCCATAGGGTGCAAGCCCGTGCCCGTGTCCGCGTCCCCGTCCCCGTTCCAAGCCGATGCCAGCGCAGCGAGCGCGAAAGTAAGGCATAAAAGCAGGGGAGGGCTGAGTCGCATGGCATCCAGGTTAGCGATTGATTGCCAGGGAATCCCGCAACAAAGCCAGCACGGCAGTTTCCGGGGCAAAAATCTCCCGCATACCCCAGGCTTACGCGGCTCCGCTGCGCGCTGGGAGCGGCCCGCGCTACACTGTGGCCTTCCCGCTCGACCCCGTCGGAAACGAAAACATGAAGCTTCGCCAAACCCTGCTGCTCGCGGCTGCACCCTTGCCATTCCTGACCCAAACGGCGTTCGCCCAAACTCCGGCCGCGGCCGAGCCCGCGGCCAGCGTCGCCCCCTTGGATATGGATGAGGTGGACCGCTATATGGAACACGTGGATTTCCTGGCATCTCCGTTTCTCGGTGGGCGGCTTCCGGGCACCCCGGGTATGGAAATCTCCAAGGACTATGTGCAGTTCTACTTCGAGCGTGCGGGTCTGTTGCCCGCCGTGCCCGCCGTGCCCGCCGTGCCCGCCGTGCCCGCCGTGCCCGCCGTGCCCGCCGTGCCCGCCGTGCCCGCCGAGGAGTCGGACGATGCGGACGATGTAGACAATTCGGGAGAGTCCTGGCGTCAACCCTTCACTCTCGGCGGCAAGTACACGGTGGAAGAGGCCACCTTTGGTTTGGTGGGGCAAGAACCCTGGGAGCAGGGAACCGATTACGGAGTTCCCGGTTGGGGTGGAGCCGGGGAAGTCAGCGCTGATGCGGTATTCGTGGGGTATGCGATCGAGTCGGGACCTGACGACTTTGTGGGTCTCTCCGATGACTTGGATCTGACCGGCAAGGTCGCGATTTTGCTGCGTTTTGAACCCATGGATGAGAAGGGAAAGAGTCTCTTCACGAAGCGTGGCTGGAGCGGGAAGGCCGGCTTGGGCGGCAAGCTCAACGCGGTTCGGAAACGGGGCGCCAGCGCCGTACTCGTGATCAATACACCGGGTGCTAAAGACTCGCGTATTAAGCGCCTGCGCGATAAAAAAGTGTTCTCCAACACGCAAGTGGACATTCCGGTGTTGCACATCACCGGCGACCTGGGGCAGAAAATCCTGGACGCCGATGGCACAGGCCTAAACCTGGAGGCGCTGATCCAGCGCGCCAACATCGGCGAGGCCGTGGAGGACTTGGATGTGCGCTTGCACGTCCATTGCGCCATGTCCTACAAGGGCTCTAGTGCTGAAAACGTGATCGGTGTGCTGCCAGGTAAGGGCGAGCTGGCCAAGGAGTACGTCATGATTGGCGCGCACCTGGATCACTTGGGCATGGGCAACTTTGGATCCAGGGATCGTGAGAACGCAGGCAAGGTGATCCACCCCGGGGCGGATGACAACGCTTCAGGCGTGGCCGCATTAATCCTCATCGCGGAACGCCTGAAGGCCGATTTCGACGCCATGCCCGAAGGTGCCCAGGCGCGCACCGTACTCTTCGCCGCCTTCAGTGCGGAGGAGTCGGGCTTGAACGGCGCGGGTCACTACACCAAGAATCCCATCGCTCCCTTGGCGGACATGGCTTTGATGATCAACTTCGACATGATCGGCCGCATCGAGAACAAACGCCTGTCCGCATCCGCACTGGGCACCGGCATAGGTCTAAAGGAATTCCTGGAGCCCCTGACCGACCGCACCGACCTCGAGGTTGTTCTGGAGTCCAGTACTATGCCAGCCAGCGACCACTGGCGCTTCGTGCAAGCCAACGTGCCCGTGATATTCGGTTCGATGGAAAACATCCACAACGACTATCACACTCCGCGCGATACCTCGTCACGGATCCGCCCGAAAGATGCCGTGCGCGCCTCCATGTGGTTCCACCAGGTATTGTTCGAGGCTGCCAAATTTGAAGGTCGTTTCGAATTCCAGGACCCCGAAATGGCAGGGCGCCGCACGCCTCCCGCTCCCAAAGAAGAAGAAGGCGCAACACCCGGTCAGCCCAAAGTGCTGTTCGGTATCCAGATGGGCGAGGCCAGAGAAGGCCAAGCGGGAGTGCCGATCAGCAACGTCACCCCCGACGGTTCCGCTGCCCG
>JBLFXY010000256.1:0-5239 GCA_047611645.1 Glaciecola sp.
GACGATATTTGGCCGAAGACAGGTTCGGTGCGAGTCACGGTCGAGCAAGAGTCCGGCGAGCGCAGATTGTTGCGCTACCGTGGCCTGGGCAACGAGACTTGGAAGGAAGGCGACTTTGGTGTGGCGCACATCAAGGCCAACGTCTTGGTGGAGTTCAATCACCTTCGTACTTAGGCGCCAATTTTCTCAGGCGCCTACTCACTCAGGCGCCTACTCACTCAGGCGCCTACTCACTCAGGCGCCTACTCACTCAGGCGCTTACTCACTCAGGCGCTTACTCACTCAGGCGCACACGATCGTAGGGCAAACCGTGCGGTGACTCGCGCATAGGAGTCACCGCGTTCAATCCGCCCTTTCCACCCGCTGATTCCGGGCTACCTACTTGAGCTAGCGCCTGGAGGTACTTAAGACGGGCAGCTTCTTGGAGGCAAACCACGACGCTATGGCCGTGGGGGCCAAGGGCGGCATGAGTCGGCGGGCGGGCCGCGTGTTCCACTCCTTGCGCCAAATCTGGTGGGCCTCGTCCGTGGGGAAGGTCATTGTATCCGGGTAGGGGTAAGAACCCATTCCGTGGAACGGAAGCGGTTCGACCGTGAGTGCTTGCACCGAATTGGGGTCGCGGTCCTTGGCCCAACCGTCCAGGAAGACCAGGTAGTCGCGCACGAATCCTGGTTGCAGGCCGGGCGCGTTGGTGGCATCAAAACGTAGGGTCAAAGCATCCCCGGATCCCATGATGATGTAGCGGTCATCGATGGCTTGTAGCAGCGGCAAGCAGTCACCGTGGCGCGTGTAGAGTCCGGGGTGTTGATCCCAGCGGGCGCTCTTGGTGAGCGCTTCAAAGTCAAAGCGCTCCGGCTGATCGGGTAGATCGGTTTGAATTGGCGCGCTGAATCCGCGGTGCCAAAGTTCGGCTTGCACGGGGTTCAGGCGCGCGACGCTTTGCGATCCATCCCGATCTCCAACGGCCAAGCGCAGGGAATCCCAGTACAGGGTCAGGGTGCTCTGAATGCGCAAGCGCGGGTCATTGGGATCGAGATGGTCGGTCAGGTCGATGACCATGGTCTTGGTCTTGCCAGCGGGGAAGCCTACGGGCGGACCGATGGGTTGCCAGACCTCGCCCTCATCCGTTTGAACGGGGACCAGGATCATGGGCGGAATGAAGTCTAGACCGGGCGTGCGGGCCGTGGCCATGTTCACGGAGGCATCGGTCCAGTAGAACCAGCCCGTGCAAACCAGGCGCAGGCGTTCGGCGTCCTGGGTCTGGTTTTTGTCGAAGGAAAGCTCCAGCCAGTGCAGATCCGAAAGGCCTAGGAATTGCCCTTTGAGAGGACGCATGGGCGCCGCATAGCTGTCATCGGTCTTAGCGAGCTGCGCGGTCCAATCCTTGCCGTCACTGCCCGTGGCGAGTGTGGGCGCTAGGGGCGTGTCGAACAGGTGCGGTTCGGGGCTCGGGAAGGGCGGGAACGAGAAGCGTTCGTTGGGTTCAAACTCCGTGCCTTCGGGGTGGTCCACGATCAGGAGTTCCGCGCGGTCCAGATAGGTGACCTCGCGCAGTTCTTCCGTGAATTGCAGCTCATAAAACCCGTCCTTGGGCTGCAGCTGATCTCCACGAATCAACACGTACTCGTCGTGGTCGGGCGGTACCAGCATGCCTGGCCCCATGGGCAAACCCAGGGGGGTGATACCGAGCACGTCCGAGATGAACTCGAACTCCTCGCCATTCCAGGTGTAGAGGAAAGGGCAGGATCCGATCAGGCCTTCGGTTTGCTCACCGAGGGTTAGGTCCAGAGCGAAGGGATCGCCAGCTTCGATGTCGAGATCCGTGCGCACCACGCCGTTGGGCCAAGTGACGCGCAAGACGTCCGCGTAGTCCGCCTGATCCAGTCCGAGGATTTTTGTGCCGCCGCGGTAGAAGAGGCGGCGGTACAAGGCGCCGATCCGAATTTCGATCACAGCGCCGATGCCATCGGGATTGTCTTTCTTGCCTTCGTAGCGCAAGCGCATTCCATTGTTTTTAGGCTCCGGGTTGTGCCAGATTTCCAGGCCGTTCTCTTGCAGGCGCAGAATCTCCAAGGCAATCGGGGTGTCCAGGTTGCGATCCATTTCGGCGGTCAGCAGATTTCGTGTCCAGCCGGGGCCGCCCGTGATCTTCCAAGGCAGGGGCTCTGCGTTTCCGATGCCGAGGAATCCGCTTGCGACCCTGCCTTCGCTAGGCCAAATCACATCGACCAAACCATCCAGGTCGAAGTCGCCCGAGATGGGGGGGCCGGCAGGAGTGGCTACGAATTGCTGGCTTTCTGCGGGGGCAGCGCCCATGCGCATACGGAATCCGGTGGCGTCGCGATGCAACACATCCACGAGACCATTGCCGTCGAAGTCCTCGAAGAGGGGTTCCCATTCGCCCGGATGTTCTTTGTCGAAGAACGTTGCGGTCGTGTCCTCGAAATTGCCGCCGCGCAGGCTGCTGGCCAATAGGGTTCCTGACTTGCCTCCCACCATGAAGTCCAGGTCTTGGTCGGCGTCAAAGTCCTCGATCGCGCACCACAGCAGGGGTTTGGGCACTTCCAGGTCGAGCTCTTCGGTCACGTCGGCCCAGCCTCCGCGCGGTTGGTCCGCATCGCGTTCGGGGATGCGGCCCGCTCCGTCGTTGCGCAAAAGGGTCAGTCCAAAGGACCCCACGGCGATCACATCCAAGTCCCCGTCGTGATCGAAATCACCGAGTTCCACATCCTTTACCGCCCCGGCGAGGGTGGCGAAGATGGGGGCTTTGGTCAGGGTCGGGGCAGCGTCCTCGTTGGCCGGGAGGTCGTAGTCGAGCAGCGAGATACGGTCGTCTTGGATCAGTAGCACATCGAGCAGACCGTCCCTTGAAAAGTCGGCCACACGGAAGTGGTCTGCATTTTCGTTCCACACCCGATGGGTCGTGAAGGTTCCTTCCGGATTTTGCAGGTGCCAAAGCAGGCCACCTTCGTCCAACCAAGCCACGTCCGCTAGCCGGTCGCCGTTGAGGTCGCGAATGAGCAGACCGTGCACCCCCGGGGTTGTGACCGGCAGGGTTTGGCGCAGTTGATACTGGGGCGGATTCGAAATTTTGATGCTCGGGTTTGAGCCCGGTGCAGGTGCCTCCAACTTTGCCAATTGGCCTTCGTTGAGAACCATGGTGCTGACCGCTTCAGCGCCAATGGACTCCATACCTTTCCATGCATCTGCGAAGGCCTTGCGAACCTCCGGGTCGGGATCCTCGAGGGAGAGAACGTACATGCGGTACAGGGCGGAGACGTACCAGGCTCCACCGTGCGCCAAGCCCTTGTCCAGCACGTGTTGGAAGAGCTCTTTGGAGCGTGCTTGGTTGGCTTCCCAGGTGGCGTCGTCCTCCGGATCGAGTTCTTCGAACACACGCGCCAGCGCGTAGTGGGTGGCCAGATCGCTGGGGGCATCTTGGAGTAGGGCTTCGTACAAGTCCCTGGAGACTTCCAAAGTTTCGAAGTCGTAGGACGCGATGCGCGCGCGCAAGTAGCGCGCGGCCAGACCATCGTCACCCTCGCCCTTGGCGCGCTCCAAAAAGTCCGTCGATTGATTGAGGTCGCCGGCCTGCAAATGGATTGTTGCGGCTCGCACCCAGTCCTCGCTGAGCACATCCGGACCCTGGAGGATCGGTTCGAGCTCTTTGAGGGCCTGGGGCCATTCGCTCAGGCCAGCGAAATACGCGGAGCGTTCGTAAGCCAGTAGGCGTTGTGTCCTTGCAGCTTGGGCCTCAGCGTCTTGCGCGGCGTCCTGGGCAGTTCCAGGTATTCCCGAATCCGATTTAGAGTCGCCGCAGGCGGGCAACAGGAGGGGGAGAGGTAAGCAGCAGAGCAGGGGAAGACAATTCTTGAGTCGCATGGCCTTGGTATATAGGGACCGAATCATTCTATGCTTCTGACTGTGGGGAGCCTCGCTCCTCACTCCAAGCAGTCCGAAGCTGCTCCGCAAATCCGCTGTCAACGGACTCGATTTTCCAACAAGGGGGACATTCCTATGCAATCCAACCAAGAGATCGAGCCAGCCGCGGGCAGAGGGCCTTTGGCTCGCAAGCATGTTTCCCAGGGCCGAGGACTTTGGCTGATTTCCTGCGCTCTAGGTTTTGTGGCGCTCTGGGGTGCGGTGCTCTCCGACGGTGCCCTGCCCACCGCCCTTGGACGCACGGCCCACGAGTCGCGCTTTTCCAGTGCGCGGGCCATGGATGTTCTGGTGGAGTGGCTCGGGAAGGAAGGTGCTCACCCGGTGGGCAGTCCTGCGGGGGCGCGCATTCGGGAACGCTTGGTCGAAACGCTGACCCTGGCGGGGGCCGAGGTCGAGGTGCAAAGGGCTTGGGTACAGAATGCCGAACGGCCGTCGCAAGTCGCCTTGGTGCACAACGTGGTGGGGCACTTTCCGGGCAATGGTGAGGGCCGGGACGCGCTGCTCATTTCCCACTACGATTCAGTGGGGGCGGGGCCGGGCGCGGCGGACGATTTGGCGGGCGCGGCGGCTTGGATCGAGGCCGTGCGGGCTTTCCGGGAGCGCACACAAGGCGAGCATAAGACTGGGCTCTGGGTTTTGATCACGGAAGGCGAGGAGGACGGGCTCTTCGGCGCGCAAGCTTTCGCCGACAAACACCCCGCCATGGATCGCATCGGTTTGGTGGTGAACTTGGAGGCGCGTGGAGCCACTGGCGTCAGTCGCCTGTTCGAAACGAGTCTGGGCAATGGACCGTGGATCGACATGTACAGCAAGCATGTGGAGCATCCCTCGGCCAGCTCGCTCTCCGTCGAAATCTACCGACGCATGCCCAACGGGTCGGATCTACAGATTTTCCTCGAGCATGGTTTGGCGGCGCTGAACTTCGCTTTCATCGGGGATTGGGCTGTTTATCATTCGCCGCTGGATACGCCCGAGCGTTTGGACCCCCAGTCCTTGCAGCACCAGGGCGAGAATGCATTGGCGGTGCTGATCGGATTGGAAGCGGATGATTCTTTGTTGCGCGGTGCGAGTGTGGCGCGCGGGAAAGATGTGGTGCACGTGGACCTTCTGGGGGGCTTCCTCCTGCAGTATTCCATGGGTTTGCAATGGGCAGCGGTGATCCTCATTTTGGCGTTGTGGTTTTTTTGGTGGGTGCGCTTGGCCCACAAGGGGCTGACGCTGCGTAACTCTGCGGAGGCTTTTGCAATCGGTGGGGTGGTCGTTTTCTTGCCGTTGGCTTTGATGTATGGAGCGTTGT
>JBLFXY010000257.1:0-5233 GCA_047611645.1 Glaciecola sp.
CGGCCCATTTTGCGCTCAATGCCGTACCATCAACCCCATGCTCGCCCCCGCGCACCAACGGCCTTCCCCCCACTCCCCCCAAACTGCCCCTTTGGAGTTCCTATCCACAGGAGAAGTGAGTTGGTGGCGACCATGGGTTCGATTGTAGGGGATCCAGGCGAAATGGGTAACCCGGGGAAGGTGGCTGGGCAGAGGGGGGAATGGGTTGCAACGGAGTTCAGCCGCCCAGAAATGCCAGTCCTTGAAAGCAAACAGGGGGCTCGCCGTGCGGCGATAAACGAACCGCGGGGCGCATCGGTGAAGATGCGCCCCGCGGGTGCTTGGGTCTGGGATACAGCGTCAGACTCCCTGCTCCCTATCGGCGGCATCAAAGTACCGCACGGGTTCGCGGTCACTTTGTCCGGCATCGACTCCCCAGGGCAAAGGGATAGGGAGTCGCACACCCCACCACGAATTTGCGACTCCGTATCAACGGAATCAACGCCGTATCAAAAATTCGTCAGCGGCAAATCGACGGGCGCGTTGTACGGTTCGAGTACGCGGCGATACAGGTCGGATTGCATGAGGTTCTTGGGATCCACCTCGCGTTTGTGCTCCAAGAACTTCTCGACCGATTCCTTATCGAAGGCGCGGCGTAGAGCTCCGGGGCCGAGAACCAGGTCCTTGGCAAAGTAGAAGCGTCCGCCACCCTTCAATACGACTTGGGTCATGGCGTCGCACAGGTCCCAGAGGCGGCCGCGGTTCTTGGGCGTGACTTTGAAGTCCATGGCCAGGGACCAACCGTCCAGCGCGTGGGTCAAAAGGAAGTCGTCGGGTTGGTGGCGCTTGAGCACGCCGAGGTAGGAAACAAAACCGCGTTCCTGGCAGAGCCTGAGCAGTTCTTCGAAGACGCCTTGGGCTGTGTCGTCGGGCAAGAACGGTTGGTACTGAATCAACCCCGTTCCGTGTTTGCGACCGTAGGCGAATTTCCAGTTGGGCACGAAATCGAGCAGGAAGTTAAAGCCAGCGTGGCTCTGCAGATACTCGCCCTTCTTGGTTTCGCGCTTGCCCATCCAATGCTTGAGGCGGTTCAGATTGCGCATGCCCAGGTCCCGGTTGAGGATGCGCAGGGGGCGCCATACCTCATTCTTGGGGAAGCCTAAGATCGAGCCGGGCAACTCCTGGTAAGACACGGCGCAGGTTTGATCGGGCTCGGTATCCTCGCCCGCATCCAAGTGACGGGCCAGGTGCACAAGTCCACGGCCCAGGGCCTTGCCCTTGGCAAAACAATCCATCCAACCGACGGCATAGTAGGCGCTGTCCTCGTGGTCGGACATGGTTTCCATCATGTCCCCCACGCTGCTGGCGCTGACGCCGCGCACGGCCACGTTGCCCGAGTTCACGGGCTGGGTGCGCATTTCAAGGCGCGTGATGCAGCCGAGCAAACCCATGCCACCAATGACGGCCCGGAATAGATCGTCGCCGGGTCGCAGCGTGCGCAATTCCCCACTCGGCAGCACCACATCCAAGGCGCGAATGTTGGCCCCCATGGCCCCCACCCTGAAATTGTTCTTACCGTGCACATTCATCGAGGCCGCACCGGCCAGCGTCGGCTGCATGGTGCCGGGCACAACTCGCGGCCAGTGTCCCTGGGGTAAAATGTGCTTCCACAATTGCCCAAAAGTCACCCCGCCTTGCACATTGGCGTAACCCGCCGGCTTGCCGTCGGGGCCCTGAGCAAAGCGGTCGAAATCCAGAATGCGGTTCAAGCGCGTGAGGTCGAGCACCAGGGTCTGGCGAGCCTCCACGGCCTGCGTATGGCTCGCATCGCCATAGCTGCAACCGGAACCGCGCAGGGTCATCAGCACGCCTTCCGCTTGGCACGCCCGCATGACCGCCTGCAACTGTTCCACGGTTTCCGGCTGAACGATGCGCGAATAAGCGCCGGACACCATGCCCCAGCCTTCAACCAAACGATAGCCCGAAGGCAAATCGGCCAAAGCCTTTTCCAAGCCACTAGAGATCTGCATCAGATGCTCATCTTCTTAAAGATGAAAGAAGGAATGGCACGGATCACGGTACCGACCGCCCACCAGCGCATGGGCACATAGCGGGTGTTGAAAAATCCACGGCGGGCACTACCCAGGATGGTGGCCGCGGCCACCTCTGCCGAGATGGGCCACATCAGTTCCCCTAAGTCCTCGGTCATGGGTGTTTCCACCATGCCGGGTTTGATGGTCAGAACGTGCACGCCCACTTCGGAGAGGCGGTTGCGCAGGGACTCCAGGTACGTGGCAAAGCCGGCCTTGGTAGCGTGGTAGGCCGGGTTGCCCTTGCGGCCACGGTCGCCGGCGACGGAACCGATGCCCACCAGGGTTCCGGAGCGCTGACTTTGAAAGAGGTTGGCGGCTTCGTTGCACCAGGCCATGGCCCCGCCCAGATTGACCGCCACCTGCTGCAGATCCTTCTGGGTGTTGTACTCCGTGGGTCCCACCTCGGGCATCACACCCGCGGCGTACAAAAACAACTCCACATTTTCGATCTCGCTGGCAAGCTGTGTGAAAGCGGCCTGCACGCCCGCTGTATCGGTCACATCGTGGGCCAAAGGCACCACGCGCCCGGGTTCCAGCTCCATTTCCTTGGCCAGAGCGGCGAGTTTGTCCCCGCGACGCGCCACGGCGCCCACGGTGTAACCTTCGCGTGCCAGCTGCAGCACCAGGGCCTCCCCCATTCCCGAACTCGCGCCCACGACGATTGCACCGCGGCTTCGAGGCTCATTGCCCGTGGCTGCCACTCGGCGAACGACCGCGTCCGTTGTATGATGGGAGGCGTTGGGGACACTCATGGGGGTACTTTTGACGGCGGGAGGCAGCGGGCGAAACGGCCCGAGGGCCCACAGCCTATCGACCAGAGGTCCCTTGGGAATTGGTGCTTTCCAATAATCCTCATCCCTGCCCCGTTCCATGCCCGGTTCTGAACTTTTCGGGCCCGAGATCCACACGGGAACCTGGAGTCAGCGCTCTCCCATTGTTAAATTCCTCGCCCCCATGCAGCAACTCCTCGCCAGCTTGAACCCCGAACAGCGCGACGCTGTGGAAACGACCCAGGGCCCGCTCCTGGTTTTGGCCGGAGCGGGAACAGGCAAGACGCGCGTGATTACCGTGCGCATCGCTTACCTGCTCTCCCAAGGGGTGGATCCGGAGAGCATCCTGGCCATGACCTTCACCAATAAGGCCGCGGCTGAGATGAAGGATCGCATCGCCAAGCTGGTGGGCAAAAAGACAGCAGAAGCGCTGACCGTGGGCACCTTCCACTCCTTCTGCTTGCGCTTCCTGAGGGACCACAAGGCAGAGCTCGGCTGGCCCCAAGGTTTCAGCATCTGCGATGCCTCCGACCAGCTGACCACGATCAAAGCCGCCCTACGGGAATTGCATATCCCCGAAGCGCGTCTCAAACCCCGGGACGTGCTCTCGCGCATCTCCCTGGCCAAGAACAAACTGCTGACCCCCGAAAAGCTGCTCGACGGCCCGGGTGCCGACGAGGAAGAGCTGGTGGCCAAGGCCTGGATGCGCTACCAAGCCTCCCTGCAGCGCACGCGCCGGGTGGACTTCGACGACCTGCTGCTCAAAGCTCTCGTGCTGCTGCGCGACGCCAAGATTCGGACCGAGTACCAACAGCGCTATCGCTACCTTCTGGTCGACGAATACCAAGATACCAACGGCCCCCAGTTCGAGATCGTGAATGCGCTCGCCAAGAGTCACCGCAACCTGTGCGTGGTCGGCGACGACGACCAGTCGATCTATGGCTGGCGCGGAGCGGACATCCAGAAAATCCTGGGCTTCGACCGCACCTACCACGAGGCCAAAACGGTTCGCCTCGAGACCAACTATCGCTCCACCGAGCAGATCATCGGTTGCGCCAACCGCTTGATCGTGAACAACACCTCGCGCCACGACAAAGCGCTGCGTTCCCACGCTGGTCCCGGTGAGCCGGTCATCGCTGTGCAGATGCGCGACGAGACCATCGAGGCGGAGCACACGGTGCGCGACATCATCGAAGGCGTCAAGCACGGCCACTACCACGACGAATTCGCGATCCTATTCCGCACCGCCTTGCAGGCTCGGCCTTTCGAAGTGGAATTGCGCCTCAAGGAAATCCCCTATGTGCTCGTGGGCGGCCTGAGTTTCTTTGACCGCAAAGAAGTGCGCGACGTGCTGGCCTATCTGAAGCTGCTCGCCAACCAGGACGACGAGTCTTCATTGATGCGCATCATCAATTGCCCGCCGCGCGGCGTGGGGAAAACCACCCAGGACCGCGTCATCCGTTACGCCACGGACCAGGGCATTTCTACCTGCGAAGCTTTCTTGAAAGCCGATCAAGTCGATGGGGTTTCCATGAAGCGCGTGGCTCCAGTGCAGCGCTTGCTTGAGAACATGCGCCTCTTACGCCTGGAACACCCGGACAAAAAAAACAACCTTCCGTCCCTCATCCAACAGGTCGTGGACCTCGTCGGTTACGAGGAAGAAGTGCACCGCCTCTACAAAACCGAAGACGAGCGTACCAAGCGCTGGCAAGGTGTTCTTGAGGTCATGAACTATGCGGAAAACTACGTGCGCAAACTCAAGCGCCCGACACTTAACGGCTTCCTCGATCGCTTGACCCTGTCCGCCAACGACAGCCCCGACGCCGAAGACGCCAAGCGTAAGCGCGCCGTGACCCTGATGACTTTGCATGCCTCCAAAGGCCTGGAGTTCCCGCACGTGTTCCTGGTAGGCCTCGAAGAGAATCTTCTGCCTCATACGCGCTCTGCCAAGGAAGGCACGATTGAAGAGGAACGGCGTCTGGCTTATGTGGGGATCACGCGCGCTCAAAAAGTGCTTCAAATGTCTTGGTGTGGTGAACGCGCTCGGGGTGGGTCTAAGATTCAGCGTCATCCTTCGCGCTTTTTGTTGGAAGTGCAGAATAAGAAGCCCCCGGAAAACTGGATTCCTGCTGGGTCGGATGATCCTACTGGGAACAAGGCTAAGAAGAAGCGTAAGGGTGCGCGGAGAGCGCGGCGGTAGTTTGTGGAGTGGATGCTTGGAGGCGTAGAGGTGTGGTTGCGGAGGGGGGTGTTCGGGGATTGTGAGGCTGAGGAGAAACGCTTTTTTGGGCGCGAAGGACGCGAAGCCCTAACACGACGGTGAGGCTGCGACGGACGGTGGAGTGTGGGAGTTAGGTTCGGAGGAACGGTTCTTCGCACAAAGAAGCGAAG
>JBLFXY010000258.1:0-5220 GCA_047611645.1 Glaciecola sp.
CGTGGACCTGGGCATTGGCGATGGATTGCTGACCCTCATGCTGGCGGACGTCGCCGAACGTATCACGGCCGTGGACATCAGCTCTGAAATGCTCCACCAATTGAAGTTGCGCGCCAACAAACGTGGTCTCGACAACATCGACTACGTGGAAGGCGAGATCGAAGACTTGCCGCTCGAAGATGGCTCCTTTGATGTGGCCGTTCTCAGCCAAGCCCTGCACCACGCAGAAGACCCGGCCCAATGCTTGGCCGAAGCCCGCCGCGTGCTGGTTCCAGGCGGTCGCCTGATGGTGATCGACCTCTTAGCACACAACGAAGACTGGGTTCGGACACGGTTGCAACACCGCCACTTAGGATTCACCGAACCCGACCTTGAAAGCCTGCTGATAAAAGCCGGCTTTGAAAACACCAAGATCATCCGCGTGGCTCGCGACCCAAGCCCTCCTCACTTCATGACACTCCTCGCCACCGGTTTCTCCACCGCTTTGACCTCCTCCGCCAAATGAGCCAGTCACAATCTACCCACCTCCAAGCCGACGTCCGCCAAGCCCTTGAGAAGGGCATGAAGGAGCGCATCCTCATCCTGGACGGCGCCATGGGAACCATGATCCAGGGGTTCAACCTGCTGGAGAAAGACTTCCAAACGAGCTTCACCGAAGGCTTGCCCAGCGCCATGCTCGGCAACAACGAGATGCTATCGATCGTTCGTCCAGATTTGATTCGTTCCATCCACGATGATTTCCTAGCGGCTGGAGCCGACATCATCGAGACCAATACTTTCGGGGCCAACGCGATCTCCCAAGCGGACTTCGCCACCGAGAGTCTGGTGCGTGAACAAAACCTCACAGCAGCGCGCATCGCGCGCCAAGCGGCCGATGCCGCCATGGCATTGAACCCGTCCATACCGCGCTTCGTGGCCGGAGCCATTGGGCCCGCCACCAAAACCTTGTCGCTTTCAGAGCGCGTGGACGATCCTTCATTCCGCTCGATCACCTTCGACCAACTCAAGGCGGCCTACCGCGAGCAGATCGAAGCCCTGATCGAAGGCGGTGTGGATACGCTGATGGTTGAGACCATCTTCGACACACTCAATGCCAAGGCCGCACTCGTCGCCATCGACGAAGCTCACATCGATCTGGGCCGCAAGCTCCCGATCCAACTTTCCGTCGCAATCACCGACGCTTCAGGACGCACACTATCAGGGCAAACCGTCGAAGCCTTCTGGCACTCGGTTGTGCACAGTCGCCCGCTTTCAGTGGGCGTCAATTGCTCATTGGGAGCCACGGACATGCGCCCCCACGTGGCCGCCCTGGCGGATGTGGCCGACGTATACGTTTCCAGTTATCCCAACGCCGGTTTGCCCAACGCCTTCGGTGAATACGACGAACAACCCGATGTGACCGGTGCGCTCTTGCGTGAGTTTGCGGAGAGCGGTTTGGTCAACATGGTCGGCGGTTGCTGCGGCACCTCCCCGGCCCACATCGCCGCGATAGCCAAGGGCGTGCACGGCTTGGCCCCGCGTGAGCATGCCAAACGCGCCCGCCGTCGGGGCTGGGTCAGCTTCAGTGGACTCGAGCCCTTGACCATCGACGGGGACTCAAACTTCTTGATGGTCGGCGAACGTACCAACGTGTCCGGCTCACTTAAGTTCAAGCGACTGATCAAGGAAGAGGACTACGAGTCCGCTCTAGAGGTCGCACTCGATCAGGTGCGAGGCGGCGCTAACATCCTCGACGTGAACATGGACGATGGCATGCTCGACGGACCCGCGTGTATGACGCGTTTCCTTAACTTGATCGCCACCGAGCCTGAAATCTCACGGCTACCTATCATGATCGACTCCTCCGATTGGGAGGTACTCGAAGCCGGGCTGCGCTGCATTCAAGGACGCGGTATCGTGAACTCCATCTCCCTGAAAGAGGGTGAAGAAACGTTCCTGGAGCATGCGCGCATCATCCAACGCTACGGTGCGGGCGTGGTGGTCATGGCCTTCGACGAAACGGGACAAGCGGAGACCACCGAACAAAAGGTCGCCATCTGCCAGCGCGCCTACAACTTGCTAGTCGACGAGTTGGACTTCCCCCCCGGTGCGATCATCTTCGACCCGAACATCCTGGCCATCGGCACCGGCATCTCCCAACACGATCGTTATGCGATCGCCTTCATCGAAGCCACACGCACGATCAAA
Source organism: Glaciecola sp. (assembly GCA_047611645.1). GTDB lineage: Bacteria > Planctomycetota > UBA1135 > UBA1135 > NORP259. The sequence goes on from JBLFXY010000258.1 coordinate 2,188, forward strand.
GAGACCTGCCCCGGTGCCAAAGTCTCCGGTGGAGTGTCGAATCTCTCGTTCGCCTTCCGCGGAAACAATGTGGTTCGCGAAGCCATGAACTCGGCCTTCCTGTACCACGCGATCCGCGCGGGCATGGACATGGGTATCGTCAACGCGGGGCAACTCGTGGTCTACGAAGACATCCCCGCCGATCTGCTCAAGCACGTGGAGGACCTGATCTTCCACCGCCACGAGCACGCCACCGATGCCATGGTGACCTTCGCTGAACAGGTGACCGGCGGTGGTAAGAAACGCGAGGTCGATCTCTCCTGGCGAGAGACCTCGGTGGAGAAGCGCTTGGAATATGCCCTGGTGCGCGGCGTGGTGGACTTCATCGTGGAGGACACCGAAGAAGCACGCCAGGAATTGGGTCAACCGATTCGAGTGATCGAAGGTCCCTTGATGGACGGCATGAAAGTGGTCGGCGACCTCTTCGGCCAGGGCAAAATGTTCCTGCCCCAGGTCGTCAAGAGCGCGCGCGTGATGAAGCGCGCGGTGGCCTACTTGGAGCCTTTCCTCGAGAAGGACAAGCAAGAGAGTTCGTATGCCGGCCGCATCATCATGGCCACGGTAAAGGGCGACGTACACGACATCGGTAAAAACATCGTGGGCGTGGTGCTTGGCTGCAACAACTACGAGATCATCGACCTGGGCGTCATGGTGCCCGCCGATCAAATTCTCAAAGCGGCCGTGGAGAAAAGTGCGGACATGGTCGGTCTATCCGGACTGATCACTCCGTCCCTCAGGGAAATGGCAGCGGTGGCCAGCGAAATGAAGCGCCTAGGCATGACCATGCCCCTATTGATCGGTGGCGCGACCACCAGCCCCCAGCACACCGCCGTCAAGATCGCCCCCAACTACGATCATCCGGTGGTGCACGTGCACGATGCCTCCCGTTCCGTAGGCACGGTCGGACATCTCATGAGCCAGTCAAAGAGTGCCGCTTTCCGCGAGGAGCTGATCGCGGACCAGGAACGCATTCGTACCCAGTTCGGCAATCGCCAAGCCAAGCAACTGCTCGGCCTGGAAGCCGCGCGCGCCAATGCTCCCAAATTCGAGTGGAAGGCGGAAGATGTCGAAGCGCCCCCGTTCCTGGGTCAGCGTTTCCTGGAAGACGTGTCGCTCACCGAACTCGTCCCCTACATCGACTGGACCTTCTTCTTCAGCACCTGGGAACTGAAAGGCCGCTACCCGCAAATCTTGACCAGCGAAAAGTACGGCGAGGCGGCGACAGAGCTATTCGAACACGGCCAGGCCATGCTTAAGCAACTTTGTGAAGGCAATGAACTGCGCGCGCGCGGGGTTTACGGATTCTGGCCGGCTTCAGGTGAAGGGGACGACATTGTTCTCTACAGCGGCGAAGACCGCCGGGAGGAGCTCTGCCGCTTCCCGATGTTGCGTCAACAAACGATCCACACCGACGACCGTCCAAACCGCAGCTTGTCGGATTTCCTGGCCCCGCGAGCTTTGGCAATCCCCGACTACATCGGCACATTCGCTGTGACCGCTGGCATCGGCGCGAAGGCGATCGCCGCTCGTTTCGAAGCCGATCTCGACGACTACAATTCGATCATGGTCAAGGCACTAGCCGATCGCCTGGCCGAGGCCTTCGCCGAGTACCTACACCAGAAAGTGCGACGGGAATGGGGATTGGAAAAGCAGGGTGCGCTCTCCCACGACGATCTGATCGCCGAGCGTTTCCGGGGCATTCGGCCGGCTTTTGGCTATCCCGCTTGTCCGGACCACACTCCCAAGCGCGCGCTTTTCAACTTGATTGACGCGCCCGCCATGGGGATCACTCTGACCGAAAGCTTGGCCATGGATCCCGCCGCCAGTGTATGCGGTATATATCTGGCCCATCCTGAGTCACGCTACTTCGGAGTCGGCCGGCTCGGTCGCGACCAGGTGGTGGACTACTCGAAGCGCAGCGGCATGTCCCTTGAGGAAACCGAGGATTGGCTGGGTCCGTACTTAGCCTACGACCCTGAGTCCAAGTAAGCCGGACCCACTGGGCCACGACCCAAATAAGAACTCCTGCGTGAGCCCTATTGGAGGGGGGCCGTGTCTCACCTCAGAGCCATGTTGGAACCGTCTTGAGACGAGTGGCGTTATTCGCACTTTCGCCCTGTGCGGGACCTACTATCTGTAGGACTCCTGAGTGATCAACATTCTCCATTCCCCGATGCCACCCGCACCGAGTCCAACCCATTCAATCGTGAATCATACTCCTCTCCCTGCACCCACTATTCTGGATAGTTGGAAGCAGCTGAAACGCCGACTCCATCATCTGATGCACCTGCCTCAGCACGCGCAAGCCCTCGAAGAATTGCGCGAGTGGTTCTGGGAAGGTGCATGCGCCGAGCTCTCCGAGCGACACAGCGACATTCTGCGTTCCGACTCCACCGCGCGTGCCAACTTCGAGGCCCTTGCGTCCATCGATATGGATTGCGGTGAAGGTCAGAGCGTGCTTAGCTTGCTACTGAGCCTAGGGAGCCTTTCCGACCAGGAAATGCGCCTGATGCGAGAGGTCGACCGAGCTCCCTTGCGCCTGGTTCGGGTGACCGACGTGGATTCGTCGGGACTGCAAACCGTCGTCGACCAGCACACCCAAGAAGTGCTGTACGTGGGCAAGGACTCTTGGCCGTCCAAAATCGAAATCGGCGCCACGTACATGGCCCGCATCGCCAACTTCCCCGGCGCCTCCGTTTGGGCTGGCCCTTGCCTCTCCCTGCCCGCGGACCCCGCCAACCCCCTGCGCGTGGAAGCCGAGGAAGGCCTGCGCATGCTGCGCCGCACACCTGGTAGCGGAACCAGAACGGAGCGTGAGAGCTTCCTGGTGGATCTCAGCCACCTTTGGGCTCAGCAGTTGGTGAACGAGAAGCGTCGTCCTGGTAATCCCTCCCCCCTCTTCACTCTGCTCCGCGGGGCCTAACGGGAGTACCGAACCAGGAACACTTTCACACACTTGGGGCCAGCCAAGAACCCTGCAGGGTTCTTGGCTGG
>JBLFXY010000259.1:0-5213 GCA_047611645.1 Glaciecola sp.
TGCCAAATGGTGATCGCACCCAAATTGAGGAAGCTTGGGCTAGAGGAGTGACTAGAGGAGTGAAAGGACTCGATTGAGGCTGCACGCCAGCCCTGCGGCTGGACAGCCTACAAAAGGAACTCGAAACCCAAGGCGCCATTCAGTGGGGGCGGGGCCGGGTCACGATCCTGGTCCTCGTGGTCCTCCTGGCCCTCGTGGCTCGTTTGCCCAACGGTAGCGAGGACCTACCACGCGAGCGCGCGCTATTTCCCGTGGCACTTCTTGAACTTTTTCCCGCTGCCGCACGAGCAGGGATCATTGCGGCCGAGCCGGGGAGCTCCGTGCTTCAGCGGTTTCTGGGGCTCGTGATGGTTGTGGTGGGGATTGTTGCCCGTACGCACCGTTTCTAGGAATTCATCCATGGTGGTCTCGAGGCCGTTGCGCAGCTCAAAGGACTGGGCCACCACCTCGGTTTCCTCCAGGTGCTGCAGGTAGGCCCGCAAAACATCGGGGGCGAGCTCCGCCAGGGGATCCTTGCGCTCAAATCGAGCGGGCAACAAGTGCCCCAAAGCACCGTGCATATCCTGCCCATCCATGTCACAGGGACGTTTGCCCAATTGGTCGTGACAGACCGCTAGGAACTTGCCCGCGATCGATTTAATCTGATCCCGTTGAATGCCTTCCATTCCCTGCGTAAGGGGGGAGTCCATGAAACTTGCGAGATCGAGTAGAACTGCTTTACTTGCCATGGGCGATAGTCTATCTGCTCCTCCAGCCCGTGGGTAGCCAGCGCAGGTGCTTCGTCGCGAACCCCGGCAGAAACCGGCCCCAAACCTCGGGATTGCCTTGCTATTGAGGTCTTATCCATAAAGACTGCCAAGGTGACCTCCAAAACCTAGACGCCACAAAATACCATGAGTGACTCCCCCCCTCGGAATCCATTTCCGCCCAATACTTTCCCCGATCGTCCTGACATTCAAGTCAACCCCAAGATGGTGGTGGCAGCCGGTATCCTCGGACTGATCGTGATCGCCATCTGGACTTCGGTTTTCACCGTCAGAGCCGAATCGGAGGGTGTTGTGATGCGCTTCGGAAAGTACACGGGCACCGTGAGTTCCGGCCTGCACTTTAAGTTGCCTTTCGGTATCGACCAGGTCGATCTCGTACCTGTTCGGCGTCAGCTCAAGCAGGAGTTCGGCTTTGGTTCGAACGGCAACACGAACCTCTCGCAGTCCTCGAATCAGCGCGAATGGGCCGACGAGAAAGCCATGGTGACCGGCGACCTAAACGCCGCCCTTGTGGAATGGGTCATCCAGTACCGCATCGAAAACCCCAAGAGCTACTTGTTCAACGTGCGCAATGCGGACGACACCCTGCGCGACGCCTCTGAGAGCATCATGCGCGAGGTGGTGGGGGACCGCACTGTGGATGAGGTCATCACCATCGGTCGCCAAGAGATCGAGAATGAAACCCTTATCAAGCTGCAGGCCCTGGTAGAGAGCTACGAAATGGGTATCAAAATCGATCAGGTCCAACTCAAGGACGTGAACCCGCCCACGCGCGTGCAGGCTTCCTTCAACGAGGTCAACCAGGCCCAGCAGGAACGTGAAAGTGCCATCAACAACGCCAACGGCGAATACAACAAGTCTATTCCCCGCGCACGCGGTGAAGCAGATCAATTGATCAAGACCGCTGAGGGTTACGCCACCCAGCGCATCAACGAAGCCGAGGGTGATGCGGCCTCATTCAATGCCCAGTTCACCGAGTATCTCAAGGCCCCAGAAGTCACTAAGCAGCGTCTGTACCTGGAAACCATGGGCACCGTTCTTCCGCGCGTAGGCCGCAAGATCATCCTGGACAAGGATGCCTCAGGCGTTCTTCCGCTGTTGAACCTGGGCGGGGCACAAGACCTCATGAATGGAGGAAAACAATAATGAAGCAAATCATATCTGGCGGGTTGATCCTGATCTTCTTGGTCATCGCCATCCTGTTGCGTTCTTCCATGTATGTGGTCAACGAAAAGGAACAGGTCATCATCACCCAATTCGGTAAGCCCGTGGGGGATCCGATTACTGATGCGGGTCTGCGCTTCAAGCAACCCTTCGTGCAGAAGGTCAACCGCGTGGATAAGCGCATCCTCGAGTGGGATGGCAAGCGCACAGAGATGCCCACCCGCGACAAGCTGTACATCTCGGTGGACACCTTTGGCCGCTGGCGCATCACCGATCCCTTGGAGTTCTTCAAACGCCTTCGGGACCAGCGCAGCGCGCAATCTCGCCTGGATGACATCCTGGGCAGTGAAACGCGTAACGCGATCGCCAAGCACGACCTGATCGAGGTCATCCGCACCACAGCGGGCCGCATTCCCAGCAAGGATGAAACCCTGGAGGTTTCTGGCAGCGGCAGCAGCAACATTGGCGTCCTGCACCCGATCTCCAAGGGACGCAAACTGATCGAGCAAGAAATCCAAGCAGCAGCCCGCGAAAAGCTTGCGGTCTTCGGCATCGAGTTGCTCGACGTGCGCTTCAAGCGCATCAACTACAACCCGAGCGTCGTCGAGAAAATCTACGAGCGCATGATCTCGGAACGCCAGCAAATCGCCTCCCGCTTCCGTTCGGAAGGCGAGGGCGAAGCGGCCAAGATCCTAGGCAACCGTCAAAAGGACCTGTCTGTAATCAACTCCGAGGCCTACCGCAGTGTGCAGGTCATCAAAGGTGAAGCGGATGCCCGCGCCACCGAGATCTACGCCTCGGCCTACGACAAATCGGCTGAATCGAGGGACCTGTATGCGTTCTTGAAAACCATGGAGACCTACCTCGCTGCCATCGACACGGACACGACCATCCTGTTCTCGTCCAACTCGGAGCTATTCCGCTTCCTCAACAGCGCAAGCGGAAAAACCGACTGACCCCGGTGCTCTAAACTTACGACCGGCGGCCATGCTAAGCATGGCCGCCGGTTTTTTCATAAGTGGCAATACGAGCGCGCGGACTCCGTCCGCCCTCCGCCTGTGGACGACCGTGTCTTGCCCTTAGTTTGAGGATCCAGGAGTCGGCAGCGCGAGCACGATCCAAGGCCCTGTGGAGTCCGGGGCGCGGCCATAGGACTGATCCGTAGCGAGGCTCGGAAAGTCGACACCATCGATCAATTCGTTCCCAAGACCATCCGGCCCAAAGAGCCCGAGGAACTCGCCTCCGCCCGAGAGCGAGAAGTTCGCATGCAGAGCACCTTGGAGCGAATCGTTATCCGCCCAAAACATTTGATAGGCGCCTGCTCCCAGGACCGTCCCAAACGGAATCGGCCATTTGCGCGGGTTCGAGGCATCGTCGCTCAAGTAGAAACCGGTCAAATCAAACGGCTCGCTGGAATTGTTCTTCAATTCAAACCAATCGTCGAATTCGCCGCTTTCGTCGGGGATCGTGACGCCATTGCGAGACATCAGTTCATTGAGCGCCAAGTCCATGCCCACGAGATAATCTCTCGGCTCAAGCGGGCTCCAATCGGTGCCGTCATAGGCCCGCGCTTGCACTTGCACCCAGCTGCCCAAAACCGCCGGCCGGGTCCCGGCGGCAAGCGTCTCACGCTCATGGAATATTTGTCCTGAACCCGCGGTGACTCCGGAAAGGTGCGCGCTGGGGGAGATGCCTCCAAGAGATGCGCGCGGATCCGTTCCGTCCAGTGTGTAGTAGACCGCGACGCCTTGGGGATGGCTCATTTGGAACTCACCGATGCTTCCCAATGCACCGGAGGCCGGCACAAGCACCGGAGCCTTCAACGTGGGATACAAACTTGGAATGGCCCCCTCGAGTTGCTGCCGCAGCACATTCGAGCGGAACGCCATAAAACTATTCCGCAAACGATCCCGTTCTATGGACCAGTTGCCGGTTTGGTGGGTGCCCTCGGCATATCCGTAATTGGCCCAGCGGGCGAATTCGAAGTGCACCACAGGCTCCAATTCCTGCGCAACCTGCTCAAAGATACTAGCGGGCACGTTGCGCTCGGGATGAGCGGGATCAAAGATCGTTCCGGGGGCTTGATCGTCGGGGTGCACGTACAAAGCTCCACCGGAAGAAAGCAATCGATGGGCTCGATCCGCGAAGAGCATCAACCAATCAGGATGATGCCGTGCAGCCCAATGGATCATGGTCGCATCCACTTGCGAGCTCGAGATTCGACTGGTGCGGTCGTAAAAACCATCGCCAACCAACCAGGGCGCGCCACCCCACAACAGGGTGGTTTCCGCATCCCACACATGAAACGTCAGCTGGGGGTCGGGATTCACATCGGCATAGTCCGCCGAAAGGCGACCGCGGGCCGTTGCGGTCCAGTTGTTGTGGGGCCAATCCGTGTTACCGCCATACCAATTGGCCATCAGGTAATCGGCATAGGCTCCCATATCAACGCGAGCCTGCAACGCGGCCCAAGCATCTTCACCGCGCCACATGGATCCAGGTGTGATGGGATTGCGGGTCATGTCTACGACCTCCGCCCACAGCCCTGGTTGAGACTCGTTGATGCGATTGGAGTTGCCTTCAAAAACAACCCCGCGTTTCACGTAGTCGTACTCCTCCGAATCGCCTCCCAAATGGGCCGCAGCGAAGTCATCATCCGGGCGTTCATGAATGGCGTAAATGCCCCAGTGCAGGCCGTTCAGGTACACATGGGCATAGCGACTGTGGGGGGTGATGTGGCCCATACGACCCACCAGACTGGCCATGAACGGGTCGCGCACCTCCATCGCGTGCGCCTTGCCCGAAGGGCTATCAAAGGCATTGATCGAATTTTGATTGTGGGCGTCCAGAATCAACTTGTCGTACTCCCGCACGGGAGAGTCCTCGAATACTTGATAGTCCAACTTGGAGGGCCCGTAGGAAGATCGGAAGTGCAGGGACATGGACAGCTGCCCCCGGTTGTTGACGTTGGTGCTGCTGCCGCCCTGGATCGTCAGTCCACAATTCACAGCGAAACCAGGACTGCCATCCGGCTCGATCCATTCAGCGGAACAAGCCCTTTCCCAGCCAGCGCTATCCTCCTCAGAGTTGCTATAGATGCCCTCACGCCCCGAGGCCGCCTGGTAACCGAAGAGGTCATCGGGATGCATGACCACAGAAAGAGTAGGGATACTACGAAGCTGTTCCTCGAGCTGACTCGGACTGAATCCCGCCAACATTCCGGACTCAAATCCATAGCGAGCTCCGGGCCTGATATTCAAATCCCCCGCCTCGTTTGTGGTC
>JBLFXY010000260.1:0-5174 GCA_047611645.1 Glaciecola sp.
CACGGAGGGAGCCTGTTGCTCGATGGGACGCAGGTCGGAATCGGAAGTGCCTAGCGGGCCCTTACCGTCCACGGGGTTGCCCAACGCGTCGACGACGCGGCCGAGCAGCTTGGGTCCGGTGGGTACCGAGATGATGCGGCCGGTGCCGCGCACGGTATCACCCTCGCGCACTTTCGAAGCGCTACCAAGAAGCACACAACCGACGTTGTCCTCTTCCAGGTTCAAGGCCACACCTTGAACGTCACCCGGAAATTCCAGGAGTTCGTTCATCATGCAATCGTCGAGACCGTGGATACGGGCCACGCCGTCGCCGACGGTCAGCACGGTGCCGACGGTTTGCATTTGGCTGCTGCCACCGTAGGACTCGATCTCATTTTCGAGGATCGAAGTGACTTCTGCGGGTCGGAGGTCCATGGTTAGATCAGGTGTACGAGGGGCCTGCTGAGGCCCGAGGGATTCGGTTTGAGGGGGGGGTTGAACTAGTTGCTGGTAAGCGGCGCGTTGCGAAGCTTCCGGCGCAGGTCTTCCATACGACCTGAAAAGGAGCGGTCGATCATGTAAGTGCCCACAAAGATGCGCACTCCACCGACCAAGTCCGGATTCTTACGCTGGGTAAGCACCACGGTCTTTTTGAACTGAGCGGTCAGGCTTGTTTCGAGATCGCTCATTTCGGTTTGACCCAATTCGCGAACGCTCTCGACCACGCCTTGCACGGTCCCACTCAGTTCGTCTTCCCGTTGCTTGAAGGCAGCGGGCAAGGAGAGCAATAGGCCCTCACGACGGCGCTCAAAAGCCAAATGAACCAGATTCTGGGTCCACTTCGACAATTGCTGAGTCAGCGAGGAGAAGAGTTTCTCCTTCTGTTCCAAGGGAATGGATGAGTGCACAAGAAATGAACTCACTCGGGAGCTTTCCACGGCCTGCGCTAGCAAGACCATGTCCTTCCGCACCTCGTCTAGAGTCCCCTTCTTGCTGGCGAGCTCATACAATGCATGAGCCCAACGGCTAGCTACGGGATCGATTAAGGTTTCAGATTGCGCGGTAGTCACTCGAAAAGCTCCGGTTATTCAGGCTTGGATGCGGGACTGCCAACGAGTTCGGCCACCATGCGGCGATCGTCTTCGGAGCCCACGTTGCGACCCAGCACTTTGCTGGCTGCACCGAGGCTGAGGTTGACGACCTCTTCACGGATGGACGAAAGCGCCTTTTCTCGCTCGGTTTCGATTGCACTGCGCGCCGAAGCGATCATGGCATCCGATTCCTTACGGGCGTTGTCGACGATGTCGCGCTCACGGACCTCGGCCCGATCTTTGGCGGCATTCACCAGCTTCGAAGCTTCCACACGGGCTTCCCCGAGGGCTACTTCGACGGCAGCACGGGCTTCCTCTGCTTCCTCACCGGCCTTTTCGGCGGCAAGGATGGCAGCGGTTGCCTGGGCATCCCGCTCGGTTAGAGCTTGAGTGATTGGCCCGAAGACCATCTTCCACATAAAAGGCAGGGCCAAGAGGAAGATCACTAGAGTCCAAAATAAGGCTCCAGAAGCGGCTAGATCGAGAGGATTAAATCCCCCGGATTCAGCAACTGCTAAGAAGATTGATTGGCTCATATCTCAGGTGGGGTCGCGGTAAGAATGGGTGTTCGCTAAACAAGCGAAGCGGAGAGGAAGATGACGAACGTGTCGCATCAAGACGATGGGCTAGCAAGGAGAGGAACCAGGTCCCTCCCCCATTGAGCCCAAACGACTTATGCGCCTACGCCGAGAACGATCAGGAGCGAAAGCACGATGGCGAACAGACACACACCCTCGATGAGGGCGGCAAGGATGATCGAGGTGCCGCGGATGTCGCCGGTAGCTTCCGGTTGACGAGCGATACCTTCGTTTGCTGCAGCGCCGATACGGCCAATGCCCATGCCCGCGCCAATGGCGACGAGGCCAGCTCCGACCGCTGCACCGGCTTTAGCGATGTCCATGACCTGGTTGGTTGTTTCTACGGGGTCTTGCATGACGGGTAGTTTCTTGGTGGGCCCCGAAGGGCTGGGTTCTGTGGGGTGAAGCGAGTCCTCGCCACTGCGGCGAAAACTAGCACTTCTAGTTTTGAAAACTGAAAGGCGGGTCTGTTGGTCCGTCTTCCAGTTGAAGAGATGAGCGGTATCCTAGTGTTCCGGGTGCAAACAAGCACCCACGAACAGGCAGGAAAGCTGGGTGAAAATGTAGGCCTGCAGCAATGCCACAAAACCTTCGATGATCATGATGAAGACACCGAAACCAACCGCGGGGACGGAGATGCCCCAAGCGATCGGACTGAGATCAGTGCCAGCGAAGAAGAAGATCATGCCCATGAAGGACAGCACGACCATGTGACCGCCGGTCATGTTCGCAAACAAACGAATCATGAGCGCGAAGGGCTTGATGATGAGACCAGCGATTTCGATCACGAACATCATGGGCCACATCCAGCCGGGGACTTCGGGTACCAAGTTCTTCCAGAAGGCCACGGGGCCTTGAGCGGCCATCCCCAGACCGATCATCGAGAAGAAGATGATAATCGCCAGGGCCATGGTCACGAAGACGTTGGTGGTGGGCGTTACCGCGCCGGGAACCAACCCCATCAGGTTGATAAACACGATAAAGAAGAAGATCGTGCAGAAGAAAGGTAGGAAGCGCCGACCGTCATCCTTGCCCAGGTTGGGCACCACCATCTCATCGCGGATGTACAGGATCCAACCGGTCAACATGCGCGTCATCCAGTCCCCGCGGCCCGTCCGGAGATAGGCGGGGATGCCGCTGAAAGCGAGGATCATCAAGAGCAGCGCTGCGAACTGGAAGACCTGCAGGTTGGTCAAGACCAACTGGGTTCCAGCCCTGTTCGGGGCGCCGTCCATAATGGCGGGCAGAAAGGCCAGGGTGGGCGCAAACACGTAGTTCTTGCCGTCGTGGGAGGCCTCGACGCTGCCTGCATCCCCATCGGCTGCGTGCTCGCCGCCTTGTTCACCATCTTCTTCACCATCGGACCCAGTGCCCTCTTCAGCTGCATGGTGCTGCGAAGCCAGCATGGCTGCCGGCATCAGGTGCATGTACAAGCCCTCAAACGCGTCGGCGTTTGTGACGGCGTGGTGCTCGGAGTACTTGTGGGTCAGAAAGCAGGACCCGATGACCACTACGGCCATCAAGAGCAAACGGAGGAAATTCACGAGGCGGTCCTTCCTTGGTTTTGGGGGGCGCTAGAGGAATCGGCGGACGACGTTTGTGAGACCGGGAGGGTCTCGTTGTTTTGTGCGGTCAAGCGCGAACCCTCGCTCAGGATGGGAGCATTGTCCCAGGTGCCCAGAAAGAGCAAGAGCACGACACCCGCTGTGGCGGAAAGCGTGAACGCTTGCCACTCCAGGCGGCTGCCCAAGAACTCCCAGTAGCGGACGGTGATACACATGCCAGCCAGGACTACCAACTTGACCAAAAAGCCCAGTGCGAGCGTCTCGAGCGCTTTTTGGGGGGCGCGTCGAAACGCTCCCGCCTGCCAGCCCACAACGATGCAACCCAGTCCGGCCCCGAGCAAAAACCCGGCCCACGCGCCGCTGCGCACGGTTCCCTCCAGCCACTGGAATACCAGTGCGGCGATCGCCAGACCCGCGAGGGTCCCGATCAGGCTCTTGGAACCGAATAGGCTAGAAGTGGTAGTCAAGGGTGTTTGTTTGAGTCGGAGCGCGAGGAGCGCCCCTTCGAGGAGACCGGTATTTTTTTGATCAGCGAGTACAACCCGCCGCCGAAGCCAACCAGGACGCCGAGCACCAAAAAGATGGGGCTCGAACCGAGGTTCTTGTCCACCCAATATCCAGCGAGGGCAAACAAGACCAGGACCATTCCGAATTGCACCCCTACCGAGCCATACCGACCAAAATCGCGCATCGAGCGCTGCCGGCGTTCCTTGTCCGAGAGTTCCGAACGCTTGGGGTCATCCTGCCGGGGGGCTCCGTTTGATTCCGTGGAATCAGGTTCGGGGCTCGAGCTGGGTGAGGCCGTAGACATCGAAAGCCTGGAAAAGGCTGCTTAGTGAGGGGACGACCCGGATTCGGGGTCCCTGTTGGATCAAGTTTTCAGGAGTGAGGCCATTGCCACCAGGGGCAGCGGCTCCACCACGTTCAACGCGCGAAGAATGTAGTCATGGGGCCCTTGGAGTCAAGCGGAGCCGGCCCTTTTTCCCCTCTTTCGGGAAAGTTCTCGCCAACGCTCCACTCAGGGTGACTTCGAGTTAAGCAATACGTGCCCATTGGGCTTTGGACCCCGAAGCCACCGATTCCAACTGGCCACAAAGCCCCTGCCTTCCAAACAACTCTCGCCCGATATGTGGGGACTTCTGGTCCACCTGTAGCCCTTCAACATACAAAACGCCCCATGTGGCCAATAAGTCCCTCATACGGCTGTTTCGAGGGGTTCCACCCACATGAGAGAGGGTGCGGCGCGCCCCCGCACCCCGGCCCCTTACGGGCGAAACCCTCTCACACTTGGCAGGGACCTGGTTTTGGGGGCTAGCCTTTAGGACACAAGCCGGTAGAATCCCGCGCCCTGGGCAATTTGGCCCAGCCCCCCCATATACCCCCACCCCTCACATTGGTCATGGAACGTTCCCTGGTCCTCCTCAAGCCGGACGCCGTACAACGCGGCCTGGCGGGCAACATCATCTCCCGCTTCGAAGCCAAAGGTCTCAAGATCGTCGGCATGAAGATGCGCACCTTCCCCGCGGAAATGCTCGAAAAGCACTACAAGGATCACAGCGAGCGCCCCTTCTTCCGCGGTCTGGTCGAATTCATGTCCTCCGGTCCGGTGGTTGCACTGGCCCTGGAAGGCGTGGACGCCATCCCGGTCATCCGCTCCATGGTCGGCAAGACCAACAGCCGAGAAGCCGCCCCCGGCACCATCCGTGGCGACCTGGGCATGAGCTTCTCGAACAACCTGGTGCACGCCTCGGATTCCCCCGAGAGCGCCCAGTTCGAGCTAGACCTCTGGTTCTCGGATCTCGCTGAAATCAGCGACTGGACCCCCGTCACCGAGCCCTGGGTCTACAACGTGGCCGAAGAACTCGGCGGCTGAGTATACGGCGTGAGGCGCCCTGCCGCCTATTGCCGGCAGGATAGTGCCGCATCAAAAAGAGTCCCGAGCCTTTGGTTCGGGACTCTTT
>JBLFXY010000261.1:0-5173 GCA_047611645.1 Glaciecola sp.
CAACGCATTCTCGAGGGCGTTCAGCTCGGCGAATAGGTGATAGAACTGGAAGACGTAACCGATGCTGTCATTGCGCAGCTCAGCACGCTTGGCGGTGGAGCGTGTCCAGCCGTCCTGCCCTTGGATAGCCACACGACCTGCGGTGGGTTTGTCCAGCAAGCCCAATATGTTGAGCAGAGTGGTCTTGCCAGATCCTGAAGCTCCCATCAAGCAGAGACGTTCGCCCTGGTGCAGGGTCAGGTCCACACCATGCAGGATATCCAAGGTGCGGTCGCCCAATTTGTAGGAGCGCCGAATACCGTTGGCATCGATCAGCAAGGATCCAGGCGGCTCCGGAATCACAAGGGGACTGTCCACGCGAGTGCTGGCCTCGGGAGCGAATTCGGGGGTGAGGTCACTCATAGCGCAGGGCGTCCACAGGGTTTAGATAGGCGGCTCGCAACGCGGGAACGGCTGCGGCCACAAGTGCGGTCAAGACGCTCGCGCTGGCGATAGCCACGATCCCCGACATTTCGACCACGGTAGGGATGTGGTCGAAGTAATAGATCTCGCGGTCAAAGATCTGGTAGCCCGTTACGCTGCTGAGCCAATTCTCGATCTCGTTGATATTGTGCGCAGCGGCGATCCCGGTCAGAACGCCAAGCACCATGCCCACCAAAGCCTCGATTCCGCCGATGGCTAGGAAGAGAGTCAGGATGCCACTGGGTGTGGCCCCCAGGGCTGTCAGGATTCCGATGTCACGGCGTTTTTCGCTCACCATCATGGATAGGATCGCAAAGACTCCAAACCCGGCGACGAGCAGAACCAAGCCGAGCATGATGCCGAGTAGCGCCCGCTCGTTTTCGATCGCAGCGAGCATGGACCCTCGGCTGTTCTCCCAGGTTTGCAGTTCCCAGGAAAAATCGGACGACATGGGGTTGTCGGGCAAGGGATGCAAGTATCCCGCGCTGCTTAAATCGGTGCGCAGGTCATTGATGACATTTTCGCTGTCGCGCTCGTAGTCTTCGAGCTTGACCACAACTTGGCTGTATTGACCCGGCCGACCGAGCCAATCAGCGAGATCCTCACGCTGCAAATACACACGCGAAAGATCCATTGCGTTGAAGGAACTGCGGAAGGTGCCCACAACCACAACCCGGCGGTTGCCTGCTTGCAGGAACGATCCGGTGTCCGGATCCAATGTAGCTGTGGCCAATTCCAGTTCGCTGCCCTTGTGAAGTCCCCAGCGCACGGCCAACTGCTCGCCCATGATGATGGGATCGCGCGGCCGTTCATCCTCATTGGGGCGGTAGTTCTTTGGATAAGCGAACGGATCGGTCAAGTCCGCCGGTCTTTGATCGAAGGCGCCAAAGCTGGTCTCTCTTTCAAAGTCCTGGAGCAAACTGGTCGCGCCGTACTCGGCGGGGATATCCACGCCCAGAAAACTCACCATGACCATGCCCATACCGTCGGGGTCGGTCATGACGACCTCGCTGCGCGGCGGCACAAGCATGCCGGGGTAAACCAGCTGGGGCGCCGCGGCGACCACGGAGGGGTGCTTTGAGATCTCGGCCAGAATGCCTTCCGTGTCGCGGCTCGGATAGGCGCGTAGGCTGCTGATCGGCACGTCGAACGACGGCGTCACGATCACATCGGACAGGTGCCCACGCAGGTGCTTGCGGCTTTCTTCGAGGAAGCCGGACATGATCGCAAGGATCAAGATCAGGGCGGACACTGCTACAAAAATACTGAGCGTGCCGATCCAGTTGATCGGCCGCATAACGATGTAGCGCAGGCTTAGGAAATATCGATACAAGGTTTAGGCCTCGGTGGTGACTTCGGCGGATGCCTCTTGCTTGCCCTCTTGGCCTTGCACGCGGCGCATGGCGGGGAACAGCAGTACGTCGCGAATGGAATCTTGGCCGGTGAGCACCATGACCAGGCGGTCGATGCCGATGCCCAATCCGCCGGCGGGCGGCATGCCAAACTCCAGGGCTTGAATGTAGTCCACGTCGACCTCGGCCGGGCTCTCAGGATCCTTGTCGGCGACTTGCCCTTGGAACCGTTCTTCCTGATCAATGGGATCGTTGAGCTCGGTGAAAGCGTTGCCCAGTTCCACACCGTCGATGAAGATTTCGAAGCGCTCGGCGAGGCGCGGATCCTCCGCACTGCGCTTCGCAAGCGGGCAGATTTGCACGGGGTAGTCGCACAGGAAGAGCGGGCCAATGAGGTCCTTTTCCGCCGTGGCTTCGAACACGTCGTTCATGAGCTTCCAGTAGTTGCCCAAGTCCTTGATCCCGAGTTCTGTGGCACGTGCGCGCACAGCCGCTTCGTCATCGAAGGCACAGCCATTGGATTTTTCAAAGGCTTCGATGTACGAAACTTTCTGGAAGGGTGCCTTCATGTCGAATTTCTTGCCGCGCCACTCGATCTCAGTCGTACCGTGCAATTCGAGTGCAAGACCAGAAATCATGCTCTCCGTGATTTCCATCATGTCCCTGTAGTCCGCTTGAGACTGATACAGCTCGAGCATGGTGAATTCAGGGTTGTGTCGCAGGGAAACGCCTTCGTTGCGGAAGTTGCGCGCGATCTCAAACACGCGTTCCATGCCGCCGACGATCAAGCGCTTCAAATACAATTCGGGCGCGACACGCAGGAATAGATCCGCATCCAGCGAGTTGTGGTGCGTGACAAATGGGCGTGCTGTGGCTCCACCCATGATCGGGTGCAAGGTGGGCGTTTCCACTTCCAAGTAACCGCGTGCCGCGAGGAAGCTGCGGATGCTGGTGAGGATCTGGGAGCGCTGCACGAAGGTGGTCATCACGTCTTGGTCCCAAAGGTCCACGTAGCGCCGGCGATAGCGCGCTTCTTTGTCGGTCAACCCATGGAATTTTTCCGGGGGCTGGGCCAGGGCCTTCGACAGCAGGGTGAAGTCATCGGCCCACAGGGTGGGCTCGCCCTTTTGGGTGAAGCCGAGCTCGCCCGAAACCGAGGCCAAGTCTCCCACGTCCATTTTCTTGCGTAGGGGCCAAAAATCTTCCAGCTCGTTCTTTTTGAGGCCAACCTGCAAGCGACCTGTTCGGTCTCCAATCGGGCAAAAGATCAATTTCCCGAAGTCCCGCCAGGAGATAATTCTGCCGGAGATCGTGGCGCGCTGGCCGACCATGGGCCCGGGCTCTTCCACGCTCCCCATGCCGACTTTAAGTTCCTCGATAGGGGTTCCCTGAATGCCGCGGGGCGGGAAGGGATCGATTCCAGCTTCACGCAGTGCTTGGAGCTTGGCGAGGCGGTCGGGGCTGATGAGGTCTGTCATATCGCGAGCAGAATATCCGCTGGGAGCCCCGGCGGGAACGGGCTACAGGCCTCCAGATGACCGAATCAGTGGATTCCCGGGTTAATGGGTAGGCCCTGGGACGGAATCGAGTCCAAATCGACGTTGAGTCTCTCCCCGTGCCTCAAAGTTTACGCGAGGCCTGACCGCTTACGCGGGGAGGTCGGTCAACAACCCGACCTGTAAACAACCCGAGTTCTCTCGAGGCTTTTGCCGCACAGGGGCCGCTTAGGGCGCGCCAGATTTCTCCGGGCAAGCCTCGCATGGGAGGCCACAGGACCAGGGTGGTGGAGGATAGGGGAGTTGAACCCCTGACCTCTTGAATGCCATTCAAGCGCTCTACCAACTGAGCTAATCCCCCTGGTCCCGGAACGGGCTGGATGAACCAACCACGCAGATCAACGCTCTCGCGTTCATCGGGGCGGCTAGAGTGTTTACCAAATGGGTCCAGGTCAAGCCTGCTCACGTTTTTTTTGGAAGCAGCTGAGCGAAGGGGGACCCGATGCCCCTATGCTGCCCACCCCACAGGACCCGATTTCAGCGTGCAAACGTCTTATTGCACCTGCGTATTGGGTCTCCCGAGCGCCCCATGGAGGCCAAGAAAGTGCAGTCCTACGACCCCAAAACCATAGAAGCTCGCTGGCAGGCCCATTGGGCGGAGAAAAAAACCTTCCGCACCCACAGCCCCGGCGAACCCGATTTCGACCCCGATCAACCCAAGTACTACGTGCTGGACATGTTTCCGTACCCCTCGGGCGCGGGTCTTCATGTGGGGCACCCCATCGGCTACATCGGCACCGACATCATCGCGCGCCGTAAGCGCATGGAAGGCTACAACGTGTTGCACCCCATGGGCTACGACGCCTTTGGCCTGCCAGCGGAGCAATACGCCATCCAGACCGGGAAGCACCCGGCCGAGAGCACCGGCGACAACATCAACAACTTCCGTGGGCAGATGCAGCGCCTGGGCCTCAGTTACGACTGGGATCGCGAGTTCGCCACCAGCGACGTGTCCTACTACCGCTGGACCCAATACATCTTTGCGCGCCTGTATGACCGGGGCTTGGCCTACCAATCGGAAGTACCCGTTTGGTGGTGTGAGGCGTTGCGGACGGTGCTGTCCAACGAAGAGGTCGTCGGCGGCCGTTCCGAGCGCGGCGATCACCCCTGCGTGAAGCGTCCCTTGAAGCAATGGATGCTCAAGATCACCGAATACGCGGATCGTTTGCTGGACGACTTGGACGGTCTAGATTGGCCCGAGTCGGTCAAAACCATGCAGCGTGAATGGATCGGCCGTTCCGAGGGCGCGGAGATTACTTTCGCGGTCCAAGGTCACGACGCAAACATCAGCGTCTTCACTACCCGACCGGACACTCTTTATGGAGCGACGTTCATGGTGCTGGCACCCGAACACCCGTTGGTCGAAAAGATAACGGTGCCCGATCAGCATGCAGCCATGGCCACTTATAGGAGGGAAGCCGCCACGAAAACCGACCTGGAACGCGGTGATTTGGCCAAGGGTAAAACCGGTGTTTTTACAGGTGCCTACGGCTTGAATCCGTTGCTGCCCGCAGATCACCCGGAAGCTCGCATTCCGGTCTACGTGGCCGATTACGTGCTGATGGGCTATGGCACGGGCGCCATCATGTGCGTGCCTTGCCATGACGATCGTGACTTTGAATTCGCTCAAACTTTCAACCTGCCTATCAAGGCCGTCGTCGACACGGGCAAAGGCTCCACCGATGGCAGCGAATGCACCACCGGCCATGGCGTTGCGATTCACTCCCCCGAGTGGAACGGACTCAAGACCGAAGCCGCCAAGGCCAAGGCGATCGAGGTGCTAGTCGCCAAGGGTGTGGGCGA
>JBLFXY010000262.1:0-5152 GCA_047611645.1 Glaciecola sp.
AGGAATTCACCGATCAAGCGGTCTTCGGGGTAGGGCAATACACCGCGCAGGTCCCAGTGGCCCGCACTGTTCACGCCTCCCGAAATGTGTGCCCAAGTCATCGCGGCGGCGGTGGCTTCGAGTTCCTGCCGCATGGAGGCAAAATCAGGATCGGTTACAGGCAGACCATTCTTCCAGGTCTGGGCCAGGTCCAAAAGGATCTCAAAATCCTCGCCGCGGTGTTCTTGCGCCAGACCCTCGACCTGGAAGATGTTCGTACGCTGGTCTTGGGCAGCCATCATGCGGCCCAAAATCTCGAGCGGTTGGCTCCCGGAACCTGAGCGCACCATCAGAAAGCGACCCTCACCCACGTGGTACACGTTTTGGATGCCGATCAGGATAGATGCGAGCCCGGTCGGATCGGATTGTGCCGTTGGGTCGAGCTGCTGTATGAAACGCCGAGCTTGAATGGCCAGCGTGGGTGGGCCGGTCAGGGCCAAGGCTAGGTAGCCCCGATCGGTTGCCGGGTCGCCGCCCATGGATAGGCTCAGGTCGTCCGCATGCAGCAACAGTTCGCGCAGCTGGGATGGCAATTCCGGCCCTTCAAGCGCTGAAGCAGGTTCTCCCTCGCCAAAGGGCGCCAGCCAGCGGGCATCACTGAGCAGGCTGAGCCAAGGTCCCTTGCGGTCACCAGAGAGCAGCCCGGCCGGATCGTGGACGCGCAGGACGGCCAGGGCATCGCCCGGTACCACGGCCTCGACCCCATTTGTCTCATTGCTTGGGGCGGCACCTAGGGTTAATGCCAATATCGTCAGAATCATGTGGGAATAGCGCCTCCGAGCGCGACTACAGCATACGAAAGTCCCCACGGGCCATTTTGGAGTTTCCCAGCGGTCGGCTCTTCCGGTATTTGCGGGGAAAGCACAAGCAATCCTGATCTGCCGGGGTTCTTTGGGGGAAGCATCCTGCTAGCATGACGCCCATGAAGAAGATCGGGCTACCGAAGATCATTCAGGGAGGCATGGGCGCAGGTGTGTCCAGCTGGTCCCTTGCCAAAGCTGTGTCATCCGCCGGCCAATTGGGTGTCGTTTCTGGAACCGCGCTAGATGTCATTCTGGCGCGCCGTCTGGAAGTGGGCGACCCGGGCGGACACATGCGCCGGGCCCTTTCGCATTTCCCGATCCCCGGCGTGGCGCAGCGCATCTTGGATCGCTACTTCATCGACGGGGGAAAACCGGAAGACAAGCGTTTCAAAGCGAAACCCATGCCCTCTGAAAAACCGTCGGGCCCTCTGCTGGATCTACTGGTCGCGGGAAATTTCGTCGAAGTGTTCCTAGCGCGCGAAGGTCATGACCATCCGGTCGGCATCAACTACCTGGAGAAAATCCAAGTCCCCAACCTGCCTTCGATCTTCGGAGCCATGTTGGCGGGTGTGGGATTCGTTTTGATGGGAGCCGGTATTCCTATCGCGATCCCCAGCGTGCTCGACCAGTTGAGTGCAGGCCAAGCAGTGAAACTGCATGTCGATGTAAAGGGAACCACCGCCGGCGTCTTCGCTGAATTTGATCCGGTCGCCTACTGTGGCGGTGTCGCTCCTGAGCTCGTACGCCCGAAGTTCCTCGCGATCATTTCGACCGATACAATCGCCAATGTCTTGATTCGCCGCACCAAGGGCGGAGTCGACGGGTTCATCGTGGAAGGTCCCACCGCTGGTGGCCACAACGCTCCTCCGCGTGGCGCCATGCAGCTCTCCGAAAAAGGCGAGCCCCTGTACACCAAGCGCGACGTGCCCAACTTGGAAACCATCAAAGGTTATGGCCTACCGTTCTGGTTGGCCGGTTCCTTTGCCGGTCCTGAAAAAATCCAAGAGGCCCTCGATCTAGGCGCAACCGGCGTGCAAGTCGGAACGGCATTCGCCTATTGTGAAGAGTCTGGCATCGACCCGGACCTCAAGGCTCAAGTGCTAGCCATGAGCGCCAAGGGTGAGGTCGAGATTTTCACGGATCCCGTGGCCTCCCCGACCGGATTCCCTTTCAAAGTCGTTCAAACCCCGGGTACTTTCTCGGACAATGAGCTGTACAAGAAACGCTCGCGTATTTGCGACCTGGGTTACCTGCGTCACGCCTACGCCAAAGACGATGGTGCTGTGGCATGGCGTTGCCCCGCGGAACCGGTCGAAGATTACGTACGCAAAGGCGGCGACATCGCAGACACCGTGGGCCGCAAATGCGTCTGCAACGGCCTGATGGCCGACATTGGCCTGGGCCAAATCCAGAAGAGCGGCGCCCGCGAATTGGCAATCATGACCTCCGGTGATGACGTGGCCCACGTGGCCCGCTTCCTGAAGGACGGCAAGATCACCTACAGCGCACAAGAAGTGCTAGACAGTCTGCTCGGCAGCGCCTCGACCAGCGCCTAAGTCATTGAACCAGCCGCACTCGCGGCCCGGTTGAACCAACGCAGCCCCGCAGAGTCCTTGGACTTCGCGGGGCTGCGTTTTAGATACGGTGGCTGACACCCTGTCTACTCTTCGGGGCCGAAGGGGTAGCTCTCCGTAGCATCGAGCAGGGAGGCGTAGACCTCGGCGAAGTCCCAGGGGTCACGCTGACTCACAGAGAGCCGTTGGACTGCGGTGGTCGGGGGAACGGAGCGCACGTCCTCTTCGATCCCCTCGGCCAATTGGCGAACTGGGGGTCGCGTAGGAACACCTTACGGGCTGGCTCCAGATTCTCCTGCTGGAAAAGGTTGACGGTAGGCATCCAGCGCTCCCAGCACTGGGGATCGGTCGGGCGATCCGGTGGTAGCAGCCGGGTCGTCCGGGCCGGGCCGCCCCACAAAGCTCGCATCCAACACGCTACAAAGCTCACAATCAACGAGGACCGCTATGAAGAATCAAGATCACTCCAACGAAGCGAACGAGAACTACGAGACTTTCCATGGCTCCCGTGTCCCCGTGATGGCCTGGACGCGCGGCGTGGAAATCGCGGACAACGCCCGCGATCAGATTATGCGCAGCGCGCAGCTGCCCATCGTTCACAGCCACATCGCGGTGATGCCCGATGTGCACTGGGGTTTGGGCGCCACGATCGGTTCGGTGATCCCCACTTTGGGTGCGATCATTCCCGCTGCGGTGGGGGTGGACATCGGCTGCGGCATGATGGCGACGCGCACAACCTTAACGGCCAGCGACTTGCCCGATAATCTCAAGCCCATGCGCAGCACGATCGAGCGCGCGGTACCCCACGGGCGTTCCAGCGGTGGACGCAAAGACAAGGGTTCTTGGTGGGATGTACCCACGCGTGCAGGGAACCTATGGAAGGAACACTTGAACGGCGGATTCGATTTGCTTTGCGAAAAGTATCCTGCGCTGCAGAAGACCAACAACTTGAACCACTTGGGAACGCTCGGAACGGGCAACCACTTCATCGAGGTTTGCCTCGACGAATCCGAGCGCGTTTGGTTCATGTTGCACTCCGGATCCCGTGGTGTAGGCAACCGTATCGGAAGCATGTTCATCGAAAAAGCCAAGAAGGACATGGGTGATCTGTTGGGCAACCTGCCCGACAAAGACTTGGCCTATTTGACGGAAGGCTCGCAACACTTCGAAGACTATGTGGAGGGCGTGCTTTGGGCGCAGACCTTCGCGAGCATCAACCGCCAGGTCATGATGGAAAACGTGATCGATTCGATCTCTAAGCTAAAAGGAATTCCCGCCTTCAAAGCCGACGTGCAAGTGGTGAACTGTCATCACAACTACGTGAGCTTTGAAACACACTTCGATGAGGATTGCTGGGTGACCCGTAAAGGTGCCTTGAGCGCTCGCGGGGGCGAATTGGGCATCATTCCCGGTTCAATGGGAGCCAAAAGCTTCATCGTGCGCGGGAAAGGAAACAAGGATAGCTTCCATTCCTGTAGTCACGGCGCAGGCCGCGTGATGTCCCGTACCAAGGCCAAGAAATTGTTCTCGACTGCGGACCACGCGGCAGCCACCGCCCACGTGGAATGTCGTAAGGACGAGGGCGTCATCGACGAAACGCCCGCGGCATACAAGGACATCGAAGCCGTGATGAAAGCCCAGAGCGATCTGGTGGACATCGAACACACCTTGCGCCAAGTGGTTTGCGTGAAAGGATAATCATGACTGAAACAATCGAAATTGACGGACGCCAGGGGGAGGGCGGTGGGCAGATTCTGCGCACTTCGCTCTCCTTGGCTGTGGCCTTGCAAAGGCCGTTGCATATGACGCACATTCGGGCGGGTCGTAAGCGTGGCGGTCTGTTGCGCCAACATTTGGCATGCGTGTGCGCGGTTGCAGCCATTTCTGGTGGCGAGGTTGAAGGTGCGGAACTTGGCAGTGGCGAAATTCAATTCCAACCCGGATCTGTGCGCCCGGGCGAGTATTCCTTTGCCGTGGGCTCCGCAGGCAGCACCTTGCTCGTGTTGCAAACCGTGCTAGCGCCTTTACTGCATGCTGGGGGAGACTCCGTCGTTCGCATCGAAGGCGGCACGCACAATCCCATGGCGCCGGCTTTCGGATTCATGGAGGCCGGCTTGGCGCCGTTGCTGCGGCGCATGGGCGTGGGCTTGTAGCTTGAGTTGCAGCGGCCCGGGTTCTATCCCGCGGGCGGCGGCTCGATCGTGGCTCGCATCACGCCCGGGAAGGCCTTGCCGCTCACCCTGGAAGAGCGCGGTCAAGAAGGACGTCACCTGGCCCATATTGGGTGCGCTCATCTGGACGATGGCGTGGCCGATCGCGAGTGGGACACGATCCAGCGCAGCTTGAACTGGACCTCCGAGAGCCGTCGAGACCTGGATATGTCCAGCTCGGTGGGGCCGGGTAACTTCATGGATGTGCACCTGGTCTTTGAACAGGTGACCCAGGTTTTCACTACTTTTACAGCCCCCGGGGTCTCCGGCGAAAAATTGGCCAGTCAGCTGGCGAGTCAAGCCAAGCGCTCCCTGGCCGGGCACAGTCCCGTTGAGGAGCACTTAGCCGATCCATTGATGCTCCCCATGGCCTTGCTCGCGGGTGGAAGGTACCGGGCCGCACGACTGTCCAAGCACAGCGCTACCAATGCCGAGATCATCAACCGCATCGTGCCCGGGACGGTGATTTTGGAAGAGGGCGGCGCCCGTGGCTTCGGCGTGCAGATCAATCCGATTTTCGGGGGCC
>JBLFXY010000263.1:0-5023 GCA_047611645.1 Glaciecola sp.
TGCGGTCTGAGAGTGTCCATAGCCTCAAGCCGTCGCTCCCGCATGACAGGATACGATTCTCGTCAACGCTGATCGCGGAGGTCACTCCAGGGCTTGCGAGGATTTCGCGGGCTTCCCCGTGTTTGTTCCCCCAAATCCGAATCGTGCCGTCTTCACTGACAGAAATCAGCCTCCCGAAACGATCGAGGTTGAGCCTCGCGACGGCTTCCTGATGTCCAAGTAGATCCGGGGCTGCCTCCCAGTTTTTGCTATTGAAACTGCGGATGAATCGGAACTGATCTCCAAGCGCAATGCGCCCACCATCATGACTTACGGCCAACGAGATGGGAGAGCCTCCAGTGTATTCGTTCCTCAACACCTGGAGGGATTGCACATCGATAATGCGCACCCTTGGATCCCATGGGGCGAGGGTTAAGGCCACGAGACGGGTGCTGTTAGCCGTGAAAGCCAGGTGCGAACCTCGCGGGCCGGAGGGTGCGGGATACTTGTGCAAGATTCCGTTGCTAAAAACCTGGATATGGTTCATCGTCGAAACCGCAAAGCTGGACCCATCATGTCCCGCCGCCACTGCTAAGGCTCGTTCGTCGATCATCGGGTGCGTTGTCCATGCGCTATCCGGTGTGAGGCCTGTGGACCTGACGCTGTGGTCCGTAAAAGCGGCGATTAGAAAGGAGCCGTCGGCTGATACTGCCCACCTAGAAATTTCAGCCGGCGCTGCGACCTTTTGGATGAGGCGCCCCGTGCGTGATTCCCATAGGCTCCAGCCCCCCTCCATATTCCTAGCCAGGGCCTTCGTCGCGTTTGCAATAGGAAAGACGTCTCCCCCGGGGCCCTCCCCAAAGTGCAACAATTCGGCGGATAGCTTGGTGTCCAGATGGTGCCACTCCCAGCCCCGCTGATTCATAGGCACAGTGTCCAGGGAGCGGCGTGCGGCAATGGGGTCACTGGCGGCCAGGGCGTTGGTCGCTGTGAGATTGGCACGATAGGCTTCTCGTTGTGCCGCCACCCCATTGGCAAGCGCTTGCTCTGCGTTTTCCGTGGCCCTCAAGGCAAACGCTAGAGTGGAAACCAAACCCAATAAGAGCGCAAACACGGTCGCACCGACGCCGGCGACAAGCGCACGGTGGCGTTGAATGAACTTGCGTGCGTTATACCAGCCGCTCGGGGGGCGGGCTAGGATTGGCTCGTTGGTAAGGAAGCGACGCAGGTCGTCGGCTAACTCGAGTACGGTGCTGAATCGCCGGGCAGGTTCTTTCTCTAGACACTTCCCAACAATCGTCTCCAGGTCTCCGCCAAGAGTGCGATCGAGGGTACCGATCGTCAACGGCTCGCGGTCTTGGATCGCCGCGACCGCTTGGTGCATGGGGAGACCGCGAACTTCGTAGGGCGGGACTCCAGCGAGTAATTCGAAGAAGATCATGCCCAGGCTGTAGATGTCCGAACGAGCATCGATTTCTTCGGGAATCCCACGGGCCTGTTCGGGGCTCATGTAAGCGACAGACCCGATGAGCTGCCCGATCCCAGTGGTTAGGGTTCCTTGCAGGCTTGCATCTGTGAGCCGCGCTACACCAAAATCGAGGACCTTGGGTTGAGCGCCTGAACCCGTCCCTGTCGAGGATAGGCAGGAACTCTCCATGACCAAAATATTGTCCGGCTTGAGATCGCGATGCACCACTCCTTTTTCGTGGGCATAATGCATGGCATCGCAGACTCGCAAAAACAACTCGATGCGCTGTGAAACCGGTAACTCGTGGGAGCGTGCATAATTCAGAAGCCCTACCCCTTCGACGAACTCCATTGCAAAGTAGGGCCGCGCCTGGCCTTCCCATTCAAACTCACCCGCGTCGTGAATCTGCGCAATTCCAGGGTGCTGAAGTCGACCTAATATCTCGGACTCGCGCCGGAAACGGCTCAAAAGTTCAGGACGCAAGGCTACCGACTGAATGACTTTGAGAGCGACGCGTCGGCGTGGATTCTGCTGCATGGCCTCGTAGACCGCACCCATGCCCCCGGAACCGCATAGGCCAACAATCGTGTAGCGACCAATTTTTTCGGGGAAATGAGAAACAACCGCGTGTTGGGGGTCGCTCTCCGCGAGCGCTCCATCCAGGGCGCCTGAGATTTTGGAAAGATCCTCATCGAGGAGCTCTTGTACCTGGGTGAGCAGTTCGGCGTCATGCACACACCGCTCCTCGAGGAACTCCCGGCGTTCAGCCAAGGGCAGCTCACAAGTCTCCTGGAAGAGCTTCTTAATCTGCTGATATCGTTCGGGGGTCATGATTGAGGCGATGCTGGGCGCGCCTGCTCGTATCTGTGTTATGGTGCGGGCGTGAGCGACCCCACAAGAGCAGAGTCTACCAAGTTTCTAAATGAGCTTGGCGCGGACAAGTCAGCCACTGCGGAGATGATGTCGGGCCTTTATGCGCAGATGCGCAAGATTGCCGATGGTTTGATGCAAGGGGAACGCGCCAGCCACACCTTGCAACCGACCGCTCTGGTGCACGAGGCTTTCCTGCGCCTCGTGGACAGCAAGAACCTCGCATCCCAAGGCCGATTGCATTTCCTCGGTGCCGCGGCCGTTACAATGCGTAGAGTTCTGGTGGATCATGCTCGCCGGTCCATGGCCGACAAACGTGGCGGCGGGGCCGCACGCGTTGAATTGAGCGGCCTTGAGCAGGATGACAAATCGGAGGAAATCGATTTGGTAGAGCTGCAATCTGTTCTGGAAGACTTGGAGCGACTCGACGCGCGCCAAGCGAAAATCGTCGAGCTGCGGTTCTTCGGGGGCATGACCGGTCAGGAGATCGCCGAGCATCTGGGGATTTCGCGCAACACGGTAGTGCGCGAATTGACCCTTTCGCGCGCTTGGCTGCGAAGAGAACTGGGCGGCTCTGACTCCAGTTCCGAAATGAAAGGCTGACCGCGAATCGCCACGGCAGGAGGGGCAAGACCCTTGCCACGGAGTACGGGGCACCCTCGCGCAAGGATGCGGAGAATGGGATCGCAAAAGAGTTGTCGGGCTACGCCTCATACCCGTCATGGCGTAAGCCACAGGGTATCTGCCCCACCAAACTCTCTATTTTGAGTGATTAAGGTTCCCGAGCACTTAGGGCCCAAACCTTTTGCAGAATCCCTGGGGCAGACAACGGGTCCCTCACGCCACCAGAGGCGTTGTAACCCTCCCCCGTATGGGAGCGCACCCTTTCCTCGATCGATAGCTCTCCTCCTGTGGGAGGCCTCTTTGTCTGGGAGCTCGGCCGAATCCGGCCCGACTTGGGATGCACTCTCGAGAACGAGTCTGCTCCATATGAACCAACCCCACCAAAAGTCCGGCCAGCTCATTCGATCGTTGACCCTTGTGCCCGCCACGGCGCTCATTTTATCTGCGATCATCGGGACCGGAATCTTCGTAAAATCGCGGGTCATCATTTGCAATGTAGAGACCCCGGGCATGCTGATGCTCGTGTGGATAGCTGCGGGTTTGCTCGCGCTCGCGGGAGCTCTGACCTTTGCAGAGCTCTCTAGCATGATGCCACGGTCTGGAGGGATGTTTCACTACCTTCGGCGCGCGTACGGTCAGCGTTTGGCCTTCCTCTACGGCTGGACAGACACAGTCGCCATGGGAGCTGCCTGTGCAGCGATTTCTATCATCTGCGTGGTGTTCCTGAACGACTTGCTAGATGGGCAAATGCCAGCTTGGCTATTGCGGGTTCTGCCCGCTGGGCTTCTTCTTCTTGCCACGGGCCTAAACCTACGCAGCGTTCAATCGAGTGGCCGCATCGTCACCATGTTCACCGTGGTCAAGGTCTCGATCTTGGTCGGAATCGGGGTGGGTGCGGTGTTGCTCGGTGACGGTGCCTGGGCAAACTACACGACTGCCGCGACAGATGGCATTGGCGAAGGAGTTCCCGAGAGCGCACGCGGTGGTCTCGGCGGCTTCGGCGCTGCAATGTTAGGTGCGCTCTGGAGTTACGAAGGGTGGGCTGTGGTTACCTGTGTTGGCGGTGAGATACGCAACCCCGCGCGAACCCTTCCCCGGGCTCTGATAGGGGGAACGATCGTTGTTATCGGCCTTTATCTCGTCGTCAACATCGGCTACTTCTACGTGTTGACACCTCTAGAGGCCGCGAACTTGCCCGCATCCACTTCTATCGCACGCGAGGCGTTGAGCCGAACCGCTGGTCCAGTTGCGGTCTCTGTGTTGGCATGTGGACTGGTCATCTCCGCTTTCGGAACCCTTTACTCATCTATGCTTGCCGGACCGCGGCTACCCTTTGCGATGGCCCGCAAACAACTACTTCCTGCTGCCTTAGGCAGCCTTTCGAAAAACTCCGTACCCGCCGTGTCTGTTGTCACCATTGGTCTCTGGTCCGCGCTGCTCTCTCTCACCGGGACCTTCGACATCCTCACGGACATCTGCGTCTTCGTGGGTTTGATATTTTATGGCCTGACCGGCGGAGCCGTGTTTGTACTTCGCAAGACCATGCCGGATGCGGAAAGACCCTATCGAACATGGGGTTATCCCGTCGTACCCGCGTTGTTTGTTCTGGTTAGTTTCGCCCTCCTGCTCAACACGGTTATGGTCACGCCATGGCGCGCGTTCTTCGGTTTTGGAATCGTCGCCTCCGGCCTACCGGTCTACGCCTTCTATTCGAGACGCAAGGTCACAAGCGCACCTAAAGCGGCTCCCGCACTGATTGCGCCTACTGCGCAAGGTGGATAGACGTTCCAAAGGGGCAGTTTAGGAGGAGTGGGGGGAAGGGAGTCGGGGGCGAGTGTGCCGTAGATTGCAGGGCATTGAGCGTGAATTGGGCCCGCCAGGATCGAAGAGTGCCTGCACCGCGCCAAAGAGTCCGGCGCCGACCCGCTCTCCGAAGCCATCTACGCCATCAAGCGCCCGCTCACCATCGCCTCCCGCGGCCCCGAACGCGCCAAGATGTCCCCGCGCCTGCGCCCCATCGAAGCCGCCATGCGCAACCAGCGCCCCATCAAACTTATGTACGGCGAAGGCCACACCTACCCC
>JBLFXY010000264.1:0-4987 GCA_047611645.1 Glaciecola sp.
GTCAAAGCCCAAATAGGTGCCGTCGCTGACGGCCTTCTCCATCAGCTTGGCCAGACGTTTGCGGCGTTCGGGCAGGCCCAAGTTGGTGGTCTTGCCAGTGATAAAGCAGCCCGCGCCCTGCCGGCGGTAAATAACGCCCTCGCTTTCGAGCATGTCGTAGGCCTTGACCACGGTGTTCGGGTTGACCGTGGCTTCGCGGGCCAGCTCCCGTACAGAGGGCAATTTGTCGCCCTCTTTGAGCTGGCCGCGGGCCACAGATTCTTTCACCTGGCTGGCCAGCTGCTGAAAAATCGGTTCGGGGGATTGGGGATTGATTCGAAACATGATGTGGCAGGGATCTACCTCTAGGTGTATCGGTTGTACTGGTACAGTCAATCAGTTAAACCGGATATTTCGGCCGAAGCGCGCTGACGGGGGCAAGAAAGGGGGTAATCTGAGCCCCATGCAGTCAGCCCCCCGTGCCATTTGTCTCGTCTCCGGCGGAATGGACAGCGCCGTGACCCTTGCGGAAGCCCGCGCCATGGGTTTCGAGTGCTTTGCCCTGTCTATGGACTACGGTCAGCGCCATAAAACCGAGTTGGAGCGTGCCCGGGCCGTGGCTTTGGCTGGCGGCGCCGCTAAGCATCAGATCGTGCACGTGGGCCTCTCCGAGCTGGGTGGATCGGCCCTTACGGATGATATTGAGGTGCCCAAGGACCGCGATGAGCAGGACATTGGCGAAGGGGTGCCGGTGACTTATGTGCCTGCGCGCAACACGGTTTTCTTGTCCATCGCTCTGGGTTGGGCTGAGGTGCTTGGCGCCCGGCACCTCTTCATCGGAGCCAATCAAGTGGACTATTCGGGCTACCCGGACTGTCGCCCCGAGTTCCTGCGGGCTTTTGAGGCGCTGGCTGACAAAGCCACCGCCGTTGGCGCGGAAGAGGGTGCGCACTTTAAAGTCGAAGCGCCTTTGCTCGACCTTTCCAAGGCCCAAATCGTGCAGCGCGCCGCCGAGTTGGGCGTGGACCTGTCCCTGACGATCACCTGCTACGATCCGGTCGACCGCGATGGAATCACGTATTCCTGTGGTCACTGCGACGCGTGCATCCTACGCCTTAAGGGTTTCGCCGAAGCCGGCGTGACCGACCCGATTCCCTATCTGGAAGAACAGCAATCATGAGCGATCCCTTCGAAGGTTGGCCCCTTACTCCGGTTTCTAAGGACGATGAACGTATCGAGTCCTTTCGTATGTTGTTGGCGGTTGTGGACCGTTTGCGTCGTCCGGAGGACGGATGTCCTTGGGACTTAAAGCAGACCGAAGTTTCTATGGGCCCGCGCCTGGTGGAGGAGGCTTACGAGTGGATCGAAGCCATCGAAACCAGTGATGTCGCCGAGTCCACGGCGGAAGCCGGCGACGTGCTGATGAACCTGCTGCTCATGTGCCGTATCGCGCAAGACAATGGTCGCTACGACTTGGGCAAGGTCGCATGGAACTCCGCCTCGAAACTCGTGCGACGTCACCCGCATGTCTTTGGCGATGACGTAGAAACGGAAGCCGAAGGCGTGCTCAGTCGCTGGGAAGACATCAAGCGCCAAGAACGAGCGGAGGGTGAGAAGGAGGACAAGAGTGTGCTCAGCGGTTTGCCCGTGGGCTTGCCCGCGCTCGTGCGCACGGCGCGCATGGTGAACAAAACCATGTCCGCCGGATTTCGTTGGTCCAATGTGCAAGGCGCTTGGGACAAGGTACAAGAGGAACTCGCAGAGCTCCGAGAAACTCTGCCCGCCCACGCTCTCGAAGCCGAACGTAAACCTAAACTCACCGATGTTGAGAAGGAACGCATTGAGTCCGAATTAGGCGATTTGATCGCTTCTGCGGCCATCTTGGGCGAGTACTTAGGGCTCGATCCCGAGCGTGCCTGCCGTTTGAGCGCACGCCGTTTCGAACAACGCTTCCGCCAGGTCGAAACCGAGTTGGGCGACACCATGCAGACCGCCGACGTGCCGACCTTGGAAAAAGCCTGGCAGGCGGCCAAGGGCAAAGTGCAGCCTTAGCGCTCCTTTGCGCTTACCAATTTGTTAGATGCCCCATATTGCTAGTTGTCCGGAGTGCCGGAAGAAATACAAGGTGCCACACTTGGAAAAGGAGTGGCGTTGCAAGACATGCAAGGTCGCCCTTGAGCTCCCCGAGGATCCCGTAGTTTCTTCCGGGCCAAGCAGTAAGTCTGGGCCCTCCGCAACTTGTCCCGCATGCGGGGCCCCTACGGCAACGAGTGCTGGGAGCTGTGCTGAATGTGGAGAGGTATTGCATAAGCGATCCCCCGTCCAGGCCAGGAATCCAGTTCTCTCCAAGCAGCAGGCCGATCAGGACTCCCGTCTCAATAGCAAGGTCAGGATGGCGGCACGCAAGAAGCTGAAGCAATTAGTGGTTGTGCGCGTCGTCGTGGTGCTTGCTTTGATCCTGCATATGCTTGCGTTTCTGAGCCAAGCGAGTGGCCTCATGGCGAGCGCTGAGTTGGGCTCAGATACTGCGAGCCTGTTTGGAACCACCGTAGTGCTGTGGTTGCTTTGGTCCGCTCACAATGAACTGAAGTCGGTACACGGGGATGCTCTACCCCATGTTCGGGGCCTGGCGATGATCAATTCGTTCTACGCTCTTTTGTTGTTCTTCACCGATCTGAAGTACATCTTCGTGGCGTTGGCTTTGCTGTTCTGGTATTCCGTTTCGGTGCTGAGTCAGATACGGACTTGGAAAGCTGAGCATCCAGGTGCTTTCGGAAATATGAGCCGCCAGGGTTCGGATGGGGGAGGAAGCGCTCCGACTCGAAGGCAGGTTGCCGAGGAGCGTAACGCCACGGCCGCAGGCAAGAAGCGAACCATCATTTTCCTTGTGGTTCTAACGATGCTCACCTTGGGGGCCGCAGCAGGTAGGTATATCTATCTCCCGCCCAAGCCGATCAATCGCATGCATAGCTTTGTCGACGTTTGGAACGAAGGGGACTTCAAGGGAGTGGCTTCCTTCGCTGCGCCTGAAAACCAGGCGAAATGGGTGCAGCGATTGGAACGCCGTAACAGGATTCTCGACTGGGAAGGGCATCCGCCCGAGCTGATAGGTATCACCTATGGAACTTTACGGGGTGGCATGACCCTTGCCAAACCTCCCACCGTGGATGTCGTATCGGGTGCGATTCGGGTGCGATTCTCCACCCAATCGGGTTGGCTGGATGGTAGTTTCATTTTGATCGACAGGGATTGGGTGCTCCGGTCGTTGGACTACACACACCTGGAGTAGCCGTCTTGGGTGGCCCTTGAGCTCTTCTCGCCCTCGTAAACTCCTAACGCAGCAGTAACTCAATTTCATTGACTATGTCGAACGTCGCGCAGTGCCCCGAATGCAAAAAGAAGTACAAGGTTCCTCATTTGGACAAGGCTTGGCAATGCAAGGCATGCAATGTGCCTCTCACCTTGCCGGAGGCTGCTTCTCCGGAGGCCAAACCGGAGCCCAAAAAACGGGTTAGCACCACCTGTCCCGCGTGCGGAGCGGTCGTGGCAGGGAGGAGTTCTGCGTGCAAGGAGTGTGGGGAGCGCATGGGGGAAGATCCCTATGCATCGCCAAAGCATAGCGGCCGACCGGCCCACGAACGGGCGGCTGCTGGTAGTCGCGAGTCGATTGAACAGAGTGCAGCCAGGGGCGCCGCCAAAAAGGAATTGCGCAAGCTGGGCTTCCTCCGTTTCCTGATCATGCTTGGCTTGTTCTTCAGTTGTATCGAGACCATCTTTGATGTGATGGTGCTCACCGCCGCCGCCGATTTGCTCTTGCCCATTGTGTTTTTGGTGATTGATCTGGCAACCCTTTGGTTCCTCTGGGCCACCCATAAAGCACTGGCTACCGTTTATGGGCGTCCCCGTCCTTTCGTTGTCATCCTTGCGTGCTTGTACACGGTGTCGGCCATCGCCCAGGAACACCTGATCCTGCAGGTGATTGCAGGTCTCTATGCAAGTATCTATTGGATGTTCGTCGGGACTCTGAAGAAGATTCAGGACATCAAAGATGACAACCCCGAGGCGTTTGCCGACCCGGATCAGGTGCGCTCGATTGCAGCGGATGAAAAACAGCATCGCCGTCGTTTGGCGGAGGCCAAAAGGCAGGCCAAGGAGCGCAATCGCCGCTTGGTGATCTTCGGCGGAATCGCTGCTGTCCTGCTGCTGGGTGTCGTTGGGTACAAAGCCTTGAACAAACCCTCGAAGCCCGACGAGACGGTACTGGCCTTTCAGGTCGCATGGAACGCGGGAGATTTTGGCGCGGTGGCTTCCTTAGCCACTCCCGGGCGTCGCGGTTCCTGGGTCAAAAAGCTGCAGAGTCGCTCCAAGAAGCGAGGTTGGGACGGGCATCCGCCGATTTTGAACAAGGGTATTATTGAAATCGCGAGCGACACCTCGGTTCGGGTGGTTTATCCCACCGTAGATGGCTCATTAGGAGTCAGGTTCTCATTGCATGGGAAGTCCTGGGTCCTCAAGTCGTTGAGCTACGCGGACCTGCCCTAGTTACCGAACGCCAGGAATCCTTCTCGTCCCGTCTCCCAGTACGATATCCTCCATGCTCGCAGCCGCCAAAAAACTGTTCCTCTTTCGCCAGCAGGGCGACACCAAGACCGTCATTCTCGATGACGTGGGGTTGGAGATTGGGGAGCGCGACTTCCATTGCGTGATGGGGCCCAGCGGTTCTGGCAAGACAACCTTGCTGTACTTGTTGGCTGGATTGGATGAGCCTTCGGCCGGGTCGGTCGAGCTTTCCGAGCACGACTTGAGCTTGCTGGCGGAGAGCAAGCGCACCCTGTTGCGCCGCAAGAGCGTGGCGTTCGTGTTTCAATACTTCCACCTGTTGCCAAATTTGACCCTGGCCGAAAACATCGGTTTGCCCCTTTGGATTCAGGGCAAGAGCAGCGG
Organism: Glaciecola sp.; assembly: GCA_047611645.1. Lineage (GTDB taxonomy): Bacteria > Planctomycetota > UBA1135 > UBA1135 > NORP259. The sequence goes on from JBLFXY010000264.1 coordinate 4,924, forward strand.
TTGGGAGTCGATTGCGAAGGATTGGGCTGGGCGTTTGGGGCTCGGTGATCGATTGGATGCATTG
>JBLFXY010000265.1:0-4967 GCA_047611645.1 Glaciecola sp.
AAAAAATAGACCAGGGATGGCCCCTGGGCTAGCAGGCAGGGGGTCCTGGCGCTATCATCCTGGCCTCCAAGCGGTAGGGCAATGTGTCTGACCCGCCCCTGCAAGCGGTACGGTATACCAGCGAACAGGGTTTCGATTGTGGCCTTTCGGGGCCTAATACGAGGATGTCCTATGCCGAAAATGAAATCGAAGAGCTCGGTCACGAAGCGCTTCCGCACCACGAAGTCGGGCAAGCTTAAATCTGCGCGTCCTCAGCGTGGACACATGCGAGCCAACAAGAACTCTGCCTTCCGTCGGAAAAAACGTACTTCACTGGTGACCACCGGTGCATGGGCCAAACTCCTAGTCCGCATGATGGGATCCAACTGATCTATGGTACGCGTAACCTACGGCGCTCCCCGCGCTAAGAAAAAACAACGTCTGTTCAAGCAGGCTCGCGGTTACCGCGGCGGTCGCTCCAAGCTTTGGCGCACCGTCCAGGAAACCCTCCTTCGTTCATGGGCCTATGCCTATCGGGACCGTCGCCAGAAAAAGCGTCAGTTCCGTCGACTTTGGATCCTGCGTATCAACGCAGCGGCCCGTATGCGTGGAATGAATTACTCCACGTTTATCGATGGCCTCAGTAAGGCCAAGATCGACCTGAACCGTAAGGAACTCTCCGAGATGGCGATCCACGATCCCGCTACCTTCGACGTGATCGTCGAAGAGGCCAAAGCGGCTCGGAACTAGATCGGACCAGCCTCCGAGGCATAACTCCGAACTAGGCGGAGAGTCCAGCGGGCTTGCCCGCGACAATGCGGCCGTCAGGTAATCCTGGCGGCCGTGGTTTTTTTATCCGGGGTTTGAATGCGCAGCTAGCGCAGAACTTCGGAGTCAAGCGGGCATGCCCGCGGGTATTGGCTACCCAAGCAACACCATGACCTCCAGCGAACTGAAACCGGAAGAGTTGAAAGCCCAGGGCTTGCAGCGCGCAGCGAGCGCGACGAGTGAAACCGAATTGAAGGCTCTCGAGCGCGAGTACCTCGGCAAGGGTGGCGTCATTCAAGGCCTGCTCTCCAAGATCCCGACCTTGGAGCCCGCCCAGCGCGGTGCGGCCGGCAAGGAAGCCAACATGCTCAAGGGCGCGTTGATCGCAGCCTTTGAGGCACGCTCGGCCAAACTGGCGCTCGAGGGCGTCGAGACGGAGCGTCAAGCGCACGGCTTCGATGCCACCATGCCTGCGCCAGGTGTCGAACGCGGCAGCTTACACCCCGTCACCCAGGTCACGCGCGAGCTCGAGGACCTGTTCCACTCGATGGGCTACACGATCCTGGATGGACCCGAGGTCGAGACCGATCACAATAACTTCGAAGCCTTGAACATCCCGGCGGATCACCCCGCGCGCGACAGTCAGGACACGTTCTACTGCAACGAAGAGGGCAGCTTGGTTTTGCGCACGCACACCTCGCCCGTTCAGGTGCGCGCCATGCGCCATTTGAAACCGCCTTTCCGCGCGGTCGCTCCGGGCAAGGTTTTTCGCCAGGAGAGCACGGACGCGAGCCACGAACACACCTTCCACCAGATGGAAGGCTTGGTGGTGGGCAAGGACATTTCCGTGGGCCACTTGATCGGTGCCATGCAAACGCTGCTGGCCGGCATTTTCGGTAAGGAGATCGAAGTGCGGCTGCGGCCCGGTTATTTCCCCTTTGTGGAGCCCGGATTTGAACTCGACGCGCGTTGCCCGTTCTGCACCGAAGGCTGCAGCGTATGCAAGCGCACCACTTGGATCGAACTTCTGCCCTGCGGATTGGTACACCCGTCCGTGCTGCGCGCCGGCGGCATCGACCCCGAAGAGTGGAGCGGATTCGCCTTTGGTTTGGGGCTCTCCCGCCTTGTGATGCTGCGCTTCGGCATCGACGACGTGCGCCACTTGCTCAGTGGCGACCTGCGGTTCTTGGAGCAGTTTTAGTCCCCGGTTCTCGAACCTAGCACATATCGCACCATGAACATTTCATACCGCTGGCTCAGCCGACACGTGGACCTGACGGGCATCAGCCCCGAAGCACTGGCCGAAAACTTGACCCTTTCCACCGCCGAGGTCGAAGGCGTGGAGCCTTTTGCCCCGCACATGAACGACGTGGTCGTGGGCCATGTTCTCGAGCGCGTGCCGCACCCCGATGCGGACAAACTCGGCGTGTGCCAGGTCGACGTGGGGGACGGAGAAATTCTGAACATCGTCTGCGGCGCACCCAACGTGGCCAAGGGGCAAAACGTTGCGGTCGCCAAAATCGGCACACGGTTGCCGGGTGACTTCAAAATCAAGAAGTCCAAGATCCGGGGCGTGCCGTCCGTCGGCATGATCTGCTCGGAGTCCGAGCTTGAGCTGGGGGACGGTCACGACGGCATTTGGGTTCTGCCCGAAAGCTGCGTGCCGGGAACTCCTGTGGCGGAAGCGCTCGGTATGCAGGACTGGATCATCGAGATCGACAACAAGTCCCTGACCCACCGGCCCGACCTCTGGGGCCATCGCGGGCTGGCCGGTGAGGTCGCTGCCATCTTCGAGCGCGAACTGAAGCCGCTCGACCTGTCCCTTCCCGAATTGGGCGCTGGCAAAGCTTTCCCCGTGCGCGTGGATGATGCGTCCTGCAGTCGCTACTTGGGACTGGCCATCGACGGCGTCAAGCAGGAGCCCTCGCCCGAGTGGTTGCGCTTCCTGTTGCTCGCCGTGGGTCAACGTCCGCTGGACTTGTTGGTGGACCTGTCGAACTTCGTCATGCTCGACTTGGGCCAGCCGAACCACACCTTTGACCGTTCCGGTCTCAGCGAGCAGGGCATCATCGTGCGCAGCGCCAAGGATGGCGAGACCATGACCACCTTGGACGAGCTGGAGCGCAAGCTGACCCCGGCCGATCTTTTGATCACCGACGGGGATCGCCCCGTGGCCTTGGCCGGTATCATGGGCGGCCTTGATTCCAAGGTTGAAGGCGTCACGAGCCAGCTGTTGCTGGAGGTCGCGAACTTCGCGCCCGCCGTGATCCGCCGGACTTCCTCGCGCTTGGGCCTGCGCAGTGATGCTTCCGCACGCTTCGAAAAGAGCCTGGACCCGCTGTTGCCCGTCGCCGCTGCCGGACACTTTGCGCGCTTGTTGCAAGGGCTGCAGCCCGACGTGAGCTTCCCCCTACAGCTTTCCGACGCTGGCGATTGGAGCGATCCCTCCTGCACCATCGAAGTGCGCGGCGATCGCATTCGCAGCCGTCTCGGCGTGGATCTGGATGATGCGGGCATCGTTTCCATCCTGAAACGCTTGCACTTGAACCCGACCCTGAGCGCTGGGGTGATCACAGTGCACGTACCCGCCTGCCGCGCCACGAAGGACCTGGGTATCGAGGAGGACATCGTCGAAGAGGTCGGTCGTATTTATCGCTATGGCAATGTGCCCACACGTCCCCTGGTCGGTGTGATCGAGCCGGTCGCCGCGGATCCGCGGCGCACCCTGGTGCGGCGCTTGCAGGACCGCCTGGCTGGCGGCGCACGCTTCCATGAGTCCATGGGGTATTCCTTCGTGCCGGACGCGCTGCTCGGCGCCCTAGGCATCCTGGGCGAGCCGCGCGTGAGCGTGATCAACCCGGTGGCCGAAGGTGTGAGTAAAATGCGCCGCAGCCTGACTCCCAGCCTGATCGACGCGGCCCTCAAGAACCGCGCGCGTTTCGGCGAGGTTGCGCTCTTCGAAGTTGGCAAGGGCTATCTCCCGGTGAGTGCCGATGCCACGACCGAACCCACGGAGGTCCATTTGCTGGGCGCCGTTTTGGCCCTGGCCCCGGACGATGCGCGCACCTTCCGCGAAAGCGCCCTGGCTCGCCTGCACGCCACGGCCGTGGAGCTGTTGACCTCCCTCGGTATTGAACTTTCCGGCCCTGTGGCCTGCGATGCGGTTCCCGCTTGGGCCCACCCCAAGAAGTGCCTAGCCATCAAGAGCGCCAGCACGGAGGGTACGCTCGGTTTTGTGACCCAACTGGATCCGGGCGTCAGCGTACAGGTCGGATTCGCCGGCGATATGGTGAGCGAGGTCGCGATTCTGCACATCAGTATCGACACCTTGCTCGGTGAAGCCCTCACCGGTTTTGCGTATCGCCCGTTGCCGAAGTTCCCCGAGGTCAAAGTCGACGTGGCCATCCAAGCCCCCGACTCCATGGCCGCCGCCGAGCTCATCGAGCAAATCGAAAAGGCCGGCAAGGGCATCGTCGCCCATGTCGAAGCCTTCGATCTTTTTCGGGGCGACTCGCTCCCGGAGAACACGCGTTCGCTCGCATTCCACGTGCGGCTCTACGCCGCCTCGCGCACCTTGACCGACAAGGACAGCCAAAAATTCCTACAGCGTTTGACGCGCTCCCTTGCGGAATCCGGCGCGGAACTGCGCGGCGCGTAGTTCCGCACCTGAGTCCAGAGAAATAGGAGAGAGGGCGCCATTCGCGGCGCCCTCTTCTCATGATCGGATCCCCAAAATGACTGAAAACAAAATGACTGACAGCGTAATCTTTGAATCCATGCTCCCTGCGGAAGCACGGCAGCTGGATCGCAACGCCATTGCGAGTTTTCTGAACGAGTACCTTTCCACTGGTAACATTCCAAAGGTTCCCAAGCTGGCCTCCGGTACGATTCGTCTGGATGGGCGTCGCGAGCCGATCGGGCAGAGCTCGTGGAAGTGGAGCGAATTGGAAGGCAAGCAAGTGGGCTGTCCGTTCTGGAGTGTGGAAGCGTGGAAGACCTTCGAAAGTGTGGCCTCTATTCATCCCGACAAAAAGAGTGTGGCCATTGGGCAGATGGCTTCGGGCCGAAGGTTCCGCGATCGCCGACTCCAGCAAGTGCATGTTTTTCCCCACAAAGCTTGGGAAGAGATGATGGCTGAGTTTGTTGGAAAGTGGGATTCGAGCCAGTTGGAGGAGCTTATTGCCCGATTGGACAGCTTTTGCGTCGGCTGTGTCGTGACC
>JBLFXY010000266.1:0-4955 GCA_047611645.1 Glaciecola sp.
ACCGACGCCCGCCCAAGGCCCTCGTCAAATTCCTGCAGGCCATAAAAAACGCGAGGCGCCATTTGGAATGGCGCCTGGGTGGCTGCTTGGGGCTTTGCATGGTTCGCATGCTACCAAACGCCTACTCCTGTGCGACGAGCCCATCCAAGCCCGCGTGCCAGGAGTCTCCGGCCTGCAACGGAGTTTCTCCGCTTGCGGTCATGAACAGAGCCTCTCCCTCTTCGACTTCAATGTGCAATCCTGAGTCGCTCATCTCCATGGTGACCCAGCAATGTTCTTGCCCAACGACGATACCGAACTCGGTCAAGCATCGCCCGGCACCCTGCAACTCCAAATGGCCTTGCGCCAATCGCATGGTTGGGTTTTTAGTGCCCTCGAGGCGAATCGCGCTTTTTCCGAGCGTCCGCCAAAGCGTTTCACCAACGGAAATCAAGGCATGCCCACCACCCAACGTGTGCACGACTTCTCCGCGCTTGATGCGCGCCTCTCCCGCATCCACCGCTAGCTCGTGGCCGCGAATCCAGACCCCGGGGCTTTGGGCGGTCACGCGCGGCCCACTGCTGAAGGGCAAATTGCCGGCCAGCGCCAACATCAGGATCGCAAAGAATGCCGGGTATAGCAGGGTTCGCAGGCGCCCGTTGGAAAGCTTCTTGGGGGTGCTCAAGGCCTCGATGCAGCGCTTTTGTTCGAAGCGACGCATCGCCTTTTCTTCGACCACCCGATTCAGCCGCTTCTCATGCCCCAAGGCCGCCAGGGTCTGCATGGACCCCGCGAACTCGCTCCGACAGGACTCGCAGGCTTGCGCGTGTCGGCGCAGGTCCATGCGTTTTGTATTCGACAGGTCCCCGGCCACAGCCGCACGAATGCTGACTTGAGCCTGCTCGCAATCGATAGGAAGGGTAGAACTGGACATAACTTCCTATGCCATCGGAGCTTTACACCCTTTCCTTGACCTCCCAATGCCCTTCCTCGGCCCCCCGGGATTCCAAGATCCTAGGATTGGGGCTGCGGCAGCCTCCTGCGCGGCTTGGGGCCTGTTTTACTGCTCCCTGGGTCGCAAAATCGTGGTCAGCACGCGACTTTCGGGCCCCGGGCTGGTCCAAGCTAAAACGGCCCCCTGGCCCGCGGAAACCATGCGTAGGAAGCCCACGGATCGCTCCCCGGGAACTTTGGCAATCACGATGGAATCGCCTTTCTCACCGGCATTGGAAATGCGGCGCACGCGCCATTCTGCTTGCCCATCCTCGACCGCCTCCAACCACACGACCAGCATGCTGTCGTAGAGAACGGGCACCATATCCACGCGCCCCAAAGTCTGCTTGTCCGCGATCGGGATAGCGCGAAGTTTTTCCAAAGGGCCTGCCCCCACTTTGGCGTAGGCAGCCGCCCCGCGCTTGCCCGCTGCCGTAAACCAGGTGACGCCCCGGAAGGAATCACCGTCCGCCAAGCGAGGACCATTCACCGGGCAGCCCGCGATTTTCCAACCGTCCACGTGGGCCGGGGTCGGCTTGGACCATTGCTTGCCATCAAATTTGAGGGTCGCGATGTCGCGGATTTCTTCGCCGGAGCGATCCCGGTACGCCGCTAGTAATCCCCCATCGGGCAGGGCGATCAAACTCGTTTGACAGCAGTCGCAAACGCGCTCATCGAGCACGACCTCTTCGCCCAGAGCGCCATCCTTAGAAATGGTGCGAAAGTACAAGGCCATGGCGCCCGCGCCATGACCCATCGTAGCGCCATGACCCTGGCCCGCCATCGCACGACCGTCCAACCAAATAGCGCCAAAAGAGTCCTTGCCGAGCGGAGCCAAGGAGACAAATCCATGCTCTCCAGGGGAGTCGTCGTCGTGCAAGCGGGTCACCGGGCCCCAACTCTCGCAGCGGTCGGTGGAAATGCGGAACTCGGCCGAATAGCTGTGGGCCTCGGATCCCTTGCGCAGCCAACTAGCGATCACAACCCCTGAAGAGGAGACCTGTACCGATGGAAAGTCCGCCCAGTTCAACATCAGGTCCTTACCGCGCACGACTTCGATCGGTGCGCCCCAGGAATTGGCCCCGAGGCGTGCAATGCGCAGCACCGCGGTTTTGTCCGCTTCACGATCCACCCAGGACAGGTAGGTTTCCCGATTCGCCCCTTTCACCAAGTTGGGTAAGGAACTGTTGGGCCCCGCGGGGGATTCCATGGCGATCACCTGGAACTCGCCCTCCTCCTCGACGGCCTCGACAGCCGCAGGCTCATGCCCCTCGTAGCTTTCCGAAGGATCTTGGACCAAGGCCGACGCGGGGAAACAGAGCACGGTCAGTAGCAGTAATCGAATCATGGAGAGCACGGGGGTTGAAGGGAGACTGGCGGTAAAGCGGATTAGCTTGCCGGTGTGGCTAAGCGATCCATGGCAGCTCGAATACGAGCCTTTGCGGACGCCAACCCTAGCAGTGCCATGGTTTCGAAGATGTCCGGTCCACCGGGCATGCCCGTCAGGGCACAGCGCAGGGGTTGGAACAGCTCGGGAATCTTGGCGTCTTGAGTTTCGATCCATTCCTTGGTCGCACTCGCAAGCGCCGCAGGCTCCCCTTGCAGGGCTCCCGACTCAAGGGCCGCCAGGAATCCGTCTAGAAGTTCCACGCCACGCTCACGTTTGCGCGCACCTTTTTCCGCCTTGGCGTCGTAGGGCACTTGATCATCAGCCGCAAAGAAGTGCGCGATCCAAACGGGGAACTCGCTGTAGAGCTGCAAGCGATCCTGGACGGAAACCGCCACCTGCGTCAACCATTCGCGACGCTCGTCGATCTCCGCGCTCGTCATCAAGCCTTCTTCCAAGACGAAGGGAAGCACGTGCTCGAGCAATACCGCAGGACTCTCCTGACGCAGGTATTCGCCGGCCATCCACAGGAACTTCTTGGGATCGAAGACCGCGCCCGCTTTGGACACGTCTCCGATATCGAAGGCTGCAACGAATTGCTCACGCGTGAACAGGTCGTTCTCGCCGTCCAAGGCCCAGCCTTGCAAGGCGAGGAAGTTCACGATGGCGGCTTTGGGGTAACCCTTGGCTTCATAATCGCCCAGGGCCGTGTCGCCCGTGCGCTTGCTCAGTTTCTTGCGGTCGGTGCCGAGCATCAACGGCAGGTGACCGAATTCGGGGGCCTCTTTTCCGAGTGCCGCATAAACGAGCAACTGCTTGGGCGTGTTGACCAGGTGCTCCTCGCCGCGAAATACGTGGCTGATCTGCATGTCGAAGTCATCGCATACCACAACGAAGTTGTAGGTGGGAGCTTCGCCCCCGCGTCGCACCATGACCCAGTCGTCGATTTCGAAGTGCGGGATCGTGACTTTGCCGCGCACCAGGTCCGTAAAGCTCGACTCCCCTTCGGGAATCCGGAAGCGTGTCGCAAAGGACTCGCCGCCAGCGGCGCGGCGTTGGGATTCGGCGGGATCCAAGTCGCGGTCGCTGCCGCGGTAGGCTTCGCGTTGCTTGCGCGCTTCCTGGGCAGCGCGCCAGGCATCCAATTCTTCCGGCGTGGAAAAGTCCCGGTAGGCGTGGCCGCTGGCCAACAGCTGCTCGCCCAACTCCAAGTGACGGACCACGCGCTGGGTCTGATGATAGGGCTCAAAGGGCCCCCCCTTATCCGGACCTTCGTCCCAATCCAAACCCAACCATTCCAGACCTTCGAGAATGGCCTTCTCGGAGACCTCTGTACTGCGCCCAAGGTCCGTGTCCTCGATGCGCATGATGAACTTGCCACCATGGCGACGGGCGAAGGCCCAGTTAAAGAGGGCCGTGCGGCAAAGGCCTAAGTGCACGGCGCCCGTGGGGCTGGGAGCGATTCGTACTCGGATTTGACTTTCCATGGGATTTCCTTTGGTGCGGGTAAAACCCGCTTCGGGGCCCAAGAAGATACGCCAGAGCCAGGACGACGACACCCCTCCGCGCTCAAGAAACTCATCCGCCAAAGAATCTCCAGCACGGTCCCGGGCGGGATGTAGCATGGGGTTCCCAGAAAGATGGGTCCCTGGCCAGCTCCAGCCCGCCCCAAAGGGCTGCGCCTGGGAGTCGCATGGCCGCCCTTGATCCGATGCGGTGGACCATGGCAGTGTCCTGGATCCTGGGCACAGCATTCCCGGCTGGCCCACTCCCCCGCGGGAGCGAGCCAGGACCCAGTCCCGGCCACGACTCGCACCTCGACCATGAACTTGACTCCATTCACCCGCGCCGCCCTGCATCTGAGCTTGCTGCTACTCCTGCTGATCGGCGCTGCCACCTCGGCTCCCGCCCAGGAGCCGGTTAGGATCGCCTGCGTCGGCGATTCGATCACCGAGGGCAACGCCAATCCCGATTACCTGCGGAATAGCTGGCCCCGGATACTCGGCCGCATGCTGGAGGCCCACGCTGCGGGAGCCTACGTGACGGGGAACTTTGGTCGCTCCGGCGCCACGCTTCTGCACACGGGTCGCAAACCCTACAAGGAACAGGACGTGTACGCGACGGGCCTCGCCTTCCGGCCCGACCAGGTCCTCATCAACCTGGGCACCAACGATGCCACCGCTGTGAGCTGGAGCGGAGACGTGACCGATTTCGAACGCGACCTGCGCGCATTGATCAGCGACTATCAAAGCCTCGAGAGCCAACCCCGCATTCTTCTCAGCAACCTGACACCGATTTATGCGCCGTTCCCGAAGGAGCCCCAATATGTTGGGCACCGGGTCGAAATCGAGGCGACGATCGAACGACTCGCCCAAGAGCTAAGTCTGGAGATCATCGACTTCAAGACCCCGCTACTGAGCAAACCGAAGCTCTTCCCCGATGGCTTGCACCCGAACACCGCGGGCAACGAATTCATGGCGGCGGCGGCCTTTGAGAAGCTCATTGGGTCGAAGGCGCCCGGGGATGACAGCCTGAGGCCGAAGGCGCTGGATCCCGAAACCGTCCCCACCGTGCTTCCCGTAAACGCAGGCAAAAC
>JBLFXY010000267.1:0-4949 GCA_047611645.1 Glaciecola sp.
ACCCCAAACGGGGCTTTTGAATCAAAAAGCTCATACACCCAACTTGACTCTGAAGCTGGAACCATCGTCAGTAACCGGCGAGTAACAGCCCCCACCCTCAATACTCGGGCTCGTTTCGAGCATGCGTTGCGGAAAAACTGAACCCAAAGGCACCGCACCCGCTATTCCTTTCACTCAAACCCTTTCGCAACCAGGACCCCGCGAGGCTTGTCCAAATGGCGTGTTACCTTGATTCAATATGTATTTTTCGGCAACCCTTCTCGCTCCACTGGCCCTTTCGCTCTGTGCCTTCGTTCAAGGACCTACTCCCCCGACCATTCCTGCTGTCGAGGTTGGGCAGGTCTATCCCATAATCAATGGGGACCCGAGCTATGTGGAGATGGAGATACGCACACCCCATTGGCAGCCGTCGCATGACTTAATGATGCCGAACATGCACTTTGTGGTGCTACCACTGAACGCAGGGCCCGCCGCAGAGCCTTTGGTCATGGGGGTGACAGACTCAGAGGGGGCCGCGACCATTCAAGTGCCGCTGGACGCTGTCAATTTTCGAAACGATGGAAGCGTTTGGGCCAATGTCTTTCTCCGTGAAGAGGGCAAGCAATCGAGGCGTGCATCGCATTTGCGCAAGAAGAACCATGCGGGTGGTCGGGCGAATCGTTCGTACCGAGAAAATCTGATGTCGATCGATATACGTGATGGGTGCACCCAGCATGCTCGTACGGTTGATCTAGAGGGAAATCCAATTGCGACGAGACTTCAGGTTAGGGATTCAAGGGACGAGGCGAAGGCCTACAACCCAAGAAGGGCAAGGCGCTTCGCATACCGCAACCTTGGCGATGGATGGCACGCGATCCACTATGCGGAGAGTCTGCAGATACAGGGCAGTGCGCGCTTCACCGGTGTGGGAACGGGTTCCTTTTCCGACTTGGCATTGGATTGTGCGAGGAGGCGTGAACTTCTCGAGATCGTGCTCCAAGGCGAAGGAGTCCTCCAAGGGACCGTCGTGGACCAGAATGGAAAACCGACTCCTGGGGTACCTCTTTCGTTTAAAAAGAGCGGCGTAATACCTTATTCCAAATCGTCACAACCAGGGCACAACTCTGGACACGCTACGACCGACCAAAAGGGCCAGTTTCGTATCAAGGGTCTACAACCTGGCAAGTATGTGGCGCGATGCACCGATCCCGACGCATCCCTTGCAGTGCATGACCTTCTAGCGGATAGGAGTTTCGACGCCAATGGAGAACACATCCGGCTCCCGCTTCCCCGCATCTGTCTGCAAATCAAACTCCTGTCGAGCTCCGGTGGCCCCTGGAAAGGTGTCGAACCCCACTCCAATATGCGCCGTGATTGGTACCGAAGCCAACGTCCGAACCCCGCTGAGTATCCCGCTGGACCCATCCTGATCGTCGCCCCTATCGGCGAGGCATTGAATGCCAACCTTACGGGCGACAAGAGGCTCTCTTGGTCGCGGGTCCAGCATGACACTTATGCCTTCCGGGTGGAGAATGGTAAGGAATATTGGGTAGGTGCGATCGGTGGCAACTTCCCTCTGGGGTTCCAGAAAATTAAGATCGATAAGGATCAGGAATACACCAACATCTCTCTGAGGGAGGTGGAACAGCACGATCTTGGAACCGTCAAACTGCAAGCCATGAAGGACTATGGGTCGAGGGTTTTCGGAGTCTCCCCCGCCGATACACGAACCTGGATTGAATCCGTCCCAGAGGGTATTCATGTCCTTGAAAGTAGTTTCTGGTATGCAACTATCCACTCCAAACTTCCCGCCGGGCGCTATAGGATCGTCGCACAGGGAACGTCTGCCTTCCGAGCTTGTGGAAACTCTCCCCACAACCCGCGTGACCTGGGTTTCGCCGACATGATCATCGACCTCAAAAAAGGCGAGACCCTTGATCTAAAACCAGCCCTCAAGCAGGGAGCTTTGCTCGAAGTCAGCGTTCGTGCGAAAGAGGACATCACCATCGGTTCGCTCCCCGTTCTGCAAGGCGAATACCTCGATCGCCGTTCTCGAACGCAACCCTACGCCCAGCTTCATCTCGAACATGCCTCCCGCAGGGCCGTCCGGGTACCACACTTCCCAAGAGAGGGTCATCCCCACCGCTCACCAACCGCTGCCTGGCCCCTGAACGAAACCATAACCAGCGAACGCCTCCCCTACGGCGACTACACCCTGGTCATCACCCTGTGCGACGGACAAGTGCAGCGACATCCCATCGAACTTCACAGTGGAAAGACCACGGCGATAACGGTTCAATTCTAGAGTCTATGAAAGCGACCCATACCCTGGCCTCCTGTGAAGCCCCCGACGGATCGACCCTTGTGCTCCAGGAGCACGATGGGGATTTCTTTATGCGCATCGACGGGACCGCGTTGATGAGCACCACCGCCTGCGCTTCCGAGCAAACTATGGCGGATTTGACCTGCACGGAACTGGAACCCGCAGCCCCGCATGTATTGATTGGAGGTTTAGGTTTTGGTTTCACCCTGCGCCGGGTATTGCAGATCGTTTCAGTTGCCGCCCAGGTCACCGTGGCGGAACTGCTACCCGTGATCATCGATTGGAATCGCACTTTTCTCAAGGACGTGAACGGCCAGCTGCTGGACGATGAACGGGTCACCGTCGAAGAGGTGGACGTGTATGACGTGCTCAAGGACTGCCCCGCTCGGGGTTTCGACGCCATCCTCCTCGATGTGGACAACAGTCCCGACCCCCTCGTGCAGGATGGGAACGTGCGGCTCTATTCCAATCGAGGGCTGCGCATCGTGCAAGCGGCCTTAGCCAAACACGGCAAGGTCGTTTTTTGGTCCGCCAACGTGGACGAAAAGTTCGAGCGTTCCTTACGCGCAGTGTTTAAGACCGTTGAAGCCGTGCCGGCCAAGTCCTACCCGCAAGCCAAACGCTTCACGCACATGCTGTACTTGGCTTCCAACTGATTACCTGCAGTCCTCGTCGTCCTCATCATCATCGTCCCAACCATATAGCGCGGCTTGGATCGGGTAAGAGCAGATGTCCAAGACGATCGCAAACGGCGTGGCGAGGATCTTCACCAGCAGGTTGTCCGATAGCGCGCGCCCTCCGCTCGAGCTCAATGAACTCGAGCCATCGCCATCATCCTCCACCGACCCACCCCATACCGCGGTGGTAATGCAGCTTGTTAATGTCGGAAGGATCAGCGCGGCACAAAGCAAAGTCGAACGCCACTTCCTCGGTTTGAAATACATGGGCCTATTCTGCCACTCGGTTCGTGTTTGCGCGACGTGAGCCGCACGGTCTTACTCGCTCCACCCCAATACTGACCCTTGGCGCTCCAATCCGTCCTGATGGGCTGCCGGACCCAGATCCGGATTGCTGAGTTGGCTACGGACTTGGCTGCGCAATCAGGTATCAACTGGGCAAAAATACCTGTTGAGGCCCGTTGTACGAGACCCTCCATGCAATTCCTCTAAGCCCTTGCCTTGAGCTCGACCCGGCGAAAGCGCATCCATTGAGATTCTGGGCCAATCGTGGGAGAATGCGCCCATGAGAATACTGATCACCGCCGGCTTGCTGCTCGCCCTTGCCGTGTCCGCCACGGCTTCGGGCGATGACTTCATCCGCGAAAACAAAAATCGGCATCAGAAGGATCCGTTGGAGGGCAAAGCTCCGCCCGCCTTGCAGGTCACCGATTGGATGAACACCGATGGCAAGCCCCTGACGCTCAAGTCCCTGCGCGGCAAGGTTGTGGTCATCGACTTCTGGGGTACATGGTGAGGCCCCTGTCGCTCGGCGCTACCGAAGCTCAAAGAAATGAGCGAGCGCTACGCGGACCAGGGTCTGGTCATCATCGGTGTGCATTCAAAGAAAGGCGGAGAGGATATGGCGAGGGTGGCCGAGAAGTCGGCGATCCCCTATCCCTTGGCCATCGACTCGTCGGGTGCCACGGTTCGCACCTACGGAGCCGATAGCTTCCCCGATTACTATCTGATCGATCGCGCGGGCAATCTGCGTGTGGCCGATTTGGCCAATGGCGATTTGGAGCGCGCGGTCAAGCTTCTGCTCGCGGAGAAAGCGTCCGATTCACTGCATCCCGCGCTGGCAACGATCTCCTCCAAGGCCAAGAAAAAAGACAAGCGCCTGCTGATCATGTGGGGCCCCACTACCGATGTGGCGCCGATTCAGAAACTTGCTAAGACGACCCCCGGCTTACGCAAGTTGATCTACAACGAGTATGAGATAACGCACCTGTCGCAAATTGACAATCCCAAGCTTGCCAAGGCCCAGGGCATCGGCGACGGCGTCACCCTGGCCATTCTTGACGCTAGCGGCAAACTGCTGCAAACCACTTCCGGCCAGGACATGACCGGCGAGAACTACATGGGCTGGCTCGAACAACATCGCGTCCCGGTTAAGGATGCCGAAGTCCTTTGGAGTGACGCACTCAAGCAGGCCAAAGCGCACAACAAACGCATTCTCGTGCACCTCGGTGCACCCTGGTGAGGCAGGTGCTTCAAGTTTGAGGAGTTCCTCAAACGACCCGCCGTCGCCAGCGCTTTGGCCAAGGACTACATCCTGCTCAAGATCGACATTGAACGCCAGACCCACGGAGCCAAGGTAGCGCAAATGCTGCGCGGCGACGATCAAGGTGGTATTCCCTGGATCACCATCACCGATGCCGACGGCAAGCAACTCATCACCGGAGACCGTCCGACCGATAAGGGTCCCAGAAACATCGAATGCCCGGCCACGGCAGAGGAGCAAGCCTGGTTCATGACCATGGTCAACAAGACCCGGCAGCACATGTCCAAAGGGCAAGTGGATGCGCTCGAAATGGGCTTGGCCATCTACGCCAAGTCCATCACCCGCTAATCACCGGGGCGGGGGGGGGGGGGGGGGGCGCCCCCCCCCCCCCCCCGCCCGGAGACCCCCCCCCCCACAACACCCCCCC
>JBLFXY010000268.1:0-4834 GCA_047611645.1 Glaciecola sp.
CTAGGAATAGATAGTAAGTGGTAAGTGGTAAGTGGTAAGTGGTGAGTGGTGAGTGGTGAGCGATGAGTAAAGGAGTAAAGGAGTAAAGGAGTAAAGGAGTAAAGGAGTGAGTGGAGTGAGTGGAGTGAGTGGAGCACACCCGCAAGTGGGGTCGATTGTGATCAGGCCGCCGGCAGAATTTGATTGAGCAGCTCATTGGCCATATCCGGCGTGAACTCTTGTCCGCGGAATACGCATTGGTAGAAGAGAACCATTTCGATGTGATTCGTCACATGTCTGGCGTCCAGGTGGTCCAGGTCCTCACCGCGCAGGCGCGCATCTTCCAGGATGTCATCGAGAGCTGATTCTAGAAGTCTCTTGGGCGCCTCTTCTTCCACGCCGACCTTGGAGCAGCGTTCGATGAAATCAGTGGTATAGCCGGCAAGAACACCACGCGTTACAGGGCCCTGGTGCATGGCGGCTTCCTGGGAGATCAAATCTCGTATGTCCTCCCTCAGTGAGCCGGTAAAAGGGGCGACCACACGCCCAGCGAAGCAGGCCTCACTCACAAGGGCGTTTTTGGTTTTCCACCAGCGGTAAATCGTCGTCTTGGCCACATGGGCGCCTCGCGATATCGCCTCGATTGAAATTTCGCTGTAGCTGTCCTTCTCAGCTGCCAATCGGCGGGTGGTCTCCAAGATCACTTGATGGGTGTGCGCATCCCGTGGGCGCCCCTTGCTGCGTTCGCTGGAGATGGATCTGTCGAGCTTGGCTGTAAATGCGGATTCTGCGTTCATTAAAGGAATGCGAGTGCAGCGTTAAAAGGGGGTGTGGCAGAGGTGGAATAGGCCGAGTGTGGCTGGGCTCTTACTCCAGCGACTGTCGTGCGGTTGAATATGTCATAAATCCCATATTTTCGCAACGGGGCCCATCGGGTGGGCTTGGCGGGCACTCAAGTCGTGATGCTCGTCTGATTGAAAATTGAATGTTATCGAACTTGTTAATTAGCGCGTTGGCTCGGATTTAGAGATCGTTATCAGGATGTTTGATGCGAAAAGATCCTTTGATTGTGAGGAGTTGATGAGGAAGCGTGTGTTGGCTCTGGCGATTAGCTCCACGCGATGCAATTTACTATTTAGGACCTGGGGGGTTTCGGGATTGAAACTTAAGCGCCGAATTGCAATTTCGATTGCGCCGGAGTCCCAGGGGTCGAGAGGCTCCGTCTCCGGAACCGGGCTGGTTTCGGGCAATGGGAGCGGCACCCGGTCCGAGTGGGCAATGGCCTTGCCCGTGAGCGGATCCCAGCGGTCCCCCGTGCCCAGTAGACTGATTTCGAACTCCCAGGGGTCGGGGAATGACCCGGGGGAGGCGGGGACGCCGCCAACCGTCAACAACGAGCCGTGGTTCGGCCCCATATCCAGAACGCAGAGGCCTGAAGCCCCAAGGACCTCGATCATCGGAGCCGCCCCTAGCGTCACAATCATGCCCGAGTTCTCCTCCACGCCGAATCCGTAGCGATGGCCGTGCGCTGCGGTCGCGACCAACAGCCTTCCCAGTCTTCCGCGCGCCAAGAAGTGTTGATCAACGATGCCAAAAGGGAAATAGCCCATGCCCTTGGATGTGGAAACGCCGTCCTTGCCATGGCCATGGAGCAGGGCTTTCTCCGACCGGCCGCCGGTAATCATGTTGTCACTCATGATGGCCGCGCCAGCACTGGAGCCACCGACGAGTCCACCTTCGATTTGCATGCGGTAGGCTGCGGAGTGGATGGGGTGGGGAGCATGACCCTCTGATTCAGGTGCCGGATCAGAGGGAGTGGAACCACGCCGGAACAGCTTCATGATTCGGCTTTGATCACCGCCCGTGAACCAAAGGGCGCTAGCTCCTTCCATACGAGCTACGACCGTGGGGTCGAAGGCGGATTCCTGATCGTCTGCCGCAAGGGGCAGTCCGCCCAGTTCGGCAGCGGGTGCGACTTTGGCAAAGTTCTCCCAGTTGTGCTTGAGGGACCCAGCAGGATCGCCCGATGCGGTTGGAATGATCTCAACGCGGGTGACTCCGTGCCCAAGGCGCTCGGCGGCCTTGTTTGCTTCAAGGAAGAAGCGCGGAAATATGGGACCTTCGGCTTTCACGGCTCCACCCGCGATGAGCAGGGTCCCCTCGGGACGGACAAAGGGCCGCACTTGTGAGTAAGGATCCGTTTCCCACCAGGTTTCCTGTGGGCTGGCACAGCTTGGAATCAGCGCTAGGGAAAGTGCGCTGAGGGCGAGGGTGCGTTTGGCTTGGAGGGCGATTTTCATGGATGTATTTAGGGCAAGGGTTTGTTGGCGTCGCATGGGCAGGCGACTACTCCCAGATCGAAATGTCAAAGCGTCCGCTGGCATCCGCGGCGCCTCGGAACATGCCGTCCGTATTGAAGAGCATCACGATCGAGCCATTTTTGTCTACCACGATCACGCCGCCATCGTCGGGTTGCAGCACGTCAAAGACGACTTCGCTGGTGGCTTCTTGTGCGCTACGGTTGCCATAGCGCATACGGTCCGCGATGTCCCGCGCCACGTTGTGGCGGATGTACTCTTCGCCGGTGCCGGTGCACGATACGGCGCAGGTGTCGTTGTTGGCATAGGTGCCCGCGCCGATCAGGGGCGAGTCGCCGATGCGGCCGAAGCGCTTGCCGGTCATGCCTCCGGTGGAGGTCCCTGCGGCCAAGTTACCGGATGCATCCAGCACCACGCAGCCCACGGTCGACTTCCACCGAGCCGCCTCTTCCTCGGAAGCCATGGCGTGACGTTGCTCGGGGGTTGTGAGGGCGGATTGGCGTTTGCGCCAGGATTCCAGGGACTCGGCGCGCTTCTCTGTGGAGAAGTAATCCTGACCTACGCGTTCGATTTGCGGTTGGGTGTCGGCGAAGGCCTCGGCGCCCTGCGCAGCAAATAGCACGTGGCGGGTTTTCTCCATCACGCAACGGGCCAGTTGGATGGGGTTCTTGACCGTTGTGACTCCGGTCACGCCGCCGCACCCGAGGGTGGCGCCGTCCATGATAGAGGAGTCGAGTTCGTGGCGCCCTTCCGCCGTGAAAACCGCACCCTTACCCGCGTTGAAACGCGGGTTATTCTCGAGGACTGTGATGACGGCTTCGACCGTGTCGAGACCGGTGGCGCCGGCGGCCAGCATTTGTTGCCCGAGCTCTAGGGCTTCGCGTAGGCCCTCCCTGTTTCCGTCAATCTGTTCCTGGGGGGAATCCTTAGAAATGACCCCAGCCCCGGCGTGGATGGCGATGGCCCAGGCTTGGCGCTGGGCGGGTTCTGGTTTGTCACCCGTGTGGATGTCGATGGTGCAGGAAGAAAGCAGGGCCAGGCCCAAGGTCAGCAGAAGCAGTTGTCTCATGGACCCAGGGTACCGCCCTTTGATCCCTTGCGCACTAAAGTCGGTTGCGCTCGCGTTCTAATTCCGCTCCCGCCAACATCCAATCCACCATAGGGGCGGGGAAAGTCTGAATGTAAAAGTTGACGCGCACCGGGTGCATTACGAGGTCGCGGCCAAAAGGAAAGAGCTCGAGGATGCGCACGATTCGGGCGCCCATGCCACGGCTGTAGGCCTCCAGTTCCTTCGTGTCCGCGCAAGCCTGCGCTTCCGCCAGGAACGAGGCTTGGTCCGCAAACCAACCCGTGCCCAAGTAGCCGATGGACTCGGCGAAGGGGCCTCGCCACTCCACGGGGTATTGATCCAAGCTGTTCAGCATGGCCTTCACGTCGCCCGGATGCGTGCGGGCGAACACCGTACCCATGCCGCGCACCATGGCTTGCAATCCATCGGGATCGATGCTGCGCAAATCTTCGAGTACGACCATGGGGTCGGTGGACACCTCTGGCATGGCCGCATAGCAGTGAGCTATATCGGCGAAGAGAATGTTCGGGTCGCGCTCCTTGTAGTGCAGCAGGGCTTGCAAGCTGGCGGGTTTGTAATCAGGCAGGTGCGCGAACAGCATGCGGAAGTGGCCGCGGTAGTTGTAACCCTTGTATTGGGTGAGCTGGGCCCAGTTGGCGGAGGGCGTGCGCCATTGGCCCTTTTGCACAATGGCACCTGTTTCGAAGAGCCCCATGGCGAGCACCGCGGCGATGGTCAGGCGACTGATCGCGCTCAACCCTATTCTCGTGGTGCTCAATCCTCGCTCCATGCCAGAGGCGGCCAGCGCCATCAAAACGAGGGCGATCGGCGCCATACGCAGCCAAGCAAAGAAGTGTTCGTGGCTTTCCGCCACAAACGGACCCGTGGCCCAGACGGTCAGCCAGAGTCCCACGTAACCCAGCAAGTAGAGGCCCGAGAGCCGATCCTGGCCACGGCCTTGCAGCAAGAAGCCGATTCCGAAGAGGGCCGCCACGGGATAGAGCACGCGCGCCGCCAGGGTCATGGGGGAGAGATCCGCGTACAGACTGTCAAAGTACCCGCGCAATTTCTCCGCGTTGGATTGCACTTCCATCAATCCGTCCCCGTGCACGTTGAGCAAATCGCCGCCCACGTGCCAAGCCATGTAGAGCATGGGGCTGAGTCCGACGAGCGCACCCAAGAGCAGCATCCAGACCGCTTTGGAAAATAGCCAACGCCAACGCAGGACCAGTACCCAGAGTCCGAGCCATGCCAGGATGAGTGCGGTTTGGTAGCTGAAGAAAAGAGCGAAGCCCGCGGCCAGCCCCACCAGGAAACGTCGCTTGGGCGACGGCGACCAGGTTCGGAAGCGCAGTAGCCTCAAACCTTCGTCGAGCAGCGGCAACCCGAGCGCCATGACCTCGAAGTGGATGCCCAGAGAGAGCGTGGAGTAGCGTTGAAATCCGGAGGGGCCGAGGATGAAAACAAG
>JBLFXY010000269.1:0-4812 GCA_047611645.1 Glaciecola sp.
GTTGGCTAACGCGCAGTCGACGTGGCCGCTGGGGCATGTAGTTTTCGTTTTGACTGTTCATGGTGCTGGTTGGTTGATTTGGGCCAAAGCGGCCAACATGCCTTGTACGGTTCTGGTTGAGGATTCCGCGGCCACGGTCAAGCCGGCGGCGCGGATGGCTTCACTTGTAGACGGGCCGATGCTTATGAGCACGGCATTAGGGGATAGTTCGCAGCGACCCTGCAGGGCCCGCAACGCCGACGGGCTGGCTAGGAATACCGCGTCGCCGGGCTCGAAGGTCACTTGCTCAAGTCCATCGGTTACGGGGATCGTGGTATACACGGGGCAAGAGCCAACCCCTTTTCCGGCGGCGCGCAGCAAGTCTCCCAGCTCAGTGCGCGAATCTTCGGCGCCGATGAGTGCTGCGCTCTGCCAGCCCTCCATGGAAAGGAGCTCCTCCGCCATGCCAGCTGCGCAAGCGTCCTCGGCAATCAGCTCGGGTTGCTTGGGCATTATAGAGCAGGCCTCCGCCGTCGCTTGCCCCACGCATGCGATGCGCTGCCCAGGATCCAGCGCAAGGCCCAAGGCCGCAAAAGCCTGCACCCCGCGCGGTGAACTGAACACCACCCAATCTGCCCCGGAGAGCTGGGACTGGGCTCTATCGGCATGTTGCGTCAAGAATTGAAAGCGTAGACAAACGAGGGAAATAGGCTTAGCGCCCGAGACGAGCACAGAGGCTTGCCAGGCACGGTTGCCTTCATCGGAGCGTGTCAGCCACACTCGTTTTCCCTCTAACTGGTTCACTTGGACAGCTCTCCCGAAAGCAAGATGGCCAGGCTTTCTTGAGCCAAGGCCTCAATGTCGTTTCCTTGTACGCGGGCGCGTCTGCGCACACCGTCGCGTTCGAGGAAGGCCACCATGGTCAGGTGATCGCTATGGGCGTCGGCTTTACACCAGGCGCCGAACGGGACCTGACAACCCGCGTCCACCAGGGCTAGCAACCGGCGCTCACAGGCCACAGCGCGGTGCTCCTTCGCATCGTCTAAGGCCATGAGCACGTCACGGATGGCGGTGTCGTCGATGCGAGCCTGCAAGGCCAAAGCGCCCTGGGACGGGGCCGGAACGAACGCTTCCATGTTCAAGTCGATCTCGACCAAACCACTGCGATCCAAAGCTACGGCATCGCCGATTACGACCGCTTCGTCGAGGCGTTCCAACCCAGCCGTAGCGAGCAGAATTGCGTCGAAGTGCCCGTCGCGCAATTTTTGAATCCGGGTGGGCACGTTCCCGCGCAACAAGTTCGATTTCAGATCAGGTCTCAACTCGTTAAGCAGTGCCATGCGCCGAGCAGACGCCGTTCCAACCACGCTTCCTTCGCGCAGGGGTAAAGAGCCCGGAGCTTCGGCGTCATAGGCTTCCTTGGAAATCAGCAACCTATCGCACTGGGACATGCGCTCCGGCATGCAGGCCACGATCAGGGACTCAGGCGAAAGTGAGGGCAGGTCCTTGTAACTGTGGACCGCAAAATCGATGCGATCTTCGACCAAAGCCATTTCGAGCGACCGCACAAACAAACCTGCGGGGCCCAATTCCACAAACGGGCGTACCTGGTCTTTATCGCCTTCGGTTTTGATGATGACGATCTCGATTTCGTGGCCCAAGGCCTCAAGTCTGCGGACGATGCGCATGCTTTGGGATGTGGCTAGGGCCGATCCGCGTGTTCCAAGGCGTAGTTTCATGCTGGGTCTCCTCCTGTTCTGGAATCCGGTGTGCCCTGCAAGAAGGTTTCCTCCTCGAGGGCCTCTCGGATATTTCGTACCAAATCCGGGTGCGCATGGGCCAGAAACGAATCGAGCGCTTCCTGGCCCTGGTCGCGAATGACCTGCCGCAGGCCACTTGTAGGCAAATGCGCCATTTGCTTGGCGAGTTGCTGCGTCCACAGGATCAAACGATCCTGGTGGGCCGTGCTTATGCCTCGCAAATCCCTTTTGCAAAGGTGTGCAAAGCTTTGGGCGGCTTTCTCGCTGTAGTGCGCTTGCACCGCGCGCGCCATGCGCCCGATGGCACCGACCCCGCAGATATCGCGCAGCTTGTCCAGGGCGTCATCTATGGCAACGCGAGCTTCGATGGCGCGTTCTTCTTTAGCCCGGCTACTGTCCTGAGCCATGATTAAAATTTCGTCCATGCCCACGCGCTGCAATCCAACGAATGAAGCCTCGGCTGGATCCACATCGGGGGGGACTGCCAGATCGACCAATACGGGCAGCATGTTGCCCCCAGAGCTATTCTGGAGGACCAACCGCTGCAGGGCATCGCCCTTCAAAACAGAACCAGTCGAGCCTGTGGCTAGCACGACGCTGCTCAGCACAGGGCATTGCTCGACGAATAAATCCAAGTCCATGACCCGACCCCGGGCTCCGCTTTCTTTGAGGGCAAGAGCCGCTTTGGACAGGGTCCGGTTCACCCATACGATCGGAATGTCGTCCGCTGCTAGGCCTTCAGCGCACCGCTCCGTCATGGGAGAAACACCAACCAAGGCCACAGGGGCCTGTTCTTGCTTGTATCGATCCCGCACCAATCGAAGCGCGATTTCCGCCAGTGAGGTCTTACCCTCGTCGAGTCCGGTCCGTTGGCGTACACGCCGCGCGACTTTCAAAGACTCTTCCGCGATGAGGCCCAGCGTCCCGCCGGCCAGGCCTAAATCCTGTGACAGTGCCAAGGCCTTGCGAAACTGTCCAAGAACCTCTGTTTCGCCCACCTGCGCAGATTCCAATCCAGTCACGACCATTAGCATGTGCTCCGCCGCACCTTCTCCATTCCAAGCCCGCAGGGTTCGTTCCGCTTCACCAGGGTTCGGCAGGCGCCCCGATAGGCACTCGAACACCCTGCGGCGTAAATCACCGTATGCAGCCTCGTCCTCCATGCGGAAATAGATTTCCACTCGGCTGCAGGTGTTGAGAAAGAGCACCTCTTGCAGCCCCTCGACAGCTGCGAGTTCCCTCATCCAGCCCGCTCTGTCACCCTCCGGGAGGCCAAAGACCGCCAAGTCAGCGGGGGATGCGTGCCTCCAAGAGAGACCTATTACACCGAGTCGATTCATCTTGGTTATAAAAATACGGGATCGTGTGCGGCGCAATGTCACCGCTGTGTCACACGCTATCGGGCCCCTGCGTTTTCAGGCCTAGAATTGACTTGAATCAGCATTTTATCTGCCAGTAAGGCCCAAACGTATCGACCCGGAGGTACCGCGAGGCACAACCTTTTCTGGGCGTATTGCCAAAGGCCGCAAAACAAGGCTCTGAGCTGTTTGTGTGGGTTCCCCTTTCCTGGCCTCGAATGACTTCCAAACGCCCTAAACCAAGGATAAGGCCAGGAGTGACTTTACAAAATCCGGATGTACGGCCACCGGCAAACCTCAATAGAACTCTAAACTACCCGCGGCCAGGAAGCCGTTATGGCGTTCCACCCAAATCGGTTCAAGGGTTTCCAGGCCATAGCTGAGGAAGCCCAGCATCTTCACCAATACCCGCTGGGTACCTCCTCGCGCAAACTCCTCGATTCGTCCGCTGCTGGCGGGCCTAACCCCCTTTGCTGGACCAAACACCGATTGGTAGGCGTGGCTTGCGTTGTTGAGATCCAAACCATTGCTGCCTGTCCACGACCATCAGGTCCGAGAGAAACTCGCCAAGGAAGGTACGGACGGCTTCCAGCGTCGGGTCCGTGGGAGTGCCAAAATTCACGACCACATGCTCTACGGCCGTAAATTGGGGCCATTGGGGGGGATCTTAGATTCCAACCTAGGAAGGCCAACCGCCAGAATGGGCTCCGTTTATGGGACTTATTGAACACTTGGTTGGGATGTAGCCTCCCCCACGAGCACCGTACGGGCAAATCCGTCCCAATTTAAAACGTGAGGTCAACTCCCGCCCGCCTGGTTCCGATATATGAATAGTTAACTAAACTCTCACGCTCAACACCTCATTCCGCTCCATCCGTTGGTTCAAATCCACATCAGTTCCGACCGCCTAAAGGCATTCCTTGACTGTGAGGAGCCCGTGGAGCTAGCTGTAATAGAAGAGGAACTTACGGCCCAGTCGGTTGTGTTTGGAATAGACGTCGAAGCCCTCAAAGCGGCAATTTCGCAGGATGAGCCTGAAGGACCCACTTGCATCGCGAATGGCGTGGCACCGATCGCGCGCACGGCCTCTCGAGTTGACCTGGCTAATGAACAAAGGTTAGCAAGTGGCCACCTTGATACAGAATCCGGCCGAATGGACTTCAGAGAACGCGGGTGCGTGCACAGTGTGAAGTCTGGCGACCTGGTGGGAACCTGGTATCCCGGCACAGATGGCATACCGGGTACCGGTGTCGATGGCCTCACCATCGATCCTCCTGCGCCCAACACGGAAGACCAAAGCCGGGGAGTGCATGTGCGCAGTGAAGTAGGGGAAAAAGGCTCGGTCTTGCTCTATGCCGACATTGATGGGGTCGTCCGCTTAGGTCCGTCCGGCGACCTCTATGTCACGAATGTATTCGAGGTAGAAGAGGACGTCGATCTAAGCTGTGGCAATATTGAAGTCGATGGCAGCGTACATATCCTCGGAACAATCCGCAGCGGTTTCCGAGTGCATGCGGGCGAAGATATTACCGTTGAGTGCACCATTGAAAATGCGAGCGTCAAGGCTGGCCAGTCCCTGTCGGTTGGAGCCGGGATTCTTTCCGGTGAAGAAAATCTCATTCAGGCAAACGACCTGATTCGAGCCAAGTTCACCCAGAACGCAAACCTGCGCAGTGGGGGGGACATTATCGTGGAAGTGGACACCAACAGCACCA
>JBLFXY010000270.1:0-4786 GCA_047611645.1 Glaciecola sp.
TCCAAGCCAGGTCACTGGTAGCCGCGTCGACCACGCGCCCAACAAACTCGGTGCCTCCGTTCGTCGACAGCCCGAAGAGTTTCTGGGAGATCAGGTCCAAGTCGGAGGTCAGCGGCGCATCGACAAAGACCCAACCGTTCTCTTCCGAATGTCCGTCATTGCCAAAGGTCAGCAAAGCTACACGGAGTGTGGGAGCCGGCTCCACCAACGCCATGTCATTCACGATAGACCACAGCGTTTGCTTTGCCGAATCGATCAGTCCGTCCATACTTCCGCTCGTATCCAAGCAAATGGCAAGGTCGATCACGCTCGGGCCCACAGCTGTGGTTGTCATGACCACCACAGGATCGATCTCCGGCACGATGGCCACAACGATATTCGTTTCGACTCCACCAGCAAATCGATTGACGTCGGTCGCTTGTAGCGCTCCGCCGGTCTGCTGCGGGGTATTCGAATCAGCAATCTGAACCGCATTGTTCACTTCTTGAGCGATGGTAGACGTTTCCATCCCGGTCGTAGTTTCCGGTGCAGGGCTGGCCTCACGGTCTTGACTGCGACACCCTGTGATTCCTGGAATAAGGGCCAAAGAGAGCGCGCCAACGATCGAGTACGACATGGTTTGTAGAGGTTTCATGGTATTGGTTGGGTGTTGGTTTTAGTGGTTTGTGTTTTGGACGAGGACGCTCTTACCTTCGAATTGAAGAAGGATGTCCCCTTGAAGTGAAAGCAGTCCCTGTCGACCCTGGCTCACCAGGACTCGCAGAATTTCTGCATGGTCATCGCTACCGAAGATCACAGTCGTCTCCGGCTTGATTTTGTCACCGCTCCCGACCAGGTTGGAATCCACCCATTGGCCGCCTCGGTGATAGAAGGCGCGGTCGCACACCTGTTGCACCCCGCTGAACGAGACCTGTTTGCTGTCTTCGTTCCAGAAGGTGTTCGAGTAGTCCACAACCGTTTGCGCCTTGCGCCGGTTGAAATTCTTACCCTGGTTGACCGCGCTCTCGCCAAAGCGTTTTTGCACGGCGCGATCGTTCAATTCCTGACGGCAGTTCTGGGTCAACAGTGCCCAATCATCGAGGCGTGTGCCTTCGGTAGCCAGGAATGAGGTGTACTCGCTGAGGATGCCAAAGCGCGTGGACAGGCGCAGAATCTCTTCTGCCAGTTCCTTGAAGCGCGGATCCGCAAAGACGTCGATTTTCGAGAGATCGAGTCCACCTGCGCGCGCCCCCGCCTGGCGGATTTCATCCACCAGGTACGCGATCTTCCGACCAGCCCAGAGCCGCGGAACAAACGAATTGCTGACGCTCGCATGGGCCAGGTCGAATTGCACTTCGAAAGAACGGCGCTTTCCAAACGACACGCCGGTCATGCGGAAGCGCAACTTGCCCACTCCCCTGTACTGCCCGAGCAGGACCAGCGGATCGCCTTCGAACAGGTCGGGCAAGGGGCTGGGAAACATCTCGCGCAGGGCCCGGGTGGTCAATTGGCCACTTTCATCAAAGACCTCTAGCTCGATTTGGCTCAGTAGGGGTCCGCTCAAACGCTTGAAGACGCCGGCTACCTTGGTTTCTACATCTTCACCCGGCAGCACATAGGTGCCAAGTGCACGTGACTCATCTGAAATGCGATCCAGCAAAGGAACGTTCACATCCTTGCCCACGCCGATGGTGAAAATGCGTTGATGTGCGGTGTTCGCGGCCTTGACCATGTCGCGAATTTCAATTTCGCTGGTGAGTCCGACCGTGGGCAGTCCATCGGTCAAGAACAAGACGATGGGAAGGTGCCCGGGAGTGACTTTCTGACGCAAGCTAGCCAGCAATGCATCGTGAATATTCGTTCCGCCGGTGGGTCGAATGTTGGCCATGTATTGGCGGGCAGCCAGGACGTTCTTACGGGTCTTCGGCACCGGACTCGATGCAAACATATCGACCTGACTCGCATAGTCGATGATGTTGAAAGTCTCGTCGGGGTCGAGGGACTCAATGACTTGGCTCGCTGCGGCCAAGGTTTGATCCAATTTTTCGCCCGCCATGCTTCCGGAGCGATCCAGGACCAAGGTCACCTCGCGTGGAGTGCGCGAACGGGGATCCTTGCGATCCACGGGCAGCCCTGCCATCAGCATGAAATAGCCACCGCCTGCGGCGGGGTCCGGGTAGCCCAAAAAGGAGGCGCTGATGCCCGCGCCCTCAAGCAGATAAGAAAGGTGGAACGCCCCCGGCTCCAGCTTGCCGCTGCTGCGCAAACGAAGCTTGCCACCGGTCCGCGAACGCTCCAGTTCATGACTCGGCGAATACACCACAGAAATCGGGCGCTCCTCATCGATCTCCACTTGGATTTTCCACGGAACCGTGTGCGTGAGCACCTCACTGCGCGGCAGTAAGTAATCCACCCGATCGCCATCGACCGTGAGGATGTGATCGTAACTCAAGCGCAAGTGCTGCTTGCCACCCGCAGGAACAGGAAACACGCTCGATCGAACCAGGTTGTAGCCAGCGAATTCGAGCAGGGCCGGGTCCTTCATGCGCCGCACGATATCGTCATAAGTCGCACGGGCGGCAGCGGCGGGTAGCAGGCGCGCTGTGGGTTCCAGGGCACTGCCATCAAAGAGAAACTCCGCGACGACCGCGCCCTCCGGAACGGGCAAAAGCAAAACGGCCTCGGCTTGATTGCGCCCGCTATTGGCAAGGTAGATGTCGAGCGTGGTCCTCGCCGTGCGCTCACGAATGGAAACCTTGGCCTCAATAGACGTGATCGAAACCTGGCCGCGTTCACGGAACATGGCGTAAGCCCGGGCTTGCGGCACGATCACGTGGGAGACGTTTTGCCAGCTGGGAAGGCCACTTTGCGCGCTCGCCGGCACCGCCAGTGCCCCAAGTAGAGCTCCCGCCCCCACTAAAGTGCGCCAAGCCATCGTTTTTGTCCGTCCACGCCAATTGTTTGCATACATGCTCTGTCTCCTTTGGATTCCCGATCGGGTCTACCCAAAGTACGGCAGGTGCCTGCTTTGTTTGGTAACGCCGGCGTAACAGCGTTTTGAAAGCGGTTTGAAAGCGGCCCGGACGGCCTTAACGGACGCCTAAGAGCCCGTTGTGTAGAGCCAGAGGCCCTTTTCCCGCAAAAACTGGGACCTTTCACGCATCTCACCGACCTGGCCGTCATCGCGATATCCCGCCACGAATTCCACCACTCCCACATCCCCGTCCGAGCTGGAGCTCCTAATCTGCAAGGATGTCCAGTGGGTGTCCCCCATGGTTGCCCCCAAATCTCGCTCCAAATTAGGCGGTCGAAATTCGGGATGATGCGTGGCTAGCAGATACCCAACCCCCGCCTTAGTCCCCATCGCAAAGGCCGTATAGCGCGACCGCATCAACGCTTCAGGCGTCGGCGCGGCTTCAAAACCTGTGATGTAGCGCCCACAGCAAGCTTCCTGGGTCGTCGGCAGCCCGCACGGGCAGCTCGTAGAAATAGAGTCTAAGTTCATGGCACTCGCCAGGGTACTGCTTCCATCGCCTGTGCCAAGCTCACAATGGGCTTCGCGCAAACCGATCACCGGCCATATGGCGCGATCCTTGGGGGATAGGCCCTTCAAAATTGCCTTTCGGCCAAATGATTTGCCATGTCTTCGTAGAGTAAGCGGCCCCCAACCCGCACACCATGAAAGCTACCCTCCTGCTCCCGACTTTTGCCCTCGCCCTCTCCGCCTGCTCCATCACGGGCATCGAAGGCTCTGGCACGATCCTGATTCAAGAGCGTCAGGTCCCCCAGTTCAACTCGATCGCGGTGCATGGCAGTGGCGAGATGCTGCTGTCCCAGGGGGCTGTGGCCCAGGTTCTGATCGAGTGCGATGACAACCTGCTCGAGTACATCGAATCTGAGGTGGAAAACTCAAAGCTCTCTCTGGGCCCGGTGGGCGCCAACCTGAAGCCCTCCAACCGCATCATCTATCGGGTCGTGGTCACCGATCTTGATGCCATCGCCCTCTCCGGCTCCCTCCGCCTGCAATGCCCTGTTCTGCGCGCCGACAATTTTACAATCAAGACCAGCGGCTCCGGGCGAGTTCGAATCGGAGATCTGCAGGGCAAAGCTGTCGCGTACAAAGTGAGTGGCTCGGGTGATCTGCGACTCGGCTCCTTGCAGGCCGATACGGTCACCATCAAAATCAGTGGCTCGGGAAGCGTCGAAGTCAGCGAAGGGACTGCGAACACCTTGGATGTGGGCATCAGCGGATCGGGTAGCATGAGCCTCAAGGACCTGCAGACCCAAGAGGCCAGCATTCGCATCTCGGGGTCGGGCAAGGCTCAGGTCTGGGTAGACAAAAAACTGGACGGCAAGGTGAGTGGATCGGGCAAGATCGAATACTGGGGCACGCCGGTCACGAATTGGAGTTCTGCTGGATCCGGGAAGTTCAGGTCGATGGGCGAGCATCAAAAATAGCGCAAGGCTCCCCCAACGGACCTAGACTTTCGGTTTCACAAAAAGCCGCTAGACTGGCCCCATGCAAAAGAATCTAGAGGCGTGTGTGTGGTTGCTCGTGGCTACCCTCTTGGCTGGAGGATGTAAGATGACCGATTCCAACACTAGCAAGCCTTCTATTGAAGCCTCACCCGAAGCCTCACCCGAAGCCTCACCCGAAGCCTCACCCGAAGCCTTACCCGAAGCCTTACCCGAAGTGTCACCCGAAGTGTCACCCGAAGCCTTACCCGAAGCCTTACCCGAAGTGTCACCCGAAGTGTCACCCGAAGTGTCACCCGAAGTGTCACCCGAAGTGTCACCCGATGTGCTA
>JBLFXY010000271.1:0-4765 GCA_047611645.1 Glaciecola sp.
TTCATATCACCGGCTTGCTCGGATTCCAGGTCACGGTCTTGCAGCAGGAATCCGCCGATGAGCTTCTTGACCTCCACGTCTGCTTGCACGCGGTTGCCGGGTCCGAAAGCGCCACACGCAAGCAGGCGAACGTTCTTGCCCCATTTGGGCCCGGTGGTGAGCAGCTCGAAGGCGTCCGCATCGAAGGACGGAGCAATGATGGCCTCCACAAAGCGCTTGCCGTCCACGAGGAACTTAGCGATCTCCATGTTGAGGGGACGCGTCATGGCGATTACGGAGCCGAAGGCGGAGACAGGGTCACCGGACCATGCGGCCTCCATGGCCTCCAACATGCTGTTTCCAATAGCAGCACCACAGGGGTTGGTGTGCTTGATCACGCAAACAAAGGGCTCGGCGAATTCCTTGGCTAGGGCCAAGGCGGCGTCGATGTCCACCAGGTTGTTGTACGAAAGCGCCTTGCCGTTCAGGATTTCAGCGGTGCCCACACTGGCTTCACCCGTATCGGCGGTCGTGTAGAATGCGGCCGTCTGGTGCGGGTTTTCGCCGTAGCGCAGCTCCGAAACCCGTTTGCCGGACATGGAAAAGTGCTCGGGGAACGGATCCTCTTCGCTGTGCTCGCAGTTTTCGCGCAGCCAGCGGGAAATGTTGGCGTCGTAGTTCGCGGTCAGGGCAAAGGCCTTGAGTGCCAGCCGGTGACGCAGCGGATCGCTCAAGGCGCCTTCGGCAGCCTTCATCTCCGCCAGGACACGCTCGTAATCAGCCGGATCGGTCACGATGCCCACCGAAGCGTGGTTCTTGGCAGCAGAGCGCACCATGGAAGGTCCGCCGATATCGATTTGCTCGACGGCTTCGGCCCAAGTCACGCCCGCCTTGGCCACGGTGGCTTCGAAGGGATAGAGGTTCACCACCACCAGGTCAATCGCGCCAATGCCGTGCTGCTCCATGGCTTGCACGTGGGTGTCGAGATCGCGGCGGGCCAGGATGCCCCCATGGATCGTCGGATGCAGCGTTTTCACACGCCCATCCATCATCTCCGGAAAGCCGGTGTGCTCTGAAACTTCGGTCACCTCGATGCCGGCTTCGGAGAGCTTTGCGAACGTGCCCCCCGTGGAGAGCAGTTGCACCCCCATTTCGCGCAAGCCTTGGGCGAAGGGCACCAAACCGGATTTGTCGGAAACGCTGAGCAGAGCTCTACGGACAGGAGCAGCCATTTTGTTTTGTTCTAGCTAGAGGGGTGGATCGAGCCTTTGTAGCCCGTTTTCGCCAGCCAATATATTCCCCGGGGCCTCCCAGACGTGCCCCGCTCCACGATCTTTTTGCCCTCCACCCTCCGGCCCGCTCCAAAGGCCCCTAGGCCCAGAAAGACCAGACGATCCGCAATCATCGCTGCCCCCTCCCTGGCCAGATCACGGCCGCCTCTGGCAGAATCCCCTCCCCAAATCGCAACTCTCGGCGGGATTTCGGGAAGAGCCCTAGAAGGCGGTTTAGCCAACCACCTTGTTGGCCGACGATTCGAAGATGAAGCTTCCTATCTCGGCCGCCCTACTGCTCACCCTGCCCATTGTGTCCCTAATGCCTGCCGCCGCCATGCCGACGGTACCCCAGGAAGCGAAGCAGGATTCCACACAAGAGCACAGGCAAGAGCTCGCGCAGGTGGGCAAACGCATGCTCGAATCGGAGCAAGACGGCAATCGGGAATTGTTCGAGAAGCTCGAAGATCGTCTTGATGAGCTCATGATGAAGCTCGGAACGGATGGGTCTCACGATGAGGGCATGGTCCTGCTCCGCAGCGTGTTTGCGGAGTTCGAACCTGCAGCGCTGGAAATGCTGGAAATGGAAATCGAGCACGACCCCGTCCAGCAAACCCAACAACAACTCCTTGGCTTGGAATCTGCCCTCGAGTTTTTCATGTTCGGATTGGAACGCTATCCCACCACGGTTGAGGGGCTACAAATTCTCCTGTCCGGCGGCGAACTCGGTATTCCGCTCACCAATGAGGTCATGCTCAACGATGGCTGGGGCCAGCCCTTCGCTTACAAACAAACAAGCGATCGGACCTTCGAGCTGAGCTCCGCTGGACCCGACATGATCTTGGGCACGCTGGATGACGTTCTGCTCGGATCCTCCGATGACGGCGAAAGTTCTCCGCTGATCACGCTCGATATTATTAGCACCCTTAACCCCGGGGACAAAGTCGCCAAAGTCGTAATGGCTAAAAATGGTCCGACCGTGGCCTGTAGCGTAGAACGTGGTAAGAAGCAGTTGGTCATAGTCAACGGAATCGAACACCCCATCTTCGATCAAGTACGCTATCCCAACGTCAGCCCCACTGGAAACGTGGTGGTTTACACCGCCCAACTCGAAGGCCAGAAATTTTTGGTGGTCAACGGCGCGAAACACGAGATTGCAGAGTACCCCCTCGGAGGCGTGAGCTTTCTCGACAACTCCGACATCTTCGCCGCCCCTTTCCACGGCGCCTCCTCCGGGATCGAATGGACACTGGGCGACGGCAATTGGCTCCTAAGCCACTCGGATAAAAGCTATCGCCCGAGCATCTACCCACCCGTCACGAGCCACGATTACCACCCGTTAGCTGTGCGCGCCAAGCATGAAGGTAAGTGGGTCGTACATGACCGGGGTACGACAAGTGAACCCAGCCAGTGGGCCTCTCAGCCTGCGGCGATTCCCGGCAAGCGAGCCGTCACCTACCGCTACGGAGATCGTAATACCACTACTGTCATCGTGGAGGGCGAGAAAGTCGGCGTGCATCATTGGGCTCGCAACCCGGTGTTTAGCGCCGATGGAAGCAACTTCGCTTATGTTGTGAGTATCGGGGGCCAACCCACCCAGCACTTCGAAGCGATGAGCAACCTGGACCCCAAGGATGGATCGCTCGCCAGCATCCTCTATGGCCCCGCATACAGCGGGGGCACGTACAACGTGATCTTCAATCAAGAGGTGGGTCCGCCCTTTGCCTATGTGAAGGATCCCGTGTTCAATCCAGACGGTTCCAACATCGCCTATGTGGTCCAGCTGGAAGATGGCAAGAAGGCCGTCTACCACAACGGTTCCACCAGCTCTGGCTACAAGTATGTGGACTTCATCACATTCGATAGGTCTGGTACCACGTCAGCTTTCGTTGGCACAAAGGATGATGTGATGTACCTCGTGGTCGACGGCAAAGAGTCTTCCGCCTGCAAGAAAATCTATGACATCGCTGGCGGCACAAATGGCACCTTCGCCTATGTGAGCATCAATGCGCAGGACAAGAAGTTCTTGACCAAGGGGTGGTCCTCCCTAGGCCCGTTTGACGAAATCGAAGACGTCGGATTCATGTCGGACGGCAAGACTCCGTTTGCACAGGTTCGCAACAACGATAAACATGGCATTATCATTGGCCAGGTGGTGCCTGGTTGGTTCGATGAGATCAAGTCCGTCATATCAACGCAGGAGTATCCCATCCCTACCTACATGGCGCGGGATGGAGAGTCCTGGCATGTGGTCACCGGCAACAAGATCGGCCCGGCATTCCAAGAGCTACAAAAACCTGTCGTCCTAGCGGACGGGCGGGTTGTGTACATAGGGATTTCGGCTGACCAACAGCCGCAGGGCCCGGATGGAACTCCAGGAGCCACCCAACAAACTACACACGTCATGGTCGATGGCGAGCCCCAGCCGAGCTGCATGGTGCGCCACGGTATCGAAGTCAGCCGAGATGGCTTTCGCGCCTATTACCGCGCAGACTTCGAAGACGGCACGGAATGTGTGGTCGAAGTGGGCGGGCCAAGCTACACGCCCAAGGATGCCAGTATTGAATTCGTTCAGTTCGACGACGAGAATCGCTTGATCATCAAAGAATCCGGCGAAGGGTACGCGCGCTTGATCATCGACAACGTCACACAACCGGCCTATGACGATCTATACACGATCAGCATTCGAACAACCCCAGCGCCCCTGACCGCAAAAGTGGCTATGGGCGAAAAAAGCGCCTTTGTTTCAGGCAGCCTGATTAGCCCCTACTTCGACCGCATTACCGACCCAATCTACAGCCCCGACGGTCAAATCCTGGCCTGCCGCGGTCGCAACGAAGAGTCTTGGCAACTAATCATCGGCAAATGGACCAGCCAACGTTTCGACGAAGTTTTTGCCCCGCGCTTCACCAAGGACGGGAAGAACGTGCAATGCGGGGTCCGCATTGACTCAGACCTGTTCCTCCTAACCATCAATCTAAACGGCATCGACTATTAGCGTTTAGGACGGTCTCGTGGACCAAAGAGGTACGCCCCCGAACCGATCCACAAAGGACATTGACCAATTCCTCTCTGCGGAAAACTCGGTATGATCCTGGGGTGTCCATCAAGAGCCATCCCAACCGCTATTTCCTGATCGCCTTTGTCCTGCTGGCCCTGGTCGGCATGTTTGTTTGGCGACTGATGCTGCCCGGGTCCAGGCTGTTCGCTTGGGCGTTTGGAGCCAATCTTGCGGCGTTTGCTATCTGGTTTTTTGACAAGCACCAGGCACGCAAGGATGGCTGGCGGGTGCCCGAGCGCACACTGCATATAATGGCCTTCCTCGGCGCTGCACCGGCCAGCCTAGCCGCCATGTCGATCCTGCGGCACAAGACCCAGAAGCGCTTCTTTACGACCCTGTACAGCACGCTTTTGGTTGTACACATCGCGCTTTTCCTGCTGATTTTGTTCCCGCCGTCCTAGAAGGCCGGGCAGCGAACTTAAATGAAAGCGGGGTGGGTTCGCACTTTGCGCGA
>JBLFXY010000272.1:0-4758 GCA_047611645.1 Glaciecola sp.
AATACCCGTGCCAAGGAATTCCACCTGGGGAAATGCCACATCCTCCAAGCGAATCGTATCTCCGTCAATCTCGCCCAACGCCGGTGAAATGCGTAGGGAAAACGTGCGCCGGCTAGCCCCCACGCGCAGCTCCCGAACCACGCTGGCATGGCCCTCGCCATACATGCGATCGCGGAACTTAGTTTGCGCCACGGTGAATTCGACTACGGCTCCTGCAGACTCCAATGCAATGCCCGTGAAGCGCGCCTTGTTCAAAGGCATGGGTCCAACGGGCGTGACACCATCGGACAGATGGCCTTTTCGGAGGTCGGGGCCAGGCTCCAAGCCCACGTTGATACCCGGTAACTCAAGGCTCCAAACCACCGATTCACCCACCGGACGCGGAGCTTGATCGGCCTTCGCTGATCCGTCGGGATAAGACGTGGCCGCCATGCTGTCCAGCGTAATCGGATCCGCCCCCAAGGCCGGTACCCGCCACATCAGCGCCCAGCGTAGCAGGTCCGGATCGAAGCAAGCCCACAGTCGGGGCCCGATTCTCACCATCACGCCACGGCGAATCCGGTTCTTGCGTGGGCCTTCGTCCTCCACCAATGCGCTCCGTATAAACGGTGCCATCCCTTCAAAGTACGGCCGAACCTTGTCCTTTTGGGTGACCGCATAAAGTTTGCCCGCGACACTCTCGGCGCTCTTCGCGTGCAAAGCGAACCAGTCCAACCGGAAACAGCTTTGACTGCCACCCCCTTTTTCCGAAGCGGCAAACCCAAGGCCCTGGATCGCTTTCCAGTCAGGAATTTCAGCGGGGTCACCGAATTGAACGGTCTCCTTATCCAACTCAAACCAAGCGGCCTTATGGAGCGCGACTTCGTTCCTGGCCCAATCCACGTTCTGGGGAATCGCGCTCCCCTGAACGTACCAACGATCCCCGCATAACACTGCGAGGTGCAGATTGGCACCTCCCACGTTCTTGGTGCGCAGGGACAAAAAAGCTCCTTCGTCGGTTAAATCAAGGGCCTGCGCGAACGGAAATGCCAGCAGGACCGGGCCCGTGCACAATCCATTCCAAAGATAGTGCGGATCATTCGGCACATTCGGGTGGTAAGAAAGTTTGATCTGATCTTGGCCCGGACCCAGTCGCTGGAAGCCGAGGAAGTCACAGGTCAGGTCCTCGGCGTCAGCGGGAATGTGCTCAGCCACCTCACGAAAGTCTTCGCGCAACACTTCCTGGCTCTCAATTTCCTGGGCGACTCCCACGGTCCACATCAACGCAAAGGACAGGAACCCGATTGGGAAACGAATGGAGTGTATTTTCATTGGTGTAGAAGGGTTCGGCCTGGGTTCACGTACTGGACTATACCGAACGCGTGATTCCGCCATCCACGCGCAGGTTTTGACCGGTGATGTAACCCGCGCCTTCGGATGCAAGGAAAGCGATGACGTCGGCGATTTCACTCGAGCGGCCATAGCGTTGCATGGGAATACGATCGCGGAATTCTTGTTTCTCCGGCAGGCTATCGATGAACCCTGGAAGCACGTTGTTCATGCGCACATTGTCCGCTGCGTATTGGTCCGAAAACAACTTGGTGTATGCGGCCAACCCCGCGCGAAAAACGCCCGATGTGGGGAACACGGGATCGGGTTCGAAGGCCGCAAAGGTTGAGATGTTGATGATCGTGCCTGAGTTCTGTGCGACCATTATGGGAGCCACCAAACGCGTCGCTCGCACCACGTTGAGGAAGTACACATCCAGGCCTTTGTGCCAATCCTCATCGGTCAGGTCCAGTACCGGACCGCGGGGACCATGCCCGGCGCTGTTAAGTAAAACGTCGATGCGTCCCCACTTGTCCATGGTGAGGTCCACCAAGGATTTTAGATCCTCGTTGGATTGGTTGGAGCCTGTGTAGCCGACACCTCCCAACTCAGCGGCCAAAGCTTCTCCCTTTCCAGAAGATGACAAGATCGCCACTTGGAATCCATCCGCCGCCAACTTACGGGCTGCGTCAGCACCCATTCCACTACCACCTGCGGTGATCATCGCTACTTTGCTTGTGCTCATGCTCGCACAATATCCGATTGGGAGACCGGTAGCCGCCCCAATCTCCAGCTACCCAAGCACAAGGCCCTTGTGGCTCCAGGCACGCACCCCATTCAATTGCATTCAGCCGCTATACTCGCAGCTCCCCTCCACTTGAAACTTCATGCCTTACATCAACGTTCAGATCACCAAAGGTGCCACCCGTTCGCAAAAAGCCAATATCGTCCGCAACATGACCGAATCCCTGGTCCGTGAGCTTGGCAAACGGCCTGAGCATATCCACATCGTCATCCAAGAGATCGAAGAGGAGGACTGGGGCTACGCGGGGCTCTTGACAGACGACTGGAAAAAGATGCAAGCGAATCAATAGGGACCCTACATACCCGAATGGCCCGCAATCAAAGCCAATCAGATGTAAGGCTCTCCCGCCTGGTGTGGAATTCGCGCCTGCACTAAGCTCATTCGCAGCGCCTCCTCGGTCGCGCTTTCTCCCAACTCCTGAAAAGGACTGGCCCCGCAACCTGAAGTCCATGGAAGCGCGCCGCCAAACCAAGCCTTACCCCCAACAACCCATGAGTCGCAACAAAGAGATCATTCAGAACCTGTATACCGCATTCGCTACTGGGAACGTGGCCACAGTGCTCGGCGGCTTGACTCCCGACGTGCATTGGACCGAAGCGCAAGGCGGCCCCTATGGCGGCATTTCGGTCGGACCGAACGCAATCCTTGAGAACGTGTTCATGAAGCTAGGTGCCGAATGGGAGTCCTTCAGCGCCGTTCCCGCGGATTTCGTTTGCGAAGGCGATACCGTTGTGGGGCTAGGCCAATACTCCGGCACCTACATAGCCACCGGCAAATCCTTCACCGCCCCCTTTGCCCACGTGTGGAAACTGCTGGACGGCAAGGTCACTTCTTTCCACCAGCACACGGACACGGCTGTGCATCTAGCTCCGATGAAGTAGTTTGATTCCGGGTTCTCCTAATCCCCCACTAACCAGTTTTCCAAATGGACGCAGATCTCAAAAAACGGCGCAAGGCTCTCATGAATGCAAGCCAAGAGTTACCTGGCCACGGCTTTCCCGATGCGGTGGCCGAATTAACCCGGGTGGCGCAGTGGTGTCAGGACAATCGAATAGAGCAGGACGTCTACGGCGCCGGCGAGTTCATCGAGTCCTTCGAAAAGAAGCTCGCTAAGCTGTTCGGACTTGAAGCCGCCCGCTTCATGCCGAGCGGAACCATGGCCCAGGGAATCGCCATGCGCATCGCCTGCGGAGCACAGGGCCATTTCGGCATGCACCCAAGTTGTCATCTCGAGTTGCACGAGCAACGCAGCTACAGCCAGCTCTTCGGTTTGCGCGCGACCTTGGTTGGGCCCTTTGATTCCGCAATGTTAGCGGAACACCTAAACGCCGTCACCGAGCCCTTGCACGCATTGCTCATGGAACTGCCCACCCGGGAAAACGGGGGGCGTTTACCCAGCTGGGATCAGTTGGTGGAGTTGTGTTCCAACGCTCGTGAACGTGGCATGCACCTGCACCTGGATGGAGCGCGAGTTTGGCAAGCCCAGGCGGCTTACGGCAAAAGCTATGCGCAAATCGCCGCGCTCTTCGACTCCGTCTACGTCTCGTTCTACAAGGACATCGGAGCGCTGGCAGGCGCCATGCTGATGGGCAGCGAAGCCTTCATCGACCAGAGCCGGACCTGGCAACGACGCATGGGAGGCAATCTATTCAGTCTGCTTCCCAACGTGGCCTCAGCAGCCAGCCGCCTCGACGAAAAATTGGGCCGTTTCAGCGAATACCGCCGGCATACGCTCGAACTAGCTGCGGCGCTGTCCCCCATCGAAGGCGTGACCCTGCTGCCGGATCCTCCGCAAACTTCCATGCTACACTTGGTGCTTGATTTGGGTCCTGAAGAGGCGCAGATCGCACGAGACCGGGTCGCAAAAGAAACCGGCTTGTGGCTTTTCGGCGGAGTGCGGGGAATCGCAGAAAGCGGGCGTTGCCGCCTCGAACTTACCGTCGGTGAGGCTACATTGAAAATCGCGCCCCAAGACGCCGCCGCCGCATTCCAGTCCCTCCTCACCGAGCGGACCACGGGCACCCGCCCCTGCGACGAAAGCAACGGGACCGACAGCATTCCCAGCTAGGATCTAGAGCACCAAATGCAAATACTACTCACCGGCGGAACTGGCTTCATTGGCCGTCATTTGGCCCAGGCTCTAACCGAGCGTGGGGATCAGGTCAGCGTCGTGTCTCGCAATCCCGGGTCTGTGCAGGGTTTGCCCAAAGGTTGCCTGGCCGTGGCTTGGCTGCCCGACCTCTCCGATTACGACGCGGTCATCAACCTTGCTGGCGAACCGCTGATCGGCAAGCGTTGGAATCAAGCCCAGCGCCAACGAATTCTGGCCAGCCGCATCGAATCGACGGAGCGCATCGTGAATGGCTTTGCCGAGGCCTCCCCCCGCCCGCGCGTGCTGGTCAACGCCTCCGCCATCGGCATCTATGGCGATCGCCAGGACGTGTGGCTCGACGAGCAAGCCACACCGTCCACCGACTTCGTGGGCCAGGTTTGCACCCAATGGGAATCGGCCGCCCAAGCCGCGCAGGAGCACGACGTGCGCACCACTTGCATCCGCATCGGCCTTGTCCTGGGTATGGGCGGCGGAGCCCTGCAGAAGATGCTGCTGCCCTTTAAACTTGGACTCGGCGGCCCGCTCGGTTCCG
>JBLFXY010000273.1:0-4684 GCA_047611645.1 Glaciecola sp.
AACGGTGCGCTGTTGGTCGTCGCCTATAAGGATCGTAAGCTTCGCATCGAGGTGGGCCGAGGACTCGAGGGCGAACTGACCGACTCCCGTTGCGGTCGAATCATTCGCGACGTTATCGCTCCGCACTTTCGCAGCGGAAATACGGACAAGGGCATCGAAGCGGGTGTTGTAGCCATGCATCAGGTGGCAGGCGGGGAATACGGAGCCATCAAAGGTAGGGGTAAATCCGGAAGTCCGCTCTCTGGTATTTTTGTGCTGCTGTTCATCGTCCTGATGATGCGTAGAGGGGGCGGGGGCATGTTGCCCTTGCTCATCTTAGGTAGCATGGGTGGTGGTCGCGGCGGCGGCGGTGGAGGAGGCGGCTTCGGCGGCTTTGGTGGCGGCGGAGGCTTCTCTGGCGGCGGCGCTTCAGGAGGTTGGTAATTATGAATTTCCTCGCAATGCTCAACGACGTTCAAGACTGGCAGGTGGTCGGCCACGGCACTCCGAAGTTCGCAGAGGCATGGGGTCCCATGCAGTGGCTGAGCCTCGGCTCCACCACAATTCTCGGCGTGGGATTACTCGTACTGATCCTCATCGCGGTGAAACG
This sequence comes from Glaciecola sp., assembly GCA_047611645.1. Lineage (GTDB taxonomy): Bacteria > Planctomycetota > UBA1135 > UBA1135 > NORP259. The sequence goes on from JBLFXY010000273.1 coordinate 590, forward strand.
CAACTCCCGATACCGCGCCGTTGGTGTGGTTTCCGAGGATGAACTGGAATCGGTGAGGGAAGAAATCGCGGCCTGCGAAAAGAAGACCTCCGGCGAAGTGATGGTCGTCTTGCTCGAGCGCTCCGACAGGCATCCGGCCGCCCATTGGTTGGCCGCGGTGTGCATGTTGTTCGCCGGCTCTTTCGTCCTTTGGGCTTGGTTGCCCTGGGGTCAACCGGCCTACCTGCTCCCGTTGCAGGCACTGCTGGCCGCGTTGGGCTTTGGTTTGACCCGTATCTTGCCCCATCTACACCACCGGTTCATCTCGGCTCGCCGGGCCCAAGAGATGGCGGAGGAGCAGGCCCTTCAGGAGTTCCACAAGTTGGAGCTTCGCGAGACCAAGGGGCGGACTGGAGTCCTGCTCATGGTCAGCTTGCTCGAGCACCGAGTTATTGTGCTTGCTGATGAGGGCATTTATGCCCGAGTCGGGGATGATAAATGGGAGGAAGTGCAGCAAGCTATTCTCAAGCATGTTCGCACGGGGCATTTGGGCCAAGGCCTGTTGGAAGGCGTGCGATTGGCGGGCGCCGTATTGGTTGAGCACTTCCCGAGCGAAGATCACGCGGAGGAGCTTCCCAACGTCGTGATCGTCCGGCGCGAATAGGCCGGCCGCTGATGGGGCACGAGGCATTCGCTTTTGTAACGAAAGAAGGCGGCGGGCAAATGCCCGCCGCCTTCAATTCAAAATAACCCGCTAGCCGATCTCAGTGGCTAGGCGTGGGCCTGACCTCATGGTTATTGCTGGGACTACCCAGTGCGCTTCTCACGGTGCCCGCCACATAGGTGTAGGGTTCGGGACCATTGGGGCCATCAGCGGTGAAGCGAGCGGAAATGACCATAGCCGTCGCAATGGAAGGACCATCGACCGCGTCAGCGATTTCGATAGTCGTGTCCGGTGAGCTTTGTTTTATCGGGATGGAGTTGTGGTGCCCTTCCAGGTCGGATGCTTGGCAGGCGAAGAGGAAGGTGCAAAGGAATGTGATTGCGATAGGTTGTTTCATTGTGATGGTAATGGGATGGAGCGCTTCGCTCGTCATTTGGCGGTGCAGGGGCTCCTTACGGAGACCTGAACGGAGTATTTCCGAGTTGTCTTGGCGAATACTCAATGCAAACTGCGACAGGTCTCGTGTGACGGTCTCGGGAGCTGAATAACCATCCGCAGGCGAAATAGAAAATGGGTCAGGAATCCAAGATTCCCGACCCATTGGAAAAACTGAGCGTTTCGTAATCAATCAGCCGTCTTCCGGAAAGGGACCCACGTAGACGATGAAATCGGCTCGATCCTGGTCCTCTTCTCTGAGCGTATCCGACCATTCGTCGGTCACCGAAACCACGAGGATGTTGGCGTTTGGTTGCTTGCGCCGAAGCAGCTCGAGCGTGCCCCCATTGGTGTCACAGTGGAATTGTCCGATCACGAGAAACACAGGGCGGTTGCCATCGTCGAAGGCCTGCGAAGTGGTGCTGGACATGGTTCCATCCCAAAGTGCTTGGGCGCGAAAGAACGCCAGCATGGTTTTGGTGGGTGGCTTCGGCTCTGCTGCTTCATTTTCCGTGTTACCCGCGTCGCTATGGCCGCCGCTCATGATTTCGTAGAACCGATTGCGATACTCTTCGCTTGGCAAGGGGTCGGGAACGTCGAAAAGTCGTTGTTGCTCTGCGTTTAGTTCGGAGAGGGCTGCATATCCCATCTTGCGTGCCGTGGTGGAGTATAGGCGGGGAGCGTTGGCCGCATAAATCGGGCGCTGGGCCTTGCGGGAGGCTTCAATCATGGGCGCGTGCGGTTTGGGGTTGCTGCCTCTGGAGCCACCCATTGCTTTTTGCAGAGCCTCCATATCTATCAATCCAGCGCTATAGGCATCGACCGCGTATTGACGGTCGCGGGAGATGAACTCCAGGGCGAGCGCGGTATCCGGGTTGCGATCGAGGCTGCCCTGATAGGCCAACGCGGCGTACGGAAGTCCGAGCGGGTGCCCGTGGAGTTCTCCGATCACGACAATGTCGGCTTGATCCACACGGGTTTCGAGTTCCTGCCAGGTTTGGGCTTGGCCCGTGATGCCGTCGAAGAGCTCAAGGGCTTGCAGGCGCTCGGCCGAAGGGGGCGCCACAATGGGTTCGTTAGAAACGGACTGGCAGCCGGTCGCTGCGATGACGAAAGAGAACAAGCCAGCGAGTAGGCGAGGCTGAACAGAGGGGAAACGGGCCTTCATGTCGGGAGCTGTCATTTACCCAGGATACCCTGTATTCGGGTTCCGGAATAGATAGGAGTCCCATGAGCAGAGCCGACCCGGAAGGCGATCAGGATGAGTCACAACACGGCCGATTGGGCTCGGGCTGCACTCCATTTGGGCGATTCCAGTTCAGTTTAAACGAGCAGGGGGCCGACGGACCCCGTGACCAAGCCTGATTCGGAGCTTTTACTTCGAGGGGCGTCCATAGGTAGCCGATAGACCAGTATGAAGTACATATCACTCAACAGCCTTGTTCCCGCCGGACTTCTCGTCCTTGGCATGGCCGTCTCGACATCTTGCGCAAGCACCTACAAAAACAGCACGGGGCTGAAAGAGGTGGATGGCCTGGTGTCCCGGGTAGATCGCGTGCACGTCGAGGGAGAATTGTCCCTGGTCGCAGTCCGAGATTCCGTGACGGCGATGTTGGAGTTGGTAGCTCCCCAGGGGACAACCACAGTGCACGAGGCCTTTGCGGCATTCGAAAAGACGATCGCGGTATCCGTCGATCAGCACGATGCGTTTAAGGATTCGGTTGCGCAGCTACAAACCGACGCTACCCCGTTCTTCGAGGGTTGGAGCGAAGGATTGCAGTCCTTCAGCAGTCAGCGCATTCGAGTTCAGAGCCGCAAGCGCATGGAAGAGACCCGCATGACTTACGACAGAATCGTGCTTTCCAGCGAGACACCTTTGAGCCGCTACACCGAGTTCAATAATTCATTGCAGGACGTGGCCCTATTCCTGAGCCGCGACTTCAACTCATCCTCGGTGCGCATGATTGACGCCGAATTGCGATCCTTGATCCAAATCGCGGGCGACCTCGATGAAGACTTCGCGAAGTGCTTGGATTCCTGCAAGGGCTATTCAGAAGCCTCGGGCCTGCCCGTGCGTGTCCAGATCGAAGAGACCCACCCCCAGGGTTCCTCAGGAAGCGAGCAAAGGTAGGGTTAGACGCCTTAGGAAGCCGATTTACGGCTGAAGCCCTGCTAGAGGAAATACCGGTTCTTGACGATATTTCCGTCGGGGATTCCCCCTTGCCTAAAGGGGTCATCCATGTCCCCCGATGCATGGTTTGGAATGTTCTCGTTACCCTGATTGTTGTCCTAGGGTTAGCCCTAGGAGTTTCCATAGCTAGAAGGCGTGAGCTAGAGGCTTTGCGACGCACTATGGATGAACTGGACCGGGACAAGCGACTGGGTAGCGACAAGGTCTAGTTGCAGCACCCGGTGGTAGACCTGACCCGCTGTTTGGGCTGCGCTACCTACGTCGCCGCCTGTCCGGAGCCCGGCGTTTTGGAGCTGGTGCACGGCCAAGCCATGGTTGTGAATGGTGGGGTCTCCGCCTGTGAAAAGGAGTGCCCAGTGGGTGCCAAGACCGTCACGCTAGGCGCCTTGACGGAGCGCGATGACGTGCTCGTCTTGTCCAGTGAATGGGAAGCTGTCGGAATGCCAGGCCTCTTCCTTGCCGGGGAGATCGCAGGCTACGCCTTGACCAAAACAGCGGTGGATCAAGGGATCGCCCTTGGAGTAGAGGTCGCGCGCCGCATCGTCGAGAAGCCTTGCTGGCACTGTCGCGCATGGTCATGATGCCTAACACGATTCGCGGCAAGGTAACGCCAACCAACGGGGCCCGCGCCACTGCGTTTTCTGCCACCTGAGGGATGAAGGCATGGCGAACTACGGTGTGGAATACAACTCGCTGAGAGCGGGCCTTGCCGACCCGAACCTCACGGGCTTGGACAACTATCTGTACTAGACGTTGAATACTAGCATCGGTCTGAACACGGGCAATCCAATCAATTCGCAGCTATGGGTAACATATGGTTTCAGGA
>JBLFXY010000274.1:0-4673 GCA_047611645.1 Glaciecola sp.
CGAGGATCTTTTCGATTGTGATTCCAAGCGCATCCTAAGAGCATCCATCCCCAAGTTGGGCTTTCTCGGCTAGTCGCGGGTGATGCCCAAACCAACAGCAGCCTTCCGCTGGAGTGATCCAACGGAAGGCTGCTGTTTGTGTGGAGCGAATCCGGTCTAAGCGGCGAGCAAGTCTGAATGCAATCGCAGGATGGCTTGGCGGTCGAACTCCAGCCCCATAGTCGGATAGGCCGTGGCGAAACCTTCCCAGCGATACGCAGACCAATTGCGCGCCAACAATTCTTGATCGAGTCGCCCAACGCACTGATATCCGAAGCTCCACTCGACCACGTCCTCATCGCCAAAATTCCAGTGGCTCGGGATCTTCAGATCTAGAACCTGCCCGGGAACCATGACGCCCAGGTCGTTTCGAACGTGATAGCGAATCGCGCCTTCTAGCTTCTCTCCAAAACCAAGTTCGCTTTGCAGAGGACCCCAGAGGGACTCGGACCCGTGCTTGGCCTTAAGCTGCAGGTATTGGGGCTGTACACCTTCCCGGCGGAATAGGAAGACTTTGACGCGATGGTGTAATTCACCCATGAGAGGACTTGGTTGTGGGTCGGAGGACACTAGAGTTATCGGCTCCTGCACGGCTCGTTTCAATCTTGGTTGGGAATTCGATCCACAAGGCCCTCGTAACCTATTTTTAGGCCTCTGGCAGCGATTACCTGACTCAGATCTGGACAATGAAGTCGATTTGGGTACATGTGTGCACACCCATGAACCAACTCGATTCCTGTCTAGAGCGCCTAAATGGCCGCATCAATTGGGAGAAACGCCTGCGCAAGGGAGCGATGCGCGTGGACCTTGCACCCATGGTCGACTTGATGCGCCGGCTGGGCGATCCTCACCAGAAATGGCGTACGGTTCACGTGGCTGGTACCAAAGGGAAAGGCTCGGTGGCACGGCTGATCGCGGGTGGCCTGATGGCGGCCGACTATTCCGTGGGGGTCTATGCTTCGCCCCACGTCGAGCACATGCGCGAGCGTATTCGCATCGACTCAAATTGGATTGCGGACGAGGCCTTCGCGCAAGCCCTGAGCCAGGTTCTCGATGTTCGAGATCAAGCCGAAATAGAGGGAACGGACGCCGCTGAAGCCACTTGGTTCGATTTGGTGACAGCCACAGGATTCCTCTGTTTTGCCCAAGCTGGAGTGGACTGGGCTGTGGTCGAAGTCGGTTTGGGTGGCCGCCTAGATTCCACAAATGTGGTGCATGGTGATCTATGCGTGATCCCATCGATCGAGCTTGAGCACACGGATATTCTGGGCTCCACGCGTAGGGAAATTGCGCTGGAGAAGGCTGGGATTCTAAAGGTGGGTAGCGTGCTCGCATTGGGTGTCCCCTTGGATCGGTCCCTTGGCCTAGATGCCGACGCGGGCAGTGCCATTGCCCGAGTGGCTGTCGATGGAGGCATATATTGGGAAAACGTAGCGCCGGAGGGGAGCTACGCGCAACGCAACCTTGCCTTAGCCGCAAAGGGCTTGGATCTGCTCTCAAAGAGAGGCTACTCACGGCTATCAGGTTCGCTTTTGACCCCGCAGGTAGTCGCGGGCGCGAGCTTGCCCGGCAGGGCGGAAATTTGTTCCTACCAAGGCGTGCCTGTGGTCTTAGATGGGGCCCATGTCCCCACCAGCGTCAGCGGAGTGTTGCAGCAATGCGGCCTGATGGGATTGCCTCAGAGAGAGCCGCAGGTCGTGCTAGCCTTGGGACAAGACAAGGATGCTGGAGGGATCCTAAAGGCCCTTTACGGCGCGGTCGATAGGGTTCATAGCACCTCGGTAGAGGGCAGCTTGCACCGCGATGCGGTCGAGCTCGCGAACGAAGCACGCGGGTTTGGCCTCGAAGTACAAGACCACATTCAACCACTGGAAGCACTTTCGGCCGCAGCCGTAGGAGCCAAACCGGACGGCTGGGTACTGGTCATCGGCTCTTTACATCTGGTGGGAGCGCTCCGCAGCCATATGAATTGCCCCGACCCGAGAGTCCATCACCATGAGTAGCCTTCGATCCGACATGTTTCTCACCACGTCATTCCTGATTAAGGGGAACGTGGATGGAAAGTACACACGCTTATCAAAACTGTTGGATGAGCACGAGCGCCTATTCCTGCCCCTCCGGGATGTGATCTTGATCGACCTCAATTCGAGGGAGCGCATTCAGACCCCGCAGCTTCAAATCAATTTGAACGAGATCATACTCGCTCACGAGTTTTTGGATGAGGCTGGCGATGAAGCCCGACGCGACATGGCCCGCGATCAAATCATCGACATGCAACGCGTGCGTTTGTTCTTCACGGGCGCGTTGAACATGGAGTTGGCTGGAGACATTCGCGGCAAAGCCTACGAAAACAGCGACAAAGCAACGCGCAAGTTCTTCGTCATGCGCAATCCTAAAGTGCGCGGGCTCAAGGACCACGGCGATGAGCACCTCAAGAAGCTGACGACCCTGCCCTACGTGATCCTCAACAAGGAACGCCTGAGCTACGTCTACGACTTCAACGAGTAGAGCACGCTGCTACGACTCGGGCTCGGCTTCCGTTTCGCCCATGACCACGTTGTCGGGGTCGTAGGCCAAATCAGGACGGGCTTCGTCGAGCATATCCAAGTAGCTCGCATAGCGCGAACTTGCCAGGGCGCCGCTTTCCACCGCATCCGCCACGCCGCAAATGGGCTCGTGGTCATGGGAGCAGTTCACGTAGTGGCAGTCGTCCAGGTACTTTTCGAAGTCGGGGAAGAGATCGCGCAGTTCGGCGCCGCTCACGTCGAATAGGCGGAAGGCGCGGATACCGGGGGTGTCGATGGCATACCCACCCATTTTGAGGGGATGCAAGAAGGAGTAGCTCGTCGTGTGACGGCCCTGCTTCCAGTACTTGCTGATCTTACCCTCTTTGATGTTAAGACCCGGCTGAATGTGATTGAGCAGGGTCGATTTGCCCGCACCGGAGGGTCCGTAGAACACGGAAACGCGATCTTTCATGCGCTCTGCGATCTTGTCCAGGCCGCGGCCATCCACGGCGCAGGATGAGATGACTTCGATCGGAATTCGTTCGTAGGTCTTTGTAATTGCTTCGACTTCGCCTTCCTTGGCGAGGTCCAATTTGTTGAGCACCAAGACCACGGGGATCTCATGCCAGGTGCAGGCAGCGAGAATGCGGTCCGTCCGGTTGGATGAGAAACCCGGGCGCGACAGGGAAGAGATGATGAACATCTGGTCCACGTTCGAAACCAGGACCTGCTCCCGGGGATCGTGGGCGGAAGCCACGCGGCCCAAGTAGTTGCGTCGGGGAAGAACTTTCTCGACGGGGATCGGATCTCCATCGAAGCCGACCTCCACAAAATCACCCACGGTGATCGGGTTTTTCTGCTCTCCACGGATCTCGAACAAAGCGCCACGCGGAGAGGCTTGAACGGTCTTGCCCTCCACGTCCACATGCACCACTTTGGCGTCCACTCGCAACACGCGCCCGATCCGGTTCTTGCGCTTCGCACCCTCGCTTGCAACCTCTTCTGGTTCAGCGGACATGGGAGGGGATTTCGTGTTGGGAGCTTGTGGAGATGTTCAGCATAGGGTCGTGCGCTGGCGCGCTGCCCAGATGCTAAGGAATACCCGGCCCAAGGCTATCCCGAACCCAAACGAAGCCTCGCAAATCCTCACTTTAAGACTGGAGGGGCCTATCGGACCCGGAGATGCGGTCCGTTAGCACGGCCGGGGTCTCCAGGCGGCGCTAGAGCAACCCTTCCACCGCATCGATCTTGTCTTGAACCGTTTGCGACTTGTCGGTTCTCGATCCCAGTCGAATGGTGGTTGAGATGCGCGTCGCTCCATCCGCGTGCAACTCCTCGTGAATGCGTTTGAGAGCGGCCATGACCACATCGTAGTCGCCCTCGATATTGGTGCCGTAGCCATGCAGCATCGTGGGCAGCCCGGTGGCCACCAGAATCCCATGGGCCTTGGCCACCTGGTTCCGTACGCTGACTTGCCCGGTGAACGGCACAACGCAAATGTCTGCTATGACTTTCATGGCTCCATTCTAGCCGAATTGGAGCCGTATGGATTGCCAGGGCCTGTGGTTCCAATTTGGCCAAGGGATCGGAGGCATGCGGCGGCATGCAATGTTATAAATCGAGCATGCAAAGCCTCCCTGAGCCGATTCGCAGCCTTTCCAATGCGCTCCTGCAGCGTGTGCGCGCGCTAGCGGGGGGATCGGGTGAAGGGGAGATCCTGCTAGAGGGGCGACGTTTGATTGCAGATGCGATCTCGGCAGGAGTCTTGCCCACGGAAATCCTCGTGCGGGCGGATCGCTTGGATGAGGTGGAAGCGTGGCTCTCCATGGGGGACCGGGTTCGGCCTGTAGCGCCCAAGGTATACGCGCGCTTGGGGTCCGTGAAGAATCCCCCGCCCGTGATGGCTTTGGCTCCGATTCCTTCCGCGCGCGGATTGGGCGACCTGAAAGCAGCCGGCGCGCCGTTAGTTTTGGTGGTGGCAGGGGTTTCCGATCCGGGCAATCTGGGCGCGCTAGCGCGTTCTGCGGAAGCGGCGGGAGCTTCGGCGTTGATTCAATTGCAGGGCGGAGTGAGCCCTTGGAATCCCCGTGCGCTGCGCGGCTCCATGGGCAGTTTGCTGCGCTTGCC
>JBLFXY010000275.1:0-4626 GCA_047611645.1 Glaciecola sp.
CATGTACGAGGTCGTGTTGCGCAGCCTTAAGCGCGGTGTAAAGGAAGGCGACCTACCCGACCTGGTTGTGATCGATGGGGGGCAAGCCCAGCTGGACAAAGCCCTGGAAGCGCGCAGCGAAGCCGCTGCCTGGGGCGTGCAAATGATCGGCCTGGCCAAGGCGCGCCCGGCCCGTACCGTGCAAGGCAAGGCCATGCCCGCCACCGAAGAACGCGTATTCCTGCCCGGCGCCAAGCAGCCCATCGAACTCGCACGCCACTCGGCTTCGCGCCACCTGCTAGAGCGCATCCGCGACGAAGCCCACCGCTTCGCCATCACCTACCACCGCAAGGAACGTGGCCGCATCAAGAGTCGCCTCGACTCCATCCCCGGCGTGGGCGCCAAACGCCGCAAGGTCCTGCTAGTGCATTTCGGATCCGCGAAAGGCGTCGGCCAAGCCAGTGTCGAAGAACTCGCTACAGTCGAAGGCGTCAGCCCCGAGCTGGCCCGCGTGATCCACGATCACTTGGCAAAGGAATAGGCTTGGGCCGACAAGGCGCGCGTTGGGCGTCGCATGGCCATTTTCCCTTATAAGCAATGGCGGAACTTTTTCGTCACATATGCGTAGCTGGGTGGTCGACTCTGGATACGAAATTCTGGATTGGCGGTTAGCATGTGGGGCCCCGGCCCAGCTTCCTCCTCCTGGATACCTATGAAAGATCGCTTCCCCCTCATTTTTGGTGTGATCGTGACCACCGTGCTCTCGGGCACGCTTGTGATCGCCGGTCTGAAAGCTGGTATCACGCCCGGGGTGAGTCCTTTGGTGATTCTATTGGCCTGGGGGGCGTTTGCGAAGGCTTCCGCGGGCGCGGGCGGGACTCGCTTCTTGAACATTGCTCAGGTCGCGGGTTCTGCGGGTATGGCGGTGACTTCGGGCGTGATTTTCACGGCGCCGTTGATTCAAATTCTGCACGCGGACAAAGGGCTGCCCGTGCCCCAGGTGGATGTGGCTACCCTGATTTATGTGAGTTTGGCGGGCGCGCTCATCGGTTACGGCTTCGTGGGTTTGGCGACCAAGAAATTCCTTACGGATCCCACGCTGCCCGCGCCGGAGGCCCGCGCCTGTGAGGCCATGATCGAAGCCGCCGTGGCGGACTCGGGCAACAAACCCAGGCTCGCCCAGTCCTTGTACCTGGGGTTGTTCCTGAGTTTTTTGGCGCCGCTCATCGTGCGCATTGGAGTGGCGAAAGAGCACGTGATCCTTTGGAAAGACAAGCTCGGTGACCGGGAGTTTTCGGTCGATTTACCCTTTAACCCTATGTACATGGGTATCGGCGGCCTGCTTACCTTGGCCACGGCTTTGCTGGTCTTCGGCGGAAGCCTGCTGCGCACCATCGGCGATGTGATGCTCGCGAGCATCGATCCGGCCAATGCGGAAATGCTCGCGGCCTATCCCGCCAACTCCATGCGCTGGGTCGGCGGCGGCGCGATGACGGTGGCTGTGGCCTATTCCCTGTTCCGGTTCCTCGGCGTGAAGAAAATCGCGGCGGGGGAGCAAGATGACCCCCTGCTCGAAGTGGATCCGGGCGTGCGCCGCGGCTTGATCATCAGCGTCATCGTGGGCGTTGCCATGCTGTTGGGTTGGCTCACCTGGCGCGAGGGCGGTATCAGCACTTTCGGTTTGTCCATGTCCGCCGCCATCGTGGTTATGTGCGGCCTAATGGTGACTTTGGGTGCAATCCTCTCCCTGCAAATCGGTAGCTCGGCCTCCCCGGTTTCTGGCACGATCTTTGTCACAACCTTAGTGCTGTGTTTGGTGGCCCTGGCCACGGGCCGCACCGAGATTAAAGACGTGATGATTCTCACGCCCCTGCTCGTGGGCGCTTGCGTGGCGGTTTGCGCCGCGAACGATTCGAGCCAGGACTACAAGACCATGCAGTATTGCAAGGTGCGTGTTCAGGATGGTTTCAAGGCCCAGCTCATGGGTTTGATCGCAGGTGCCATTGTGGTGCCCATCGTCTTGTACGTGGCCCATAACGCTTACACCCTGGGTTCCGACGACCTGGGTGCGCCCCAGGGTAAAATGTTTGCGACCCTGATTACCGGATTATTGCTCGAGAGCGAACTGCCCTGGTCTCCGATCATCGTAGGCGTGGCCATTGGAGTGGGTGCCGTGCTGCTCGACATTTTTGCAGGCAAGCGCGGGGTTCAGCTGCCGTCCATGGCCCTGGCGGTTGGCATTTATCTGCCCCCGTTCCTCGGCATTGGAATCCTGATCGGGGCGACTTTCCGCTGGTTCGGCGAGCGTGGAACGGGCAAGCAACGCGGCGAGTCCATTCTGGCTGCCGCAGGCTTGATCACCGGAGCCGCAGCTTTGGAACTAATTTTAGGAACTATGATCTTGGGCGGCTTCGACCTGAATGCTCTCGCGCTGTTCTCGAGCGCCGGCGCCGAAGGCAAGACCGCAATCCCTGCAGTCATGCAAACGATTGCGGCCCTCATCGGCATAGGAGTCCTCGGCAGCCTGCTTTGGTGGAACTCCAAACGCGGAGCTTCGGAGGGGTCTAAGGGCTAGTCGATGGACTCGCCGCGCAGGGGGCTCTCGGGCCGCCCTGGCGCGGGGTGGTCTTTGTCACGTCACATGCGCTTGGAGGTCCGAGCTGCACTCGGCTTCCAAGTGTTCTTGTTTGGAGGCCATGGGGAAGGGGAGTGCGCTGGCTCATGGCTGACGACGCTCGCTGCCAAACGGACTCGACAGTCTTCGACAAGCGGCCCTATTCGAGCCATGAACTGTGGGCCCGCTACGCCGACAAGCGCACCACCCCATGGCGCGGCCAAGCTGATAGGCGATACCTAAGAGGTGCGCCCGTACAATGCATGCGACTCGGGGCCTAATGCTCTACGCCAAGCGAGGTTTCAAGTGGGTAGCTCTGGATCTCCCGAGTCCATTGAGAAAGCTGCGCTTCCGGTGAGGACGGCGGCATTCTGTTTAGGGGCTTGCGTTCATGGGCATGTGTCTAGTTGGGTAACTAACGGTCCCTTCTTTTTGTTTTATTCCAACCCAAAACGAAATCGTTTGGCGTATACGTGGTTCGCCTGAGTGACGGCGTGCAGGTGGGGTTGAGTGACACGGGGGAGACACTGTTTGACAAATGGGACAACCGGAGTCCGCGGGCCCTGGTGTTTCTGGAGTTCGCTCCCGCAATCCAACGTAAATAGACCCCGCAAGGTGTCGGTTGTTGGCCCTTTGATAGACGTTGCTTGGCCGTGACCGACGAGCCCACCAGTCTCAGATTGGGGCAATGGGGGCGCAGGAGCGCACAAGCTGGGAGCTAGAATGGACCCTTTCCAGATCGGTGGTTTTTTTTACCGGCCCATTATTCGGCTATGGGGGCACTATGCCTAGGATTTATATCTCTCCGGGCTGATACACCCTGCCTTCGGCCTAGCCTTCAACTATAGCTTTCGAGCTCATACTCCATGAAAAACCTCATCCTCCCTTTCTCCTTGGGGATGGCCTTGGCCGCCTCCGCGAGCGCTCAGGTCACCATCAACGAAATTCGCATCGATCAGCCTAGCAGCGACAACGATGAGTTCTTCGAGCTCGCCGGCCCCGCCGGCACTTCGTTGGATGGAATGTTCTACATCGTCGTGGGTGATAGCTCGGCCGGTGGCCTGGGTGGCGGCCTCGACGGCACCCCCGGATTCGTCGACCTGACAGGATCCAGCATTGGTGCCAACGGGTTTTTCCTTGTCGGAGAAAGCTCCATGACCATCGCGACCCCCGACCTGATTGCTGGCCTTGCCTTCGAGAACAGCGACAACGTGACCCACATGTTGGTCACGGATTTCACGGGCACCAACGCGGACGACTTTGATGCCGATGATGACGGCATTTTCGACTTCACCCCCTGGACCAGTATCGTGGACAGCGTGTCCCTGGTCGAAAACCTCGCCAGCGGCGAACTCGTTTACAGCGCGAATCAGGTCGGTCCCGATGGATCCTTTGTTCCTGCCCACGTTTCCCTGTACGGTGGCGTTTGGGTCATCGGTTCCTTCGGAATTGGCTACGGTGACACCCCCGGCTCCGCCAACGTCATCGAAACCGGCTCGAGCTTTTGCGACCCCGCTTCCACGTCCTCCACCGGTGACGACGTATACCTCGAAGGCTACATGGGCACCGGAGTCGGTTCCGGACTGCACATCGAGGCCAACGGCGGTCCCGACATGGAAGTCGGTTACTTCCTGGTAGGAACCGGCTTTGCTGATCCGGGCATTGCGATCAGCAACGGCTCCCTTTGCCTGGCTGGTGCGTTCTACCGCTACAACGTGGCTGGTGGCTCCGCCAACTCCATCGGTGTCTTCGACGCCAGTGGTCAGCTTCAGAACCTGCCCGGCACCGCAACCTCTGGCACCGGCTACGACGTTCCCAGCGACATTCCGGATAGCGTCCCGCTTCCGATCATGGCTGGCGACACCTACCACTTCCAGCTCTGGTTCCGCGACACCCCCGCCGGCGTCGGCACCTCGAACTTCTCCACGGGCCTGACCGTGATGTTCTAGGACTTGTGTCCCTTCCAAGGCCGCCCAGCGGGGTTGCCTTGGCGAATAAAAAGCGCGCCCAGTGCAGTCTCAACTGCACTGGGC
>JBLFXY010000276.1:0-4595 GCA_047611645.1 Glaciecola sp.
ATTCCCCTTCGGGGAATCCGGGCCGGCTCGATCTCAACGGGAAGCGATGACTTGGAGCCGCGGCCTACTCCTCTGTTGCAGCATTCTCCACGACCCAATGGGCCAGGAGCCCCCTGGGGGTCTCAACAAAGCGAGCGATGGCTTGCACCTCTCCCTGCAGCTCGAAGAATTGCCTGCTGTCCTCACCTGAGGGGTACTCGCTCGCGGGCATAGCATCGAGCAGGGATGCGGCGCGCGCCGACAACTCCAAGGAAGCTCCATCATCCTGCTTGAGTACCTTCACGCCGTCCTTACCGATTCGCGATTCCAATTGGCCATACAGAGCTTCGGTCGCCCCATTGAGCGTGGCGCCGTGAATGTAGACGGCCTTGAGCTGGTCTGCGGGCAAGAATTCCTGAAGCTCCTTCACAAACAAGTCGATGGTTTCGGCCCTTTGCGATGTGGAAACCCCACTAGGGAAGGTCGAATAAGTGTGCAGTCGCGCACTGGACTCCGCCATTCTCGCAGAGAGAGCTTGGGGCGCTCCACCCCAAGCCTGGTTGAGGTTGCTAGAGGCCGCAGCCACCCCATTAGAAGCTAGCCTGCGCGCTTCTAAATTTTCATTCTCTATCACAGCGGCCAGCAAGACGATGGATACAAGGGCGACTGCCGCGGCCTTCTTGGGGATGACCGCGCTCCAGGAACGACGCTTGGGTTGGGCTGTGGGCTTTTCGGATTCTTTATCGGGCGAGGGATGCAAGGCAGCCATAGCCTTCGGCTGAGCAGCCTGTTGAGCGGGCTGCTGATTCCAAGAGGGTAAATCCACCGGCTTCACCTTGCCGAGGTTCTTCGCCTGACACAAGAAGGCCAAGTCCCTGCGCATAATCTTCGCCGAGGGATAGCGCGAGTCGTGCTCGGACATGGCACGCCGCACCACCCAAGCCAAGGCCGGAGGACAAGGCCGCTGCAAGCGGGACAGGTTGCCATGGGTCGGGAAGGTGCCCTCCAGCATGGAGAACAACACCGCGCCCGCGCTGTACAGGTCGAATTTGACCGCGTCCACATCGCGCACCTGCGCGCCGCTCATGGCCAAACGCACCATCTCCGGGTCGCGGAAGTATTCGGTTCCATGGGTCGTCAGCGTCAACGCGGAGGCCAAAGGCGTCAACAGCCCCAGGTCCACGATGTGCAAACGATCCTGGTTCACGATCAGGTTGCCCGGCTTGATGTCCTTGTGCCAAAGGCCATGATCGTGGAAGCGCTCCAACTCGGTAATCAAATCCAAACTCAGACCTAGGACCTGGTCCAACTGCTTGCTGGTGAGCTCCGCTTTCAGTTCTTCGGGTGAAGGAAAACTGCCGTTGGCGAGCTTGTGCAGCTTCGAAATGTACAAATCCAGGGTATCCCCGGGAACGAACGGCATCACGTAGTACATGCCATCGTCGCCCGAGCTGTGCTCCAACACTTGACCCAATTGCTTGGCCGCGTCGAGGGCGCGACCCTCGCGCAGAATACCGGTCATATGGGCGCCACTCTGCAGGGAGAAGGACTTGATCACGACCTGACTGGGCAACTCAATGTTGCGCTCGGCGAGCTCGCGCTTGTGATCACGCTTGGGTTGCGCCAAGAACAGGTGCGCTCCACTACCGCCGCGCGGCATTTCCCGGATGACTCGGTAGCCGGGGAAAGTGTGGGGTTTGACCTTGCCACCCGAAGTGGTGAATCCCGCAACATCGTCAGCCGCTTCCTTCGCGGGCGAGCCGCCACCGGCGATCACAGCACTGAGATATCCGCGACGACCCATTTTTTTGAGGAGCTGTTTCTGTTCCTTCAGATGTCCCTTCTGCGCTTCGAACTGATCCTTTGTCGTCTTACACTTCGCACGGGCCGTCCCCATCATGCCCGCGAATTGTTTCCTCTCGCATGCCATGAAACCACGCGCCTTCTTTAGCGCGGGCCAACCATTGGCTTCTTGGTTGTTCCAGCCTTCGGCGGCTTTGGTGTACGCGGCGCCGGCGGTTTCGGTCACCTTACGCGCCACGGGCCGCCCCATCCCGAAGAGACTCGCCACGGCCGCGAAGGCCATACCGATCAAGCGGAAGACATACCCGATCACGCGGAAGGGAAAAGTAATGACGCGGCCCAGGAATCGAAACGCGACTTTCACGCCCTTCATCAGTGCGACGAGAAAACGAATGCCCACCCACACCATGAGAATCACCAACGCGATTTGGCCAGCGTCCTGGAAGTTAGCCTGCCAGGAGGGTCCGACACCGTCACCGTCACCGTAGGTTGTGTAGGTTTTCACAGGTTTCTGCTGGGGCCCAATGTACACGCCGCCCTGGCTCAGAATCACTCCATCGAGATCCAACGCTTTGGCCTCCGGGATGCTCACTTGGCCACGGCCACTTGAGCCCGCGCCGTAAATCGTCGTCATTTGGACCGGTTCAGCCGGGGGAAGGTAATTTTGCAAGGTCACAATAGGCTCCAGCGATTAGTCGGACTGGGCATCCATAGAATAGGGCAGATTCGGCCGCGCTGCACACCGTGCGGCTCAACCATCCCTAAAAGGATGCAAAGGGTGGGTTCGCCCTCTTATTGGGATTCCTGCGCGGCGCATTGCGGCCCATTCGCGCATTTCCCCGATTTATGGCTAGAGCTTGCGCCGTGCATTGCCATTCAACCATTTTCAGAGGAGCCGCTGCCTGGAAACGGGTTCCTAAACGCGCTGGCTCAACCGGGCGTAGATGTCGGAAAGCGCCTGGTCGAAACCCGTAGAATCGCTCGCACCCACCACCAAGGACAATCCGCTGACCTGCAGTTCGTCGCCTTCCTCTACCGTAAAGGAATAGCGCTCAAAGACCGTAATCAGATGTTTGCGCAGGATCTCGCGCACTTTCCCCAGGCACCGGGAGACGCCCGAAGGACTCATACCCAAACTTTCGGCCACCTCGAGTCCCGACAGGCCTTCTAATACGCGCTGCCGAAAGACCTCGAAATCGTTCATGCCCACTTCGCGCTCTACGGCCCGCAATGCAGCCTGAATTTTGGCATCAAAAATGGATTGTTCGTAGGCCAAATCCGGACGTACGCCCGGATCTGAGGCCCCAGCAGCATGTTCCAAAGCCACTGGTTTGACCCCTTCACCGCGCTTTTGGGCCATGCGCTTGTCGATCTCATCGCCCAGGGTGTAGCGCGCGATCGTCAGCAGCCAGGTCGAGAAGCGCGCGCCCTTGCTGGCGTCGTGCTTGTCGATGGCTAGGGCCAGGGCAGCCATGGTCTCCTGCGATAGGTCCTGGGCCGTTTCCCAGCCGATTCGTCCCCCTCCCCAGCGTTGCAATTGGGACCGAAGAATCGGTCCAAAGTTCTCCCACAATTCAAACCAAGCCGCGGAATCCCGCTCTCGCAAGCGTCGAATAAAATGGGTGCTGGTGGGGTGCATGGGCCCTGATCCTACGCCAAGACCCCTTTTCCTTCGCTTGCAAATTTTTTTTCTTGAGACCTGCAATCGCCCCACCCCGTTTCCCAATAACCCTTGTAGAGGGCCACCTAACGAAGCCCCTAACCACAGCAAGCAACACCCCAAGAAAAGGACAGCAATCATGTTTTCATTCGTCAAAGGACTCTTCAAAACCACCTTCTGGGGAGTCGCAATCCTGGCCGGAATCGGTATCGCCTCGACCTTCCTGATCGGCCCCAACTCGACCCAAGCGGTCATCCATCAAGTCCATGAGAGCGTGCAATCCAAGCTCGACAGCCTGATGGACAACCCGGTCGCCCTGCGCGCTGAGTTGCAGCGCCTGGAAGCCGAGTATCCCGTTCGTATCCGCGCGGTGCAAAAGGACCTGGGCGAACTCCAGGTCGAGGCCAAGCGCCTGCAATGGGAACGCGCCGTCTCGGACCGCGTGGTCGCCATGGCCCAGGAAGATCTAGGCGGCTTCGGCACCACTGCCAGCGCTCAAAGCGGCAACGGCAACCTGGTCCTCGTGGCTGGCTTCCCCGTGGCAAGCGTCACGAATAAGAGCCGTGCACAAGTCGCTCGCATTCAAGACCTGGTTCATATGCATTCCAACCGGGCTGAAGATGCAGCCCGCGATCTGAGCTATCTGAACAAGGAAATTGAGCGCTTCCAGCTCCTGCTCACCGAGCTTGAAACGGAGCGTACTCAGTACCACGGTCAACTCGAGCAACTGAACCGTCAAGTCGATTCTATCCGCCGCAACGAACGCCTGCTCGAAATGCTGCGCCAACGTCAGGGCCTGCTTGAGAAAGCTGGTAACTTCAAAGCGCACAGCTTGGATCAGATTAGTGGGCGCCTGGATGGTATCCGCTCGCAGCAGGAAGCCGAACTTGAGCTCTTGAGCAGCGATGACGTTGAATCCGACTATGAGGGCCGGGCCCAGGTTGAACTGCACATGGAAGTTCGCGAAATGCAGCAAGCCTCTGAGGTTTATCTGCTCAACCCGGGCAACTAGCTCTTTCTCTAAAATCACACGTAGAGGGCAGGTACGGGAAACCGTGCCTGCCCTCTTTTTTTTATTGGCTCGGTATTTTTGTGCGCGGAGTTGGTTGGTTGGTTTTGTTGGTGGGGGGGCGGCCCCGCCCCCCCCCCACAA
>JBLFXY010000277.1:0-4523 GCA_047611645.1 Glaciecola sp.
TCTCTGCAAGCACCCCCACTATTTACCTATGAGCTCCGAACTAATCAAGATTGGTGATTTCGCTCGCCTGTCGGGTACGAATCTGCGGACTCTTCGCTACTACGAGGAGCTGAGTCTGCTCGAGCCCGCCTCGCGCTCCAACGGAGGATTCCGTTACTACCGCCCCACGGATTCACACCGGGTGCACCTGATCCAGAACCTGCAAAATCTGGGGCTACAGCTTGACCAGATCCGCGATCTAATCGTGCCGCCGCGCGTGGAAAAGGATGCCGCCACCGCCCCCTGGCGCAACCGCATCGACAACGTTCTCGGCCAACAGGAAGAGCTCATTTCGGAGCGTATGCGTTTCCTTGAGCTTCAGCGCAAGGAAATTCAGACCGCGCGCACCAAGCTGGCCCAGTGCCAAGGTTGTGACAAGCAACCGATCTCGGCAAACAACTTCTGCGAGCCTTGCACGCTCACTGGCGATAGCTTGCCGACCCTGCTCGCAGCCCTGTTCCAGTAGGAACGGATCCCGACCCCGCGTGTCCATGGCCGCTCCGCTCTACTTGGACCACAATGCCACCGCCCCCCTGGCTCCGGGCGTGTTGCAGGCCATGCTGCCTTTCCTGGAGCAGCAGCACTTCAATCCATCCAGTGATTACGGTCCCTCCTTGGCCGTGCGCGAGGCGATTGAAATCGCGCGCCGCAAGGTTGGCCTCCTGGTGGGAGCCGAACAGCCCAGGCAAATCGCTTTCACCTCGGGCGGCACGGAAAGCATCCACGCCGCATTCCACTGCGCCCTTTCAACCCAGGGCCATTCGGGGTCTGTGGCGATCTCTGCTGTCGAACACAGCGCCACCAAGGGCGCTGCCAAAATGTGGAGCGAGCGCGGGTTTCGGACCCACATCCTTGCGGTGGATTGCGCTGGACAGATCGCGGAAGACACGCTGGATCGTCTGCTTGAAACAGAGCGCCCCGCCCTGGTCTCCACGATTTTGGCCAACAACGAAACCGGAGTCATCCAGGACCTGCAAGGTTGGGCGAATCGCATCCACGCGGCGGGAGCTCGCTGGCATGTGGACGCGGTGCAAGCCCCGGGCAAAATGGCCCTGGATGCGATCTCACTGGGTGCCGATTGGCTTTCGATCTCAGGCCACAAATTCGGCGCTCCCAAGGGAATTGGCGCACTGTTCCTGCGCGAAGTGCCACAAAGTTCCCCATGGCTCGCCGGCGGCGGGCAAGAGCGCGGGTTGCGCGGCGGCACCGAAAACGTGGCCGGCATCGTGGGCATGGGAAGCGCCGCGGAACGGGCCCTCGCCCAGGTCCAAAATGGACCCGGCTTGCAAGCCCTTGCCGAGCTCCGGAACCAACTGGAAGCCCACATTCTCGAAGCGCTACCTGGATCCCGAGTTCATGGCGCCAACAGCCCGCGCGTGCCCAATACGACCCAAATGTACCTGCCTGGCTGCCCTTCGCAGTTCCTGCTGCCCTTGCTCGAAGCCGAGGGTCTTCTGGCTTCCGCGGGGTCCGCATGCGATGCCACCCACCACGCCCCCTCCGAGGTTCTGCTCGCGATGGCATGCTCCGCCGAGGAAGCCGCCTGTAGCCTGCGCATTTCCTTACCTTTCGAGTCGAATTCCGAAATCCTGGACAGGGCGGGGCCCGCTATCGTGCGTGCCTGCCAACTCCTGCTGGGACACCACTCGCACTAGCCCGAAAACTAGCCCCCCGGCGCTCCTGACCGGGTATGCTACGAAGTTCACCCCCGGACCCAACCGCTAACCATGGCCCCTAAGACGCAAAACTTCACCACCCGCCTCGCAGGCTGGTGGGCTCCCCGCCACACCATCTCGAATGAAGAGGGCCAAACCCTCGGGATTCTGAGTGTCCACCGCAACTGGTGCGGCATGATCATGGGTGGCGAATATCTGCCTGAAAAAGGTGAGAAGCTCGTCATTCGGCGTGACCCTGGCTTGCAGCGTGGTCAATTCTCACTCTGGACGGACACTCGCGAATGGCTGGGTTCCTCCCTGCGTCCGCGCCTCATCCAAAGACGTATCGATGTGTGGTCCGGTGTGCGACCCTATCGCATCGTGCCCAAGGCCGGTTTCGGTCGTGGTTGGCGTGTGATCGCCAGCAAGACCGGCGAAGTCGCCACCATTCGACAACCCCTGCTGCCCCGTGGTTCCAAGTGGACGATCAACCGCAAAATGGACTTCGAGCTGATGCTATTCTGCTATTTCCTCGGTTCTCTCTCACCTTCCGAGTCATTTCTGCCGAGTTCATTGGATGCTTCCAGCTCCGCGGAGAAGGCTAAAGCAGCCCCTGCTGGCTCCTGAACGTCCCACTCTCCGCCCCGTGCCCCAATGTGGGTTCCCGGGGATGAGCAGGTCAGCATAAAAATCTACCCTGGGGGGAAGAGTGTTCCCCCCATGCTCGTCAGAACGTTTCCTGGGGCTTTCAGCCCCCGGAGTTCTAGCTAACTGCCCAGCACCCCCCCACCCGCACCCCAGAACGTCATGCGCGCTTTCATTGCTCTCCTCGTCATCCTAATTCTAGTCGGAGCTGGCATTTTCCTGAGCCCGTCCAATTCCACGGAGGAAGACCCCAGCGGCCTTGGCCCTAAAGATCAAGTGAATGTGGTCGACGAGCAGGAACCCGATACGGGAGCCACGAACCTGACCGGCATCGATCAAACCACCCAACGCACAACTTCCGTACCCACTGAAGTCAACGAGGGCAGCACGACCATCACCACCAAGGGCGAAGGTCAACCGGGTGAAATTCTGGGACGCGTGATGAACAGCGAAGGACGCGCCATCGCAGACGCGAAGGTCACCCTGACGCGCTATGGTGGAGCTGCCATGTTCTTCAGCGGCTCGTCTGATATTGATCGTGCTACCGACCGCTCCGCCGAGACCAACAAGGATGGCGAGTTCCGCTTCGAGGACGTCGAGTCCTTCGACATGTACACTTTGATTGCGACCCATCCTAGCTATGCCTCCGTGGAGCGCAGTCTTCTGGACGCCACCGCCGGTGCCGTGATCGAACAGGAATTGGTCATGGGCAACGGGTCCAAAGTCTTTGGCATCGTGCAAGACACCCAGGGCAATTTGGTCGTAGGTGCCAAAGTCACTTTGACCCCCAGCGCCTTGGGCGCTGGCGCGCGCGACGCATCCCCCACCAAGCTCGAGACCGTTAGCGGCGTCGATGGAACGTACGAGTTCTCCCACTGCTCCAAAGACACGCACGTGCTGACCGTTGCGGCAGACGGGTACGGCCAAGTCACCATCCCCAACATGAACATCTCGGGTCAAGACGACGTGGAGCGCAACGTGGAAATGCATGCAGCTCAACTGCTGGGCGGCATGGTTGTTGACATGGAAGGCAACGGCATCAAGGGAGCGCGAGTGGAAGCGTTCTCCATGACGAACCGCGCCTCTCGCACCCAAACGAAGGTCGTTACGGATGCGGAAGGAAACTATATGTTCGAGGATGTACCCGGTGGTAACTACACCTTGCGGGCCTCAGCCAAAGGCTACAAGACGGCTACGAAACCGCGCATCAACGCTGGTGAAATGGGCGTGACGATTCAACTCGCTTCCCTGCCCACCGTCACCGGCCAAGTGTTCGACGACAAGGGTCAACCCGTCCTCAATTTCTCCATCAACCTGCGTCAGCCCATGCGTGGCACCGATCTGACCATGTTCGTCCCCAAGACCAAAACGCGCCAAAAGAGCGCAGACGGTACTTACAAAATCACCGTGCCCATGGCCGGTGACTACTTGGTCGAGGCCCAAGCGGGCAGCTTTGCCCCCTCCCTCTCCGGCTCGTTCTCCATCATCGATGGACAAAACCTGACCGGGATCAATGTGACCCTCAAAGGCGGTGGCATCATCAAGGGACGCGTGGTCGATTCGAGCGGCAATCCTGTTGCTGGCGCCGTGATCAAAACGGACAACAATGATTGGACCGGCAGCGGCTTCGATCAAAGCCTGGGCGAAATGTTCCCCGGCATCTCCACCAAGAAATCCGCTAAGAGTCAATCCGATGGCGAGTTCATCCTGCGCGGCTTACACCCCACCAAGTACCTGGTCCAAATTTCGCACCCCGACTTTGCCAAGACGGCCTTGCGCAATGTGATCGTCTCTGAAGGCGTTGAAACCAACTTGAAAAACGTGCGCATGGAAACAGGCAGCGCGGTCAGCGGTGTGGTTCGCGGGTCCAACGGTGCGCCGCTGAGCGCAGCGACGGTCCACCTGCAAATGGAAACCGCCACGGAGTTCCCGCTGAGCTACAGGGTGCGCACCAACCAGGACGGCGCCTACGAAGTCAAAGCGGTACGCTCCGGAACCTACTGGATCAGCGCCCAGCGCCCCAGCTCCGGCGGCAATAATCCCTTCTCGGGCTCGGCGGACTTGCAGACCACTCGCCGTCGTATCTCCATCAGTGGAGATGGCACCTACCAGGGCCAAGACTTCGAAATCCAGGACTGATCGATTCATCAGCGCCATTTCGCGACTCCCCGGGGGCCGCAACCT
>JBLFXY010000278.1:0-4497 GCA_047611645.1 Glaciecola sp.
CGCCAAGTACGCGGCGACCCCGGACGAGCGCTGCACAACGCAACTCCCGATCCTGGACGTGGCCTCCCACGGATCGCGCCACGAGTACGCGTGCCACTTGGAACGGGACTAGGGATTCACCACTGCTTTTGCAGGCAAACGCGTCTATCGTGACCGTTGGTTAGTCGGGAGTATCGAGAGGTCCGAAGATCACGCCACCGCTGGTGTCAACCAGCGAGTCACAGACAAAAATAACGCCGACGATCGACTCAGCGATCTTCTCCAAGAGCGCCCAGGTTGGAGATTCAAAGTCAAAGTCCCGATCGGTGACCAAGCCGTACACCTGCGTTATGTTGCCGATGTAGGACATGATTTCCTCTAGATCCGGGTTAGGGTCGATCTCGTGTTGCGCTTCAGCGTAACCCTGCAGTCCGCGAAGATGGTCAGGGACCTGAATGGACTGCATGATGTTCAGACGTAGGGTACCGCCGTGAGCATCGATCTCGAATTAGGACGGCCTCCTCAACAAGCGAGCATCGGTCTTGACAGAGACTATCCCGGAAACCCTCCGTAGACATGATGCAGTCAGCTTGCTTTTCGAAGCAGAGTAGATGGATGCGTTCTTCATTGATTCCTCGAAGTGTTGGTCGTTTGTCCCAGGGGACAATACCGACCCAGGTACGTTTTCACACACTTCACAAACGACCAAGTGTGTGAAAGTGTACCTGGTTCGGTATTCCGCACAGGCTCTTCGGTTTAGAGAGGGAATGAGTGGCCGTACTAGGTTGTGGGGTTGGAGATGGCGCGCCGGCTGGCGGGGGCGCTTGCATTCATCTATCCTCCTAAGGGCTGGATGGGTTGCTTTCGTGCGGTCGAATGATCCACGGGCCTTCGAGCTCTAAACCGAATTGCCAAAACACGCATCCATGTTGACTCGCCTCCTGAACACCATCTTGTTGGCCTGCGCGCTTGCCACGTCATTGGTCGCCCAGGTTGAAACGATTACGGTTGGTGAGCAGGGTTTCCTTGCGCAGAAGGCGACCGGCAACGCGCTGCACCTGGATGCCAACTCGTGCTTCTTCGATGGTTCGGGGTTGCAGTGCAAGGGGCAAGGACCTGCCGTTGCCGAAGGCGATTTACTCAACGGTGGCAAGAGCTTCGACACGATTGCGGGCATCCAGGCGGGTAATCAGGTCTCGTGGTACGTGCATGTGCCCGCCGCCGGAAAATGTATGGTCGAGCTGCAAGTGAGCCAAGGTGTGATTGTGCAAGCGACGCTAGAGCTCTTGGTCGGCGAGCAGCGCATTTCAATGAGCGACAAGACTGCGACCCTCGGCTTCGATCGCGCGGGCGTGCACCGTATCCGCCTAGCCAGCACGGCCAAGACTGCGCTGAGCATCCACGGTCTAGCTCTCACCGGTGACGCAATCAAAGGTGCCTCCCTCTTGCGAACGCGATGGCGGCCCGCTGCTGCGCATGCGAAGTTCAGCTCCTCCACCCTCGAAGAAGGAGCGCAGGTTTGGATCATGGAGATGGACGCAGCTCCGGGGGACGCCAGGTTCTATTCGCCGATGACGACCCCCTTCGGCTACTTCGGTCCCTCCTGGACTGCCGAGGGCATTCCGACCGGGATGAACTTCTCGATGTGGTCCTTTGGCCGCGGCAAAGAAGAGCCGCCGTTGGAAAAGCTCTCCCATCTACTCGCCGTCGGACACCCGAGTGCACGCTTCGATGGCTTCGGGCACGAAGGCAGCGGCGTGAAGCTGCGCGGTTGGAACCCTTTCGAGCAGTGGCAAGGCCAGGGTTGCGTGCTCGCGTTGCGCGTGGAGGCGGGTGATCCTTATGACACCTATTCCGGGTACCTGTTCGATGAGGTCAGTCTGACGTGGAAGCTGTTTTGTGCGGGCCGCAAGCATTCAGCCGACAAGCAGGGTCGACGTCGAACGAAAGCGAACGCCAACAGAACGCTCGTACCCGGCAGCTTCGTTGAGGTTCCTGGACCCCCACAGCGTCAACGCACCGGCCACATCGTTCGAGAGATGCGCTACCGTGGATTTGTGCTCGGCGAGCAGCGCGAACCACACGCGCTCGATCGCATCAGCGGCCGGCGCAAGCAGCCGGTGGGCAATCAGGGGCGCGGCACCACCTCCGACGGTCGCTTTCGCCTCTGGATGGGCGGCATGGAACAGTTCGAAGAGAGCCCCGCGCAATCGATCGAACTAGGACACGACCCAGCAGAGCTCGAATGGATGAAGCCAGAGAAGCTGAAAGCGCTGTTCACTTGGCCCACCACCATCAACATCAAGTCCGCTCGGTTGAAGAACGGGCTCGTGAGCGTCGTCTGCGATGTAGAGGGTATGGGCACACTCACCCAAGCGCGACTCTACCTCGGAGCCAAGGACGGGCTCACGCTTGCCGAGCGCTGGGATCAAGCACTCGTCCTCTCGGGTCTCCAAGAGGGCGAAGCCATCATCCAACTAGACGCGCCAACCACCGCACGCTTTGCTCGCATCCTTGTCGAGAATGAACACGGCAAGTTCTGGTCGATGAAGACGGTTCCTATCACGGTTGAGTGATAGGGCTATCGAGTCGGACGCGGCTTGCGCGTTGGCGTTGGCGAGGCGCTGGGGTCTTGCTGCGGGCGGCAGCTGGATGGAGAGTGGCTAGGAAACGTGCAACTCGGTGCTGTTTTTTGATTCTATGTGGACTCGCTGGCGATGGAGGTTGTCCCGTCTGCGACACTTTTACGCCGCGAATGTGGCTCTGAATGTCTCCATTGACTGGATCACTGCTGGGTTCCCGGTTCATCGTTGGCTCTCGCCTAGGTTTGGGCCGGAGAAGAATGTATTCTCATATCTTGCCAATAGACCCAATCGAATAGACCCAATCGAATGGACTCATCAATGACCACCATGCGCCCCCAGCTCTGTTTCAACGCTAAGAACGTCTTGTGTTTGTATCTGTTGTTTTTGACGACAGGTTGTGCCGTTCCCAAGCAGACTTGGCAGGAATGGATGGAGATCGATGAGCCCTCGCAGGCGGTGCTTCGGGCCGAGCCAGATGCTTGGACCGAACCTCACTTGGAAACGCTGGTGCTAGAGGATGGCTATGAGATGGGCGACGCTGCCAGGGCGGGCGAAGGGTTTAATTTAGAGATGCGAAACCCGGACTTCCCCGAGACCCATATTGACAGGGTCTACGTGGACGTGACGGATCCAGAACATACGATCTGGATCAGCTGGACCGGTCTAGCGGCCGACCTTGGCCCCCAAGGGCCTTGGCGTTCGAATCCGGGTCGGGGCATGCCAGAGTTTGATTGCGAGGATTTCGACGGAAGCAACACCGTGGATTCCTGGTGCACACCCAAAGGACTTTTCCCTGTCGCTGGTTTTGCTGATCACCTCGAAGGCGTGACCTCTTGTCACTATGTCACCTGGGTTCAACATGCCCCGCGATTCATTGGCCTGCACTCCCATAACTTCATCCCAACCTGGGCTGACTCTCACGGTTGCGTGCGAGTTCCCTATGACGTGTCCCAGTTGATCCACAACAATAGCCTGGTGGGTACAACCATGATCTCTATCGATGGAACCTGGACGCGACCTAACGTACGCGGTGAAGAGTAAGCGGTGAACACGACGGGTCAACGCGACACGCATTGCCAAAATCATTACCGCAGATCGCCTCGAATGCTTATGCGCCTACTGCTAGGTACTGAGTCGGGACTTACTAGTGGATTCTTTCAGGAGACCCCGACGCCGGAACTTGCCATCTCATCTGTCCACAAGTCGGGCTTGGGTTTAGGGTTTATTGGTGAGGTTAAAATTGACAGGAGGAGGGCCCCCAGCAAGCATCGCTTGGCTTGCAGCCGTGGTTACATGACAGTGTCAGACTATGGGGTGGCCAGTTCGTAGGATTAGGGGACCGCTCCGGCGTTGCCGGTGTTATTTTGTCTTTTGCAGTTGGCATTTTGCTTCCAAGAGGACCCTCTCGATGACCCTACATACCCTGCGGCGCGGGTTGCTTGCCCCCCTGGCCTCCTTAATCGCATTGGGATCGCTCGGGTCCTTTCAGGATGCAAGCGCCTGACTCCCGGTATCCAAGGCGTCTCTTGGATCAAGTGCCACGCCAGCTAAGTACATGGCGATATTGCAAGAACGGCAGCCGATGGGAGATTGGAGCGATAGACAGTCAAACATATGGGAGGTCCAGCTCGAGGGGCAAGGCCCCCACGCCTCTCGACGGATCGCTCTGGGATTGAGCAGCTGGAGCCCCTATCCAATCGGAGGCTCGACTTCGGTACTTCGCTGGCAGGTTGCTACGTCCAACGGATCCAGCGGATCTGATGTCAAAATTTTGGGCTTGAGCTTAGATCCCTTCAGCGTCAAAGAACTGTTAGCGGCCGAACGTGCCTTCGAGATTAGCCACCATGGGGATCGAATCTTCTTATCAACTTCAGAGGGCCAGCGCGTTTTAGATCGAAAGTCAGGTTCGTTGGTTCCGCAAGTTCCAAAAATC
>JBLFXY010000279.1:0-4491 GCA_047611645.1 Glaciecola sp.
GATGGGCAGCACCCGCGCGGGGTTGCTGCCCTTCTTTGTGTCTCAGGCGTACCCAACCCCCAAGGCGTGGGTCTATCCTACGCGCCGTAACGCGCGCAGATCTCTCACCAGACGGGTCTACAGTTGCCCCAAAATGGGCATTAGCTGCACAGGTCGGGTTCATCCAACCATCCAAGGTCTTTTCTGCCACACTCGTCCAGGACTCCATCCCAGCGGGGCCATCTACTCCAGGTCACGCTGCACCCCAAGACTGCCTAGGTCTCCATGCTTCAAACTTCAAAAGTAGCTTTTGCTATCCTCGCAAGCGCCCTAACAGCGCCGCTGTCATTCGGCCAAACCGCTACCATCCAAGCGCAACAAGACAGCACTCTCTACGAGGATGCCACAGGTATGACCGCCAACGGATCGGCGCCACTGGGCTTCACCGGCGGCAACTCTAGTGCCCTCAAGCGTCGCTACTTAATTCAGTTCGATGTGGCCAGCGCCATTCCCCCCGGATCCACAATCACAAGCGCGCGGCTCGAACTGATTGTGGAAAAATACCCCAACTTTGCCACAGACAGCAACTACGGAGCCCACCTTGTTTCCGTCGCCTGGGGCGAGGGCCCTTCCATTGGAACGGGGATGGGGACGCCCGCCCAACCCGGAGATGCGACTTGGTTGCACACCTTTTACCCCGGGACCCTGTGGTCCAACACCGGTGGTGACTTTACTGCTGTCGCGAGTGGCTCCTCCCCCATGAACGCGCTTGGATTGCACTCCATTTCATCGGCGGGCCTAGCAGCCGACGTTCAAGGCTTCCTGGACAACCCTACAAGTAACTTCGGGTGGGCTATCAAGTCCGACACCGAATCAAGCCGCACCACGCGCGGCTTCAAATCACGTGAAGTGGGCGCTGGAAACGGAAGCCCGGTACTTGTGGTCGACTACACGACACCGTCTGCCTTCACGCCCTTCTGCGATCCGGCCAGCAACAACTCGAGCGGTGGCCCGGCCATTCTGACCGGCGCCTTCGGCAGCGGTTTTGGAAGCGATCTGCATTTAGATGTTACGGGCGGCCCGCTGCCCTTGCCGGATGGCTCGCGCATGCTGGGTTACTTCCTGGTCGGAAACATGAATGCTGGGCCCGGCATACCGTTGAGCGATGGACAGTTCTGCCTGGTCGGAGTCGCTGGCGCTTCCTTCGGTCGTTACAACGTGGCCGGCACAAACCGCACGTCACTTGGCCTCTTTGATGCATCCGGCGACCTGCAGAACCTGGTGGGAACAGGTGGAGTGTCTGGCTTCGGCTTCGACGTGCCTTCCGAAATCGAAATCGCCGGCTTCGCGCCGACCACGATCATGGCCGGTGACACTTATCACTTCCAGGCCTGGTACCGCGACACCCTGGCTGGGTCCGGAAACTCCAACTTCTCGAACGGCCTAAGCGTTGCCTTCTAAGAGAAACCCCGACAATTGAACAAGGGCTGCAACCTCGCGGTTGCAGCCCTTGTTTTGTATTAGCTCACCGGATGAATCCGGCGCAAGGCCTTACTCGGAGCGGCTGGTGACCTCGAGCAGGTGGAAGCCGAACTGGGTCTTGACGGGGCCCTGAACGGAGTTCACGGGGGCGCTGAAGACGACCTTGTCGAATTCGGGGACCATCTGGCCGGGGCCGAACTCACCGAGCGATCCGCCGCTCTTGCCGGAGGGACAGCTGGAGTGTTGCTTGGCGAGGGATTCGAAATCCCCACCAGCTTCGATCTGGGTCTTGATTTCGTTGCACTGGTCTTCGGTGGAAACCAGGATGTGGCGAGCTTGTGCTTTGGGCATGGGGTTCGTCCTCGGAGGGATATTAGAGAGGTGATTGGATAAGCCGATAAGGTAGACGCGATGGGATCCAGACTCAACCCCTGGTGTGTTAGGCTTGCGCCAGGCTCAATCGGCCTTCAAACGCCAGTCCGTGCAGAATCCCAGCCCATCGCAGCCCACACCGCCCCCCCAGAGCTCCATCGAGCGCTGGTGTTGGGATTTGATTGTTTGTGAAACCCTGGATGGCAAGCTTCGCCCCGGAACACCTCCCAAGGCCTCGGATGAGGGCAATTGGGAGATCGATGCTCCCGCACGTCGATTGAGCTCTCCCGGCAGACCGCCCGAATGGGTGGTCTGCGAACGAAGCCCCAAAGCTCCACGCAAGGGCGCCCTGGTCCACATCGAGCAGCGCGCGCGCCTCCTACACACCCTGGCCCACCACGAGCTGCAAGCCGCCGAGCTGTTCGCCTGGGCTTTGCTCGCTTTCCCCGAAACACCGCTCGCCTTCCGTAAAGCCCTGTTGCACCTAGCCCAGGATGAGCTTCGTCACCTGCACCTGTATCTAGCTCACCTCGAGACGCTCGGCCACGCCTACGGCGATTGGCCCGTACGCGACTGGTTCTGGCAGCGCGTCCCATCGAGCCCCGACGCCTTGCATTTCGTGGCATTCGTCGGTCTCGGCTTGGAAGGCGCCAATCTCGAGCACGCCGCTCGCTTCGCGGAATGGTTCCGAGCCGCTGGCGATGAGCCTGGGGCGCTCGTGCTCGACCAGGTGGAACGGGAGGAAATCGCGCACGTGACCACGGCTCACACGTGGTTTGAGCGCTTTTCCGGTGAAGCTTTGCACTATGATCGCTGGGCTGAATTGCTGCCCAAGCCGCTCTCGCCCGCGCTTTTGCGCGGCCTACCGCTCAATCGGGAAGCTCGCGTACGCGCGGGTTTGCCCCTCGAATTTCTGAAACGTCTCGAAGGCGCAAGCCCAGCGCACCTCCCAGCCAAACGCAACGAATCATGACACAGCCTCCTATCGCTTGGGTCCTCAACCTGGACGCCGAAGAAGAATACGCACGGGGACGGGGCTACACGCCAAAGCAGCGCATCCACAAAATCGCTCGGCAACAGGCACGGGCCTTGACCGGCACTTTGATTCAGCCCGGTGACCTCATCATCGATGCGCGCAATAAAAGTGAGAACAAGGGCATTGCCAAGGGATTGCGCGGACTCGCTTGGAGCCCCACGCCTTGGGCCCAAACGCACCTGCACGACGCCAACGCCAAGGTTCCGCAACCGCCCGCATTTCAAATCCTGCAAGACGTCAACAATAAGTTGTTCTCCCAGGCCGTTGAAACCAGCGCGCCGCGCCTCAAGAAGCACGTGGAGAGATCTGTGGATGGAATCCTGCATACCCTAGGCAACAGTCCGGAAAAAGCCTGGTTCCTGCGCCGCCCCTTTGGTGTCGCTGGACGCGGCCGAGTTTTGATGCAAGGGGAACCGCAATCCAACAAAGAATTACGTTGGTTGATGGCCAGTATTGAAACCGCTCCCATGGTCATGGAGCAGAACGTACACGTGCTGCTTGAAGTCTCCACATGCGGTTGGATCGGCGCCAAGGGTGAAGTCCAGTGGGCCGAACCCTGCTTCCAAGAAGTGGATAAGAACGGTTCCTGGGTCAAGACCCTGCCATGCCCCGAAGGCAAGCTCACGGATCTAGAACGAGAGCACCTGCAAACCGCAGCCCAGGACTCCGCCAATGCGTTGATCGAAGCCGGATATTGGGGTCCCTTCAGCGTGGACGCCTTCGAATACGAATCGGGCGACGGCGAGGAAACTTGGAACACCTTAGGCGAGATCAACGCGCGCTTCACCATGGGCTGGGCCACGGCCTTTGGCGACAGAACGCGCAGCATTCTGCAGGCCTAGTTAAGTGCGGTGCGCTGCTCGCAAGCCGCGCTGTCACAGGGCACCGTGATCTCGTGGCGTTTGGGTCGCTCGGCGGCTCAAGGGGCACTGCTTTGATGGGGAGACCTTCAGCGTCGCCGAAACCGAGGTTGTAGCTATAGGGTTGCTAGCCTTGCCCCATGGAATGGGCATGTTTTCGTCACAAGAGCCCCCAACGCGCGTACGTCCGGCTCTTTTTGAGCGACTTACTAAACTGGATCGCTCCCCGAAACTCCCCCTGAGGACCCCCATGCTTACCTTGAAGATAGCCATGCTGACTTTGGCCTTGGCCATGCCCGCGACAACCCCCACCAGCGGCGAAGGCCAAGGCACCGCGCAACCAGGCGCCAACCTCGACGGTCTTCAGATGGGCACTTACCTGATGGGCGCGAGCTTCGACTCCAGTGAAATGCTCGGCAAGGTTCTTGTCGTGGAAATCGGCGGCGGATGAGTGGGCTGCAAGGCGTTCACGCCCCACTTGGTCGGTCTGGCCAAGGAACTCGAAAACAAACCCTTCCACCTGCTCGCTAGTTACAACCAACGGGCGAAACAGGAACAAGCCAAGCACGAGATTTTTCAAAACGGTCTCGCTCCGCTGTCACCGAATGTGACCGTTTCCATGCACGCCCGGCACACAGGCGTCGAAGGCACCGGCTACGTGCCCTACTACCTGGTGTTCGACCATCACGGAGACCTGGTCCACCACCATCAAGGCGGCCCCTATCACGGAGGCGACGGAACCGAGGTTCTCGAACGGGTGCG
>JBLFXY010000280.1:0-4441 GCA_047611645.1 Glaciecola sp.
CGTTTAGGACTCGGTTGATGCGGCGGTGGATGCTCTGGCGTACGCGCTGGACTTCGTCTTGGGTGAGCGGGTGCGCGGGGTGAAAGACGGGGATGGAGTCGGGACCATCGGTGGTGTAAACGCCGTCGAGGACCAAGGCATGGAAGTGAATATTGAGCGCTAGCGAAGACCCAAAACGCTGGGTGAAGTTGATGGCGCCGGGGTGGGCCTTGGGTGGATGACTGAGTGGGGAAGTTGTTGTGCGTGGCAACAGCTGGCCGGCTAGGCGTGCGCGGCGTGTGTAGGACGCAAAGACGGCACGCAGGAAGGCGCGGCCCACGTCGCGGGTGAGCGCGGGATTGCAGGCGAGATGGATGCGAAGGGACCAGGGCAGGGAGAGCACCCATTGCCGCAAGGGCTGATCGGGCAGCACGTGATCGGTGAGGTGCGCGGCGATGGCGGCCATTCTTCTACCGGCGCAGGAGGGGCAAAAGCCTCGGCCCTTACAGGAAAACGGAATGAGCTGATCGAAGAGGCAGGTGGGACAGCGCAGGCGGGCGAAGCCAAAGGTGGGGTCGCCGCAGCGGACGAAGGCGTGTAGCTCGCGGGTGATGTGGGCGGGCAGGGAGCGCGGGGTGTCGGAGCCTTGGGAGCGATCTAGGAAGGTGCGCAGATGGGTGCGCAGGATCTGCTTTAGGGGGCCGGTCTGGGATTGGGCGCGCCGGATGCGGGGCGGTGAATCGGGTGGGCTGGCGAGTGGGATCACCCATTGGAGACCGAGGGTCATTCACTGGGTGGCAGGTGAATCGAGAAACTTATTGGCGCAGCCTGGTAGATTGAATCCACATGGCTACAGATACTCCACTCGGTGCATGCGGGGAGGTGCTTGACGGGTCAACGGGCAACGCCAAGGTCGAACAGAGAAGAGCCCGGCGCGAATGGAATCGCGCCGGGCTCTTTGTGGGTTGCCTTGGCCGCTTGTGCGACGTTTGGCTTTTACTTTACCTAGTTCGACGATTTGTCGGTTAGTTGGGCGTGGGTTTCGGGGTGGAGTTGTTGGTACTCCTGGTCCACGTCTTTTTGTTTCTTTTGGGCTTGGCCCGTCGCCTTGACGTATCTGCGGATTCTTCCCTCCGCATCAACCCAGAATTGGAAGGTAGGTTTGCCGTTGATGGTGATGGGCTTTTTGAAGTCGCCCATGTGACCCCATTTGTTGTGCGACATAGGGTCGTGGTCGGGGACATCTACTAGCCCGAACATTTCATGCAGACGCGCTCCAGGCACAGCAACTCGATTCCTGGCGGGGCTTTGTGGATTTTGACCCCGCAGGCAATGCAGTGGGGATCCCCTTCGCAGGTCCCGAAGGGGACCTGCGATCCGCTTTGCGGACCGGGGCTTACCTGTCGAGGAAGGCAAAATTTGGAAAGTGCTGCCAGGGGACGAGAGGGGCCCGAAGGGGCCCGTTTGCGAAGTCTGGGGCGTGTGTTCATGAAATTTCGGGCTAGAGAGGCAACGCTACTAAAGAGGAGACGCGGGCGCGGGGGGCGCATCCTCTGACGGTTTGGCGCGGGTCATGGGCTGTCTAGCCGTGGTTCGGCGGTGCCGGTGCTGCGCGCCCGTATTGAAGGACTTGGCTTGTTCACCAATGGCCCGCTATCGACTTACTCCGCGCGCAGGCGATCAATTTTGCGTTGCATGCTTTTGACGCGCCTGGTGTTGCCTGCTGAGTTGGACAGGTCCATGGTTGCGCGGAGTTCGTCTAGGGCGGTTTGGGCTTCGTCGAGCTTGGATTGGTCGGTTAGGGCTTCTGTGAGGCATTGGCGGGCGAACCAATAAAAGACGTGGTTGGGGCCGTAGGTTCCGGCCATCTCGTGGATTTCTTTGCGGGCTAGTTTGGCGGCTTCGGCGGGTCGTTTGGCGTCGAGTAGGCCGGCTAGGAGGTCTTGTTCTCTGTTGAGGGTCGTGATCGACAAGGGGCCGTAGCGCTGGGCGGTTTTTTTGGCCAGTTCTTGGAGCAGGATTAGGCCTTCATCGAATTGTCCGTTGCGCACCATGGCCATGGCGAGTGCACCTTCACATTGCAGGATTATGAGGTCCGTCGGATCTAGCGCTAGTTTTGCCTGTTCGAGCAGGGCGTCCGCGATCGCAACGGCATGATCCCCGCGGCGCAGCATGGTTAGGGCGTCCACCTGGTAGATGTTGGCTTGAATGCGTTCGCTGACGGGAAGGTTCAGGTACCCCGGCATTTGGTGGAGCTGCAGTATGGCTGCTAGCGCTTTGGAGTGCTGCCCTTCTTGGCTGATGATCGCAATGCGGCGGCGGGCCAGTTTCATGGTGAATGGATGCTCATCGCCTAGGAATTCCAAGGCTAGCCGGTATGCCTCGCGCAGGGTTGCGGCGGATTGGCGGCTCCGGTTTTGAGTTTTTTGCAGGCGCGCTTGCATGGCAAGAGCTTTGATGCGCAAGAACGGGCTTGCATTGGATTCGCTGAGTGCGAGCAGTTTCTCGATCACCGTTTCGGCGCGCTCAGAGTCCCCGGCTACACGCAGGGAGTCCGCGCATGCGACGAGGGCAGAACTCCTGGAACAATGCCAATCGGGACGATCCAACAGCAGTAGGATTCTGTTCGTCAGGTCCATTCTGCGACCGGTCCCTCCGAGCGCCGCATCCACTCTTAGCAATCCAACCAGAGCTTGGGTATGCAAAGTTTGCCCGGATTGGATCGTCGGGTCGGGGTAGTGATCCAGGACCTCCTGATACAAGGCACCTGCGGCTTCGGTCTTGCGCACTCGCATGTGGATGCCTGCTTCGATGACCTTGATGTTGTACAAGTCCTCATCCCGGCCCACGCCGCGCCGCTTGGCACGTTGCACAACTTTGCGCGCAAGTTCGATCTCGCCGGATCCGTAATAGGCGCTCGCGAGTAATGCGTCCATGCGGGTCTCCACGCTGGGGTCTCCGAGCGCTTCGGTTTCGATCTGTTCGTCGATCTTTTTCAACACGGATGAAAGGCGCGCATCTACGCCGCCGCTGAGCTGGTTGGCCTCGCGTAGGGTGGATTCCAAAACTCCCAGGGCGCGGTCGTGGAGGCGGGCTTGATGGGCGGCGCGCTTGAGGCCGATACTCGTTCCGATCGTGGTGGCGATGGTTCCCAAAACAACCAGGGCGACGACGCTCGCCACCACCCGGTTGCGGCGCAGCCAGGAGCGCACCAGGTAACTTCGACTGGGCGCACCCGCGTGCACGCCTTGGCCGCGCAGGAATCGCTTCAGGTCGCTGACCAGATCGGAGACGCTGCCATAGCGCCTCGCTTTGTCGATAGCCAAGGCCTTCGCGCAAACCCAATCCAAGCCCTCGGGGATGCCGGGCTTGACCTTGCTGGCACGCTGGGGCTCGCGGCCCTCCAGGCGATCCACAGCCTTGGCGAGCGAGCGGCCCTTTAGGTCCACGGGCATGCTGCCTGTCAACAATTGGAACAACACGACGCCCATGGCATACACCTCGCTGCGCGTGTCGGCGCTGGACTTGCCCAACAATCGCTCGGGCGCCAAGTAGCCCAAGGTCCCGAAAACCTCGCCGGTCATGGTGTGTTCCAAGTCCTCCGAGAATTCGGCCCGGGCGATGCCGTAGTCGATGACCTTGGCCATGCCCTCCTTGGAAACGAGCAGGTTGGAAGGTTTGATGTCGCGGTGTAGAACGCCTTGTTCGTGCCCGTATTGGATGGCCTCCGCGAGCGTGAGAAACAGGTCCAAGCGCTGGGGTAAGGACAGATTGTGACCATTGGCGTAGGACACCACGTCCTGCGCTCCGTCCACATATTCCATGGCGATGAACGGCCTTTCGCGCGTTCCAATTTGGGTCTCGCCCAGGTCATACACCTGGGCGATCGCGGGATGGCGCAGGCGCCCAAGGATTTCGGCTTCGAATTCGAAACGGGCTGTGGCCTTGTCGGATAGATCTCCGCGCAGGATTTTGAGGGCCACCTTGCGAGCAGGCCGGTCCTGGCTGGCCTCATACACGTCGGCCATGCCCCCGCTTCCGATATGCCGCGCGACCACATACGCTCCCACTTGAACGCCCGCATCCAGGTCCAAAATTGGCGAGGCCGGGCTGCCACTGGGGGGCGGTGTCGGCGGCTGGAACCCGGAAAGGTCCTGCTGGGAGGACCTCAATAAAGTGTGAGCCAGCGCTTTGACCTCTCTGGTCGCATCGCTCTCTTCGAGAAACTCGGCCCGCTTGTCTTCGGGCAGCTCCAAGGAGGCCTCAAACAGCTTGCGCACATCCACCCAGTGTTTCGAATCCATTATCCCAGGGCCATGTAGAGGTTTGATTGGGGGTGGGGAGGTGTCACGATTCTGGTATCCATGGGTGAGGGGGGCGCAGGGTGATTCGAGTATCCAGGAGTGTGTCGGGCATAGAGGATTTCGCCAGGAACCGCCCCTCCATTCCGGCACTGCGTTGG
>JBLFXY010000281.1:0-4439 GCA_047611645.1 Glaciecola sp.
CGCTCGCCCTCCTGCGGCGTAGCTTTCACCCATGTGCAGGGCACCCTCGTCGAAGGCCCCGGACTCACAACCTTCCTGCTAGCCAAGAACGGAATCTCGGTACACGGCCGATAGCTCACTTTTATAGTTTCCAGCGGGGTGCGCCTCTTAGCGAATTGCACGTGCCCCTGCCTCGCAGTGCAGGGCATTCAACTGTCGAGGGACCCGGTTCGCCTCTGGTATGCATTTATGAGCATGTTTATCCAAGGACCGTTTCCTCTCCGGCTACCGTTGGGTGGGTGCTGGATGGGGAAAGGGCGTTTCAGTGGCGTCTTTCATTGTGCTGTAGGATGCTTTCGACTCAGTCGTGAAAGCCCACATCGCCTTGCAAAGCGATGGAGCCGTCGCCCTCTGGCCCTAGTCGGAATTCCCCATCCTACATTCGCAACCTCGTGATCGAAGGCACTGTGATCGAAGGCACATTAATCGAAGGCACCGTGGCCGAGAGCAGCTTGGCCTAATCCCGCAACCGGTGGGTCCAAGAAGAGATGCGGAAACTTGGCTTCACTGAATTGGCTTCACAGGATGGGCTCCACTGGGAAGCCGGGCGAGCCATTCAGCCTACTTCCGCTCAGGCTTCGGATGCGACACGGTCACAATATGAAAGCCAAGCAATGAAAACACGGGCAGGGCGCACAAGACCCGGTCGATCGCCAGGAAGGCGCGCGTGATCCAATAGTTGCCCGGGATGTAGCGCAGGATGCTCAGGTGATCGGGGAAGCCCGCGAACACGTAGGCCAGCACGCCATACTTCTTGACCTTGGGTGTTTCGAAATCGGCTTGCTCGAGCAGCTCCAAAACGCCCTTGCGCGTGAAGCCCTGGTCGCCCACGTCAAAGTGCTGGGACTTCCGGTACATGATCGCACGGGCCACGCGAATGAACGGGTTGTCATTGCAGGGCTCACTCATGATGAGCACGCCGCCGGGGCGCAGGGCCTCGCGACAATGCTTGAGGAAGGCCACATGGTCCCGGGTGTGGTGCAGGCTGCCCTTGCAGAAGACCACGTCAAAAACACCAGGCTTGAAGGGCAAGCGCTCCGCGTCCCCGGTCACCAGCTTGGCCCCGGGAATGTACTGATCCGACACCTGCAGCATCTCGAAACTGATATCGAGGCCCACGGCCGAGGGATGCTTCTCCATCAGCTCGGCCAGGAAAAAGCCCGTGCCGCAGCCCAAATCCAGGATGGCCTTCGAGCCTTCGGGAATGTGCCCCATCATCTCCGCATGCCAGTCCTGCTGGAAAAGCCGGCTGAATGGGAAGGAGTAGCGGAAGGCGTAGCGCGGCGCTAAAGCGCGGTGCAGCTCGATCTGGGCTTGTGCGTTGTTGGAGGCCATATAGGGGGCGGGGCTGGGGAGCCGGGGGAAGTGTACCCCACCAGTGCGCCGGATCCGGTCGAAACAGGCAATATCAGAGCCGAAGGGTGGCTCGTTGCCCGGATCGATTGCAACGGTGAACTGGACTCCGGGAAATTTCTGCCAGAAGGCCCCGGTAGCTTGGAATTCCATCCCAACAAGAGACAATAGGTCAGGTACGGGATGGTTCTGGCCCTCCGTGTGCCGATCCATAGAGACCCCGAGCCCATTCCCGCTCAACACCACCCCATGCTCAAAAATATCGGATCCAACTGGGCCCTGAGTGCCATTCAGATCCTGATGTTTATGGTGCTGGTGCCGTTTGTCGCCAATACCTTGAGCGTCCAGCTCTACGGAGCCTGGGAGGTCATCGTCGCGACCACGGGGCCCTTGCAGCTGCTCGCCATGGGCATTCCCATGGCCACGGTTCGGCATATCACCGCCGCCATCGCAGAGGGCAAACCCCAAGAAGCGGAAAGGGTCATCGGGACCAGTCTCTCGCTCTCACTGCTGCTTGGGTTGATCGCACTGGCCTTGGGATCTCTGGTCTACCTCAGTGTGTCGGACTTGATCATGAGTTCGGAGCGTTGGGACCTCACCCCGGCGGAGCTCAAAGACACCCAGCAAGCGCTGCTCGCCATGCTGCTGCTGGTCGGATCCTCCTTTGCCCTGCGCCTCCCCTACGCCGTATTCGACGCCCATCACGATTTTGTGGTGCGCAACCTGGTGCAAGGCGCTGGTTTCCTTTTGCGCTTCGGGCTGACCCTTGCTGCCCTTTCTTGGAGGCCTTCCACCACGGTTCTAGCCGTGGTCCTGATCATCGTAGCCGTCAGCGAATTCCTGGTCGCCTCGAAGATTTCAGCACGTCGCCACAGCCCCTTGAGGGTACGACCCGGTCGCTTGGACGGCCCGCTCGTCAAGAAGCTCTTCTCCTTCGGCATCTTCGCCTTCTTGATCAACATGGGCGTGATCTTGGCCTTCCAGATCGATGGCTTTGTGGTCGGCCTATTCCTCGAGCCCGGGGACGTCGCTGAATATGCCCTAGGCAACAAGATCTTTGAGCAGTTCATCACGCTGGTGCTCGCCATCGGCATGGTGGCCATGCCCATGGCCACCGATTTGTGGTCGCGCAAAGACTTTGCCGGCGTGCGCACGGTTTTCTTGAAGTGGTCCAAGATCTCTACCAGCATGGTGCTGCTCGTGGGTGGCTACCTGGTGGTGTTGGGTCCCGAGTTCTTGGAAGTTTGGCTTGGCAACAGCTACACGCCACGTGTGGGCCTCGTTATGCAGATCCTGATGGGCTCGTTCTTCTTCTTCCTGCCTATGCGGGGAGTGGCCCTGCCCGTGCTGATGGGCATCGGTAAAACCAAGGGGCCCGGTTTCGGCTTACTGGCCATGGGTCTGACAAACCTAACCCTCAGCCTGGCCCTCGTGGGCCAGTTTGGCATCTTCGGAGTCGCGTTCGGAACCGCTGTACCCAACGTGGTCTTCTCCGTGATCTTCCTGTATCTGAGCTGCAAGCACCTGGGTGTTTCCATCGACGAATACTTGCGGTACGTGGTTCAACGCTCCGTCCTTGGCGCCTTGCCAGCGCTCCTATTCCTCTTGGCACTCAAGCAGTGGGTCGGCATGGATTCCTGGCTGCTGGTGCTGAGCGCCGGTGTCGCATACACCGCCATCTTCATCACCTGCCAGCTGTTCTTCGTCTACAAGGGCGACCAGCTCACCGACCCGCTCGGACTCATCAAGCAGAAGCTAGAGGCGCGTAAATCATGATGTTGGCCCTGTACCTAGCTGTAGCGGGAGTCGTCACCTGGACCCTCACCGAGAGCGCCGCGCGGCTCTACATGAAATACCGCGGGCGTTACTTCGCCTGGCAACCCTTCGCGCGCACGCGTCTAGAGATCGAGATTCCCGCCCTGCCCCAACTCGACCCGGTCACGCACTTTGAAGTCAACTCCATCGGGGAGCGCGGAGATGAGCCGCCTGCGCCTACGGAGAATTACTACCACGCCATCGCCATGGGTGGCAGTGCGGTTGAGTGCTACATGCTCGATCAAAAAACCGAGTGGCCGCACCAGGTTCAGATCCAACTCAATCGACCGGACGCCCTCAAAGCGCTGGGTGTGGAACGCGTACACGTGGGCAACATCGGGCGCTCCCTGATGGCCTGTGGCCCCCTTTGCACCATGCTCGATGGCGTGCTGCGCCACTACGAATCGGTGGACATGGTCTTCATGATGGTGGGATCGAGCGACGTGGTGGCCTGGACCGAACAGGGTGGCCCTGCGAATTACACGCCCAAGGAAATGGACGCACACGCCATCTTCCGCGCCCATCCGCTGGGCCCGTTCTCGTGGAATCCCCTATCCAGCGCCTTCCGCAGATTGGCCTCTGCGGGCTACCGCCAGTGGAAGAAACCCGTGGAGCATCGCCAGCGCGTGGGCAAGTCCGTTCAAAAGAACCGGGACAATCGCGCCGCGGGCAAGGTCATCGACACCATTCCGGACCCCAGCCCCATGCTCGAAGTCTACCGGGAGAACCTCACGCGCTTGATCACGATTGCGCGCAAGAAAGCCAAACGCGTGCTGGTCGTTCATACACCTTGGGTTGATCGCGAACTGAATGCCGACGAGCAAAAGTACCTGTGGAACTTTGGTATCGGCAAGGCTGGCGAGGTGCAGGAATACTTCTCCTACGATGCCACGCGGCAATTTCTGAAGGGCATGGATCGCATCACGCACGAGGTCGCGGACGAACTAGGCACCGCCCAGGTAGAGCTACGCCCCCACTTGGATTTGGACTTCGAGACGTTCTACGACGAACTGCACCTGACTCCGAAGGGTTGCCGCGAAGTCGGCAAACTGGTGGCGGATGCCATCGTTTCGGATCACGAATCGCGATCGGGCGAAGCCTGATCAGTCGACTCGAACCTGGCCGAGTTACGCAGGGCCCAAGCGTGTCCAATGAGCCCCAGCACGACGATGTGCAAGGCATAGAGCAAGTGGATGGCTAAACCGCTTTCCATGGCCACCTCACGCACGGCG
>JBLFXY010000282.1:0-4386 GCA_047611645.1 Glaciecola sp.
TTTGCCAGTCTTCTTTGAGCAGCAGAAGGATTCTGAATCCAATGAAATGGCTGGACTGGCCACACGGGAGTCGCAGGCCTTTGACGAGCATTGGGAAAAAATCCGGGCGGACGGAACGATCTATCTGCGAGCGGTGATCTATCGAGAGCTCGTCGCTGGGCATGTGGTCAGCTGGAAGGTGCAGGGCAAGTGGTTCGTGGGGTATTGGATTGGGCGCGAACTTTGGGGGCGGGGTTTGGCTTCAAAGGGTTTGAAGTGTTTCCTTGGGGTCGTGGGCGAACGGCCCCTGCATGCGCGGGTTTCCTTCGACAATACGGGCTCGATGCGAGTCTTGGAGAAAAATGGTTTTGTCATGCTGCCGGCGGATGAGCAGGACCCCTATGTGCGCACTTTCGTATTGCATTGAGTGTGCGACGGACACGAAAAAAGCGAATGGGGATCGGCACTGGCCGATCCCCATTCGCTTTTTTTTGTGGGACGAAGAACATCGACCCAACCCGGAGCTCTAAAAAACTAGCTGAGCGGTGATGCCTTCTTGGTGGGCGATCGGCTGACCGGCTTGGTAGGCGATGCGGCCGCGCAGGATAGTGGCCACGGGCAGGCCGGCCATGGGGCGGCCGGCAAACGGACTCCAGCCGACTTGGCTTTCGAGCCAATCGAGCGGCAGCGGATCGGTGAAGCTCGGGTCGACGATCGAAACATTGCCTTCCACGCCGGCGGCCAAGGGGCCCCGGTTTTTGATTCCGTAGACCTGGATGGGGCCCTGTACGCTGAGGCGTACGATGTCCTCCACCTTGAGCCAGCCATCGCGCACTGCGGTGAGTAGAAGCGGCAGGATGGTTTGCGTACCGGGGATACCGGACGGGGAATGGGGGTAAGTCTTGGCTTTTTCTTCGAGCGTGTGGGGCGCGTGATCGGAGCCGATGCAGGTAATGAGACCGTCGGCGGCCGCTTGGCGCAGGGCTTCCTGGTGGCGAATCTCGCGCACCGGCGGGTTCATCTGGGCGTGGGAGCCGTGCTGCTCATAGCAGTCGGGCGCGTGCAAGAAGAGGTGATTGGGCGTGGCCTCCAGGGTGACCAAGTCGCCCAGGTCGCGCTCGCGCACCATTTGAAGTTCCTCCGCGGTGGAGATGTGCAGGATGTGCACTGGGCGCCTTGTAAGCTCGACCAGGTCCAGCATGCGGCGCGTTGCCATGACGGCGCATTCCACGTCGCGGATATTGTGGTGGTCCGTGACCTTGGACGTGGCAGCCATGGCCTTGTAGCGATCGTTCAGTCGGAAGTCGTCTTCCGAGTGGACCGTGACCCGCCGTGTGCCACCGCGCAGGATGCGTTCCAGGGTCGGATCGTCGCGTACCAGCAGGTTGCCGGTGGAGGAACCCATGAAAATCTTGACGCCAGCACAGCCAGGAAGGGTTTCGTACTCGCCGAGTTGCT
Source organism: Glaciecola sp. (assembly GCA_047611645.1). Lineage (GTDB taxonomy): Bacteria > Planctomycetota > UBA1135 > UBA1135 > NORP259. The sequence goes on from JBLFXY010000282.1 coordinate 1,438, forward strand.
CAGCGTTCTCAGCGGTACCGCCTACAAAGAAGGCGTAGTCCGTGAAGGCCGTTTTGTCGGCCCGGTCGAGCTTGTCGGCAAAGGTCGCAGGATCGACGGTCAGCGGAGTTGTGTTGGGCATCTCCATAAAGGCGGTGATGCCTCCGGCCAACGCCGCCCGCGATCCGCTCTCGATGTTTTCCTTGTGGGTCAAACCCGGCTCGCGGAAGTGCACCTGGGGATCGATCAAGCCGGGGAAAACCCACTTGCCCGTGGCGTCGTACATGGGCGTGTCATCGGCGGCGATGAGCCCGGGGGCGACCGCCTTAACCAGGCCGCCTAGAATGAGCACATCGGCCTGGATCGCACCGGATTCGGTGATGACCTGACCGCCTTTGATGAGAATGTCGTTCTTCATGGGGGGGGGGAGTTGGGTGCCTTGGATCAGGCGTCCAGGTGTTGGCGGATGGATGCGGCTAGTGCCTCACCATCCTCGAGGGATCCGGGTTGCCATTCGATGCCAAGCCCTTTTCCCCCTTGTTTGGGGATGATGTGGAAGTGCACATGGAACACCGCTTGGTGGGCGGGTGCGCCGTTGTTTTGCAGCACGTTGTAGTGCTCGGCTCCTGTTGCGGCCAGGACCGCTCGCACGACTTTCGGAAGGGCCAGCCCTATCGCAGCGGCGCTTTCGTCCGAGAGCTCGTGCAGGAAGGCTTTGCGCTCTTTGGGAATGATGAGCGCGTGTCCAGGGCTTAGGGGGCCCACGTCCAGGAATGCGAGCACGTGTTCGTTTTCGTACAGGCGGTGGCAGGGAATCTCCCCGTCCAGGATGCGGTCGAAAATTGTGGGTGCGCTGGTCATAGCTGGATTCTACTCGCCGGAGGGGACTTCGAGAAGCCGCAACAGGACGCTTAGATCGCGGTGCATGGATTCGATGGCATCCAGTTCACCGGGGGATTCGGCGGGGGACAGCAGCACCGCCTCGACGCCCAGTTGTTCCTGGAGGAAGGCCGCAAGGGTTCCATGCGGGACGGCCTCAAACAGCATGTATCGAGGCTTATGCTCTTGAACCGCTGCTTTCAATTCGGTGGCGAGCTCCGCATCGAGGGCCTCCTGCGGGTCAGCATCGATCACATAAATGTTGAGTCCGTAGCGCCGGGCGGGATAAGAATAGGCGTCATGATTGGCCAGCAGGCTGCGCCCGTCGAGAGCTTTGGCGACCCGTGCCCAGAGGCTGTCGAGCTCCCGCAATCGAACTTCCAAGGCGGATCCACGTTGCGATGCCAGTTCTTGCGAAACCCAACCACGCTGCACCGCTTGATTCTGAAGCGTCCGCGCTTGTTCCAAAGCCAGGAGCGGATCCATCCAGACATGGGGATCCACACCCACATGATCGTGGGATCCGCGGTTGCCATGGCTGTGTTGCAATTCTCCCCGGTACTCGATCCAGCTTGCGGAGAATGCGGCGCTGACGTTGATCAATCGAGTGGGCGCTAGATTCACCGACATCAACCAGGTTTCCAGGTGGGCCCCATTGATCAGTACCGCTTGCGCTTGCATCAACTGCGCCTGGGTCCCGGCGTCGGGTGTCCAGTGGGCTGGATCTTCACCGGGTTCCAACAAGCACTCGACCGGGGTGTCGGGACCCAAAAGCGCTTGCGCCAGGGTCGTCAATGGCCAGGTCGTCGCTACAACTATGCGACTCGGCGTGCCGTTCGGTTGTCCTTGAGGGCTTGGATCTGAGCATGAAAAGAGCAAGCACATGCCTACCGAGACCCATGTCAAACAAACGGAAGCTTTGGAGATGGACATGAGCGTCATTCTACCGGCTTGATTGACCCCTGTCAGTTGGCCGAAGGCATTCTTGACCCTTCCGTTCGCAGAAGCCCAGCCGAGGCAGATGCCCCTGAAATTTCAGCCGAACCCAGCCCCAATCCGATGTTCCAACATGCAACTTGCGGCCAACCCCTCGGGACCGTTTCCTAGATCAATTCCTCGGAATCGTGGCTATTGACAAGTCCGTCGCGCCCATTCTCGTCCCAAAAAGTAGTTGCCCGCGTTTTTGCCGCGGACATCGTAATGGGCCATGCTGATGGGCGCATTGGCTTGCACCTAGCCTCCACTTCCGCCACCGAAATGGGGGCGGAGCTGACAGTTCACCGTGCTGGCCTGGACCTGGGGGTCTGCTATCGGTTGCGGTTGCCGGCCAAGAGTCCTGCTGCGTAGAAGTACGTCATGAGGCCGGCTATTGAGCTGCGTAGCAATGAACGACCCGACCCTTAGCGGCTCGGGTCTTGAGTCGACGGATGGCACCTTAGGCCTGGCTGTCAATGGCTCCAAAAAAGCGAACGCCCAAGACCGGCAGTTCCTTACGGCGAATCCAGGTCGCGGTCAGGCCAGCAACGAAAGCGATGACCGCCATGGTGAAGAGCGCGCCGCCGTCGCCTTCCACTTCGATTCCAAGCTTGGTGAGATGGGATCCCAGCGCTCCGACCATCAAACCCAGGGTCAAGGCAGACCCTAGGACCGCGGTGCGCGGCACAAGCAAAAGGATCACGGCGATCAATTCGACCACGCCGAGAGCCACCCGGCCCCAGGGCTCGACACCCAGTTTGGTGAAGAGTGCCACAGCTTCGGGGGCTGCGGTGAACTTGAAGAACAAGGTTTGACCCAGGATGATGGCTGCGACGATTTGAGCAGCCCAGGCGATGCGGGTCTTGGTTTGGGAGGTCGGCATAAGTTCGAGGTGGGTTGTTTTGGGGTAAAGTGAGTCGCGGGCCCTAGCAGCCATTCTCTCGACAGCCGGCTAATACGCGAACCGGGCTCTCGCGTGACTCAAGGCCTCTGGACTTTAACGCTCCCCGCTAGCCCAAATGGCTTTGCACTGTCAAATCAAGACATTCGAATCCCACACAAGACTCTTTTGGTCCTGTGACCGTGAGAATCTAGAAATCAATCGCGATGGCACTG
>JBLFXY010000283.1:0-4356 GCA_047611645.1 Glaciecola sp.
ATGCGGTAGAGGGTGGCACCATTGGCGCCTGAGATGGCGTACACCGCCCCTGTTGTGTTTTCGTTGATGGCTCCAATGAGGTAGTCCGGCGTTCCGTCGCCTGAGAGGTCTCCGAGCCTGGTGATCATCTCACCGAACGCCTCGGATCCCGCCGGCGCATTCACGTGGTACAGGGGGGTTCCGAGAACTCCAGAGAAGACATAGACGCCACCGCCGCCACCGCCGCCAGAGTTGTGTTCGAAAGGCGCGCCGATTCCGATATCAGGAATGCCATCACCTGTGACGTCCCCGACGCTGCCGATGCCCTGACCAAATGACACACCGTCCCCCGCAGGAAAGAGACTCGCTGTGTACGGGATCTCAAAGAGCAGGTTGCCCGTCATGCCCGAGTGAATGCGCACAAACCCATGCAAACCTGCGCCAGAGGGGATGAAATGGGATCCACCGCGGGCATAGTCCAAGACCCCATCGGCGTCCAAATCACCTAGAACACTCAGGCAGAGACCTGGAGTCACAAACGTGCTACCAAGGGTCGTCCTATGGAGCAAGGTACCGTCTGCTCCAGAATGCATGCGCGCTTCTTCAACCAAAGGGACCGACTGCGAGATTCCCCAAACGATGAAGTCCTCAGACCCATCCCCGTTTGTGTCTCCAGCACTTTGAACGGTGGTGGAGTATCCAAAGGGGGTAGCCAGAGTCCCGGGCAGCCTCGAGTTCTCTAGGGACTGAGCGAGGGTCAGGGGGGCAAGCAGGGCGAGGGGCAAAAAGGGGGCAATGGGTCGCAGGTAACGCATGATTCGGTGATCCGGAGGTCAATTCTAGGAGGGGAATGAGGCGGGGGGCTTGAGCGGGTAGCTAGTACGTCACACACAGTTGCATCGGTTTTTCTTGAATAGCTGAATCGCTACCATAGGGGCATGACCGGCCCTGCAATGCGACGAATGCCCTGGATTCTAACAGCTGTGTTCCTATCTGCGATTTGGGCACTTTGGCCGGTCGATGCGGGGCTCCCAGGGGATGGGGAGAGGCGCGTAGAGGGGGAATCCAGCGATCGCGGTTCCAGCGAACTCCTGGACCCGCAGATCGGCACGACAGAACGCGCTCCGGCAGCCAGCGACTCCCAACCGGCAGTCACGATCCCGGGCAACAACGGAGACATCCAGGTGCTCGTGGTCGACGCCCAAGGCCAACCCGTCCCGCAAATTCCCGTGCAGCTCGTGCGTGGGACAGCGCTTCGTAAGGGCAAGTTCCAATCCAAGGCCGAGGGGACTTCGGGCCCCGCCGGCCTGGTCACCCTGGAGGGATCCGCCGAGACCATCGAACCCATTTTCGGCGCGGGCCCCAAACCCCCCTATTGGGATCAGCAGGGCTTTCGCTTGGGCATCCGCGCCGCACTTCCGTTTGATCGGCCCTTTGGCGCTGAACCCGACCACGGAACGGTTTGGTTGACCGAGAAACCGATCGGCCCCATCACGCTTGAGATTCCGCCCATCGGCTGGGTCGAGGTTCACAGCAAGGCCCATCCCGATGAATCCGGTAATGGAATTTGGCCTACCTGGGTTCTGGTGCGTCGCACCGAGGAGCCGCACCGGGGGGGGTGGCGCACGGGCAACGCGGTCGAGAATCCCAACCAGCCGCTGCTGCTTGGACCCTTCGGTTTGCATTGGGGAATCAGTATCAATCTCTCCCGCAGCGATCGCATGGGCGCGCTGGCATACAAAGAACTGACCGGGCCCACGCAACCCGGCGAGGTTTTGCAAGTGCATGTGGAGTTGGCGCAAACCCAAGTCATCGAAGGAGTGGCTCTCAACGCTTCGGGGCAACCCTTTGCGGGCAAGAAGTTGAAGGTGACTCTTTGCAGGTTGGACCAGGAGGATGGGATCGATGCCTATCCGACCACCGATAGTGAAGGGCGTTGGTTCTTCGAGGTGGCGCCCAGCATCGAAGGTTCGCGCCTTAAAGTTTGGGTGCGCCATGACCCCAGGGAATTTCGCGGGGAGCTCCCTTTGATTCAACGTCCCAATGGCGCGGGCCGCAGCAACGTGGGCCGTGTGGTGTTGTATCCGGGCAAGGGCGTTGAGCGTATTCTCGCCAGCGGACGGGTGACCGATGAAGCCGGGCGCCCCGTGCGTCGCGCGAATATCTCGGTGTACGAAATCCTGGTGGACGAGGGACGCGAGTCTCGGGCGCAACGGCCCCTGGCCAGCATGCGCACCAAGAGCGACGGTCTATTCGAACTTTCCACCTACGACGAAGTGGCCAGCGGCCGGCTACGTGTTTATGCCGGCTGCCAAGGATATCTGGAACCCAAATTTCAGGATGTGCCATTCGGAAGCCAGGCATTGAGTTTTGGTTTCGTTCGCGGCGGAGGTGTGGGCGCCGAATTCCGCATCGAGCATGGCATTCCTAAGGACCAAATCGTGATCCGCATCAAGGGAAATGAGCGCTCTCGCAAGCTCTCCCTTGTCGAATTCGTCTGGCGTGAAGACTCGCGCTTCTCGAGCCTCGTACAGGGCGACTACGACATTCGGATCGAGATTCGTTCCACCGATTGGTTGCTATTCGAGTCCTCAGCTCGGGTCGAATCCGGGTTAGATGTAAGCCTGGGGGAGATCGATTTGCGCGGCAAAACCCGGCTTCTCAAACTCCATTTGTCCGACGTCCAGGGCAACGATATCGTGCAGGAACGCTTTTCCTTGGTCGATGCCGAAGGTCGTGGCTACCTCGGTCAGCTCAACTCCAATAAGGAAGGCAACGTCTGGTGTGTGATCCCCGGCAATTCAGGCCCCCTACGCTTGGGCAGTTTGAAGTACGGCACGGTCGACATCCAACCCGCATCGGGAACCATCAAAGTGGCCTTCAACAAGTGATCTCTAAGCGCTACCATGCATGCCAAGCCCATGGATAAACCCGAAATTGAATACCCCTGCGATTGGGACTATCGCCTGATCGGCCGCAGCGAAGAAGTCCTGCGCGCCGCCGCTTCTGACATCGCCCCAGCCAATCACAAGATAGCCCAGGGACAACAGAGCAAGCAGGGCAGCTACATCTCGCTCAGCCTGACCGTATATGTGGCTCACGAAGAACAGCGCCTGCAGATCTTCGACGCCCTCAAGGCGCACGTGGACGTTTTGTTCGTGCTGTAGTTACCCTGCGGAGAGTTCCTTTCCTTTTTTGGTTTTCGAGTCAACCCTACGCGGCCTAACCCGTTTGGCTTGGGGAATGTTCAACGCCACCAGCCACCCCTCCATAAAATTTCCCGGAGTCCTCTTCATACTCGGTGGTATTCTGTGCCTGTGTGGTGCGCTGCAGGCCCAAGAGGGAATGGAGAAGGTTTCGATTCAGCGGGCTCCAGGCGTGGAGAAGCTTCGCCCGGAGGATCGTTTTGTGGCGACTTTGAAGCGCACAGTCCGCGAAGATTGGGCGAGAGCGAAATGGAGGTCGAAGTGTTCCAGGGGAAGCGAACCAAGCAGGACCTGGAAATCGCGGCCGGTGGCTTTCTGAGCATCAACCTGATGGGCAAGGCAGGCGCCAACGACCGTCTTGCGGCTTTGCAAGACATGTCGACCTCGCCCAGCCTTCAGTTTCTTGGGCCGCTCTCCCTGCGCGCATCACGACCCACAATACACCTCGTATCTGAATCCGGGAGCCGCTCGATCGTGGCTTGGTATCCACCGACCGGCCTCTACAACCGGGGGGCAGAGCACCTCTGGCCCCTCAATGCAATGCATCGCAGCGAATGCCTGCCCACGGGCACCTTTCAACTCCTAGCGCGCCTGCCCGGTGGCCGCACGGCCCAGGCGGAAGTGACTATCGAATCCAAGCGCAGGACGGACGTTACTTTGCGCTTTGAAGATTGAGATTGGAAAAGGGGGTCGCCCGTAGGCATGCTCGGATGGCCGCGTACTTTGCTTGCACGCTCCCTATTCCGCCGCCGGCCAGCGGGCGCCTAGCGCATGAAAATCGGCAACGTCGAATGCGGAATGGTCAAGAACAAGCAGTTGACCGCGGTGGCGTAGCTCGCGCCGTATTGGCCTTTGACGACCACTCCTGAGGCACCCGTGCGCTCATCGGTCCAATGTCCATCGGGGAACTGTGTGCGCAGCAGGACCTGGCGCTGTCTGGCGGACCAGCGGATGAAGTGCTTGAGATCCTTGTGCTGGTAGAGCGCCTGCGCCAGGTAGAGGCGCTCGTAGAAGGGGAACGCAACGGTCACGTCCTGCCCGCGTCCGAGCTTGAGTTCCCTGGCGGTGAGTGAGCGCCAAATGTAATCGTATCCCGATTCGATTTCGGGTCCCGCGTAGGTGCCGGTGGCGTGCAACGTGGAGAGTGCCGCTGCTGTGAGTGCAACCGATG
>JBLFXY010000284.1:0-4339 GCA_047611645.1 Glaciecola sp.
ATAAGTGCCAGGGTTCCCAGGGTTCCCTGGGGACCCAGGTTGACCCGGATGCCTCGGGGCGCTCCAATACCCGGCGGCCGTTAGGAGACCGAACGTCTCTTGGCCACCAGATCCCCCCTCCCAGTTCCCCAACTGCCCCCACATATACATGTCCCTGCTCGTTATCGGCACCCTGGCCTACGATTCGGTCGAAACCCACAACGACAAACGCGAAGAGATCCTGGGGGGCTCAGCCATGTACTGCGCCGTGGCCGCCGCTCTGCTGTGCAAGGAGGGCCAGCTCGGCCCGCGCTTGGTCGGCGTGGTAGGAGAAGACTTTCGCTCCGAAGATGTTGAAATGATGAGCCGGGTGGGTGTTGACGTGGGCGGCCTGGAAACCGCTTCTGGCAAGACCTTCCGCTGGGGTGGACGCTACGAGCCCGATTGGAACACGCGCCACACGACTTTCACCGATTTGAACGTGCTCGCACACTTCGATCCGAAAGTTCCCGACGCCTATAAGGACTCCGGCTACGTGTTTCTGGCCAACGCGCATCCCGCCGTTCAGAAAAAGGCCCTCGAACAGGTCAACGGCAAGCCTTTCGTGGTCGCAGACACCATGAACCTTTGGATCGACGTCGCCTTGGACGACCTCAAGATCCTGCTTAAAGAGATCGACGGACTGATCCTCAACGACGAGGAAGCTCGCATGTTGACCGGTAAGTCCAACCTGATCCTGGCAGCGCAAGAGGTCCTCAAGATGGGCCCGCGTTACGTGATCCTCAAAAAGGGTGAGCACGGGGCCTTCATCATGGGGGAGGACGTGCACTTCTCCCTGCCCGCCTATCCCGTCACGGACGTCATTGACCCCACGGGCGCCGGCGACTGCTTTGCAGGTGGTTTCATGGGCGCCCTCGCCCGCGATGAGGACCACTCTCCCCAGGCTTTGCGTCGGGCCATGCTGAGCGGCACCGTGGCGGCCAGCTTCTGCGTCCAGGGCTTCAGCGTGGAGGCACTCATCTCGCGCAGTCGAGAGCACCTGGATTCACGCTTCGAAGAACTGTCTTCGATCTGCACCCTCTAACGGGCTCGGGTTCGAGTTCGAACGGGCTTCGATGGGGTCCAGAATCGAAACGCGATCCCGCTCTAAAGCAGCAGGGGACGAACCCGGACCTATTTTTCCAGGTTCCTGGCCCCATCCTCGACAAAAGAAACGTAAATAGACCAGGAGCCTCCGCTTGCGGTGGCTCCTGGGTTGGATTTCAGGAGAGTCAGCAACCCCGGGCAGGAACGCGTGCGGCGTTCCTGCCCACCCCCCCCCGGCACATACAAGCGGGGCTGGATTCAGGATAGTTCGTAGGACGCGGACGCCTGAGAGGGAGTTCCCCTCAATTACGAGGATCGAGCCTTTTATCGATCCCACCGATTAACGGCTGTTTGCCCTGCCCAGGCAGACGAAGGGATTCTCGCCCTAAGGATTCTCAGGAATGGGAGGCCGGTACAGTCCCCTGAGCCACATCCTGTTGGGGCTGAGAAGTTTTTAGCCCCTACCCCGACACCCTGGGACCTAGCCCCGGTCTTGCAGTGCACAAACCCGACAAAAGGAAGCACGCTACATGCGGATTCTGGACGTCGGGATGCCTAGAATGGGTCGTAACAAGAAAACCAATCTAGAAGACCCTGTGTTTCTTAATCTGGGTGGGGCGCGTGAGGCACGCCCTGCCGGTGACCCCTACGGCAGCGGGGGAAATTTAGCTGTCCAAAGAACTTATGAGTACGCGAAAGAAAAGCACACCCAACGTACAGATCGACGTTAACGAAGCCCGCAACATCGGTCAGCGAGACAAAGCCCTGGTGGCGGCTCTCGGTGAAATCGAGCAGAGCTATGGCAAGGGTTCGATCATGCGCCTTGGAGACAAGGGACTGATCAAAGAGATCGTCGGCATCAGCACCGGATCCATCAACCTGGACCTGGGACTGGGCGGCAAAGGCCTTCCCAAAGGCCGTATCGTCGAGATCTATGGTCCGGAGAGTTCCGGCAAAACGACCCTGGCCCTGCATGTGGCAGCCCAGGCCCAAAAGACCGGTGGCATCTGCGCCTTCATCGACGCGGAACACGCCATGGATCCGACCTACGCACGCCGCCTTGGAGTGCGTTTGGACGATCTACTGGTCAGCCAACCCGACACGGGCGAGCAAGCCCTGGAGATCACCGAGACCCTGGTGCGCTCCAATGCTGTGGATGTGGTCATCATTGACTCGGTCGCAGCACTTGTGCCGCGGGCTGAGATCGAAGGCGAAATGGGCGACAGCTTTGTCGGCCTGCACGCCCGCCTAATGAGCCAAGGCATGCGCAAGCTGACCGGAGCCATCGCCAAGTCCAACTGCTTGGTGATCTTCATCAACCAGATCCGTGAAAAGATCGGTGTGATGTTCGGCAGCCCGGAAACCACCACCGGTGGCCGCGCGCTCAAGTTCTACTCATCCGTGCGTTTGGACATCCGGCGCATCGGCCAGCTCAAGGACGGAGATTTGGTGGTGGGCAACCGCACCCGCGTCACCGTCGTCAAGAACAAGATCGCGCCGCCCTTCCGCAAGGTCGAGTTCGACATCCTGTTCAACCGCGGCATCAGCCGCGAAGGCGAACTGCTCGACCTGGGCCAACGCTCCGGCAGCGTGCAACGCTCAGGCACGTGGTACTCCATGAAACACCCCACGGACGGCGAAATCCGTCTGGGACAGGGCATGGAACGTTCGCGAACTTTCCTGATGGACAACCCTGACTTGGCCGACGTGATCGAAAAGGACATCCGCACCTTCTTTGCAGTGGCGGATGACCCCATGGACAACGACGACGAGCCGGAACCGGAAGTGGAAATCACCACCGCGGCCAAACCGGCCCCCAAGGCCCCCGCAGCCACAACCACAACCACAACCGCAGCGGCAGCCACCCCGGCAGCGGCATCAGCAGCGGCAGCGACTCCTGCATCAGCGCCGACGCCGGCTCCCAAGACGGCCAAAGCCCCCAAAAAACCGGTGGCAAAAGCCTAAGGCAATTTCAACCCAGCTAGCTGGACCCAAGCAGGGGCCGTTCGATTCACTCGAACGGCCCCTGCTTCCATTTCCACCGATCCAGTGCGGAGTCGCTACGCCCAGGGGATTGTGTCCGTGGGTCCATTGGCTGCCGCTCTGCGACGGCCAAGCTGGACGCGCCATACAAAATGAGTTGCGCCATAAAAACCAAATTACGCTGGGGAGCGACGGGGGCGCTCCGCTGCTCCAAAACCCACTTTCTCCCACCTCCCTTGCCGCAGCCTGCCCGCCCCACAAGCGGAAGCCAATCTCTCCCGCGCCCCAAAGGAATACCAACCAGGAACAAGCGCGAAGATAGAAGGCAGGTATTGGAGGAAAGGGACCGGTGACATAGGATGCTCGCCCCCGTGCTGGGCGTTTCCAGCGCTTTTGAACCCGTACAGCCCCCCTGTGGCCATGTCTGAACTTCCGCCGTCCTTCCCCTCCTCCCATGCCGTCCGTCAGAGTTTTGTAGACTTTTTCGCGGCCCAGGCGCACCGCGTGGTTCCCTCCTCGCCGGTGTTCCCCCAGGACGATCCGACCCTGCTGTTCATCAACGCTGGAATGAACCAGTTCAAGGACGTTTTCCTGGGAACCGGTAAGCGCGACTACACCCGCGCGGTGGACTCGCAGAAATGCATCCGGGTGCAAGGCAAGCACAACGACCTCGAAGAAGTGGGCGTCGACACCTATCACCACACCTTCTTTGAGATGTTGGGCAACTGGTCGTTTGCCGACTACTTCAAAGAGGAAGCCATCGTTTGGCACTGGACCCTGCTCACTAAAGTCTGGAAGCTGCCGAAGGAGCGCCTCTGGATTACGGTTTTCGCAGGCGACGAGGGCGATGGCCTAGAGGTCGACGAAGAAGCGGAGCAGCTGTGGCTCAAGCTCACCGATGTGGACCCGGCTCACATCCTGCGCTGCGGCAAGAAGGACAACTTCTGGGAGATGGGGGAGACGGGTCCCTGTGGCCCTTGCTCCGAAATCCACATCGACCGGGGCGGTCCGGACGACGACCCCGCCGATGGCGCCAATCCTGAGATCGGTGTCAACGCGGACAACGAGCGTTTCATCGAACTATGCAACCTGGTGTTCATGCAATACAACCGCCTGGACGACGGCAGTCTGAGGCCGCTTCCTTCCGGTTGCATCGACACGGGCATGGGCTTCGAGCGCGTGCTCTCCGTGCTGCAGGGCAAGAGTTCCAACTACGACACGGACCTATTCACGCCCATATTTGACGAGCTCTCCGAGATCACGGGCGAGCCCTACGGCAGCGACGAAAAGA
>JBLFXY010000285.1:0-4330 GCA_047611645.1 Glaciecola sp.
TGATTTCTACGACGGCGCGGCGCACGTCTTCCACGTGGTAGACCAGGTTGGCGTCGGCGAGGTAGACCAGACCGTCTTGATTGACCACGCGTTGGGTGGGCAGGTCCATGGTGCGCGAGCGCGTGGACACGATGGTGACGGTTTGGAAAAAGGGAATCAGCGGGCGGAAGCCGTGGTCGAGCACTTTGGTGGCGCGGCCAAAGTGGAACAGCATGCCCTTGTGCCCGGACTGCACCTGAACACCGGCGGCGCGCACGATGGCGCCTCCGGTGGCGACTAGGATGACGAACATGTCGTCGCCCATCTTTTCGGAGATGGTCTGAATGAAACGACGCCAAGCGGGCGGGCGCTTGGGCGTTTTCTCCGGTTTCTCCTGGAGTGCGCTCCGGGAGTAACGGCCTTGTCGCAGGATGGGTTGCACTATTCCTCAGGCTCGGCGGGTTTTACCGGCGGGGCGATGGGCGGGGCACCGATTTCTTCGAGCGGGTTGTCCGGGTGAACGGAAACCACTGCGCCGGAGATGAGCGCGACGCTGGCTTCTTCGGAGAGACCCGTTTGGCGCAGACGTTTGTAGAGCGACTCTTTTTCCAGGGCGAGCATTTCGAGCTGCGTGATCTCGAGCGAGGTCGGCGATGGCGATAGGTTCGAGAAGCCGAACTGCAGGATGCGCACGCCCCATTGGTCTTCCACATCGCGTAGCTTCTCTCGAATGGCCGCGCACATGCCGTCCACGTCGGTGACCGATATTCGATCCTGATTCGAAACCACCTCCTGCACCGCGATCACCACGCGGTTCTGTAGGCCTTGTACCAAGTCATCCACTTCGACGATCGCCTTGCGCAGGTTGACGATTTGGTAGACCACCTTGCAGTCCACCTCGTAGACCAGGTTGTCGTTGAGCTGGATGACCTGGGGGGTCAGGTCCAGGGTGGTGTGCTTGGTCTCTTCTACTTCGAAGGTCTGGAAGAGCGGGACCTTGAAGTGGATGCCCGGACCCACGACCGCACGGGCGCGGCCGAGCGTGAATCGAAGGGCGTGTTGGCCGTCTTTGACGATGGTGAAGAGGCCGGTAAAGGCGCCGAAGAGGTCGAGTGCCATGGATGCGGGGAGGGCTGGTGGGGGAGTCGGGCAGGAAGGCGGAGGGCGTTCCTGGTTGGAATGCTGCGCGAGATGAGGAATACGGGGCTGGTGCCCGGCTGAGCAAAAAAACCCGACGATTGTTTCGGGTCAGGGCGCTGTAGCCAGGGTAGCTTGGCGGGGGCCCGAAAAGCACCCCAGCAGCCTGTTGATAAACAGCGATTTCCCGCTGGGCCCTCACATATCGCCTGGCGGCGTTGCCAGAACCTCTCGCATAGGAAGCCACTATGCAGAGAACCTGGCGCCTCACCAGGCGGTCCGTGAAGCCCCAACGTAAAACCGCTGATCGTCGACGAGCAGCTATACGGGTCATTCCGTCGGCCGAGCGGGGAGCTCGGCCCACCAGGCGCTGGCGCCAAGCGGACCCAAAAGTCGTAACCGGACCCCAAGCACGTGAAAAATTCAGAACCGCCCCTGGGCGATGACCGACCCACCATGCCGCAGAACCCGCCGGAGCTGTGGACCCTCCTGGCCTTGCTGCTTCTGATCGTGACCTTGGGCGGGCACATATACATCTTCCGCGGGCCCGGCGGGGAGACTTCGCTCTGGCTGTACAACCAGGGGCGCTTCCTGGCGGGTTTGGGGGCGTGGCTGATCGGGCTCCTGGGTCTTGTGACCGCCTTGCGGCGGCCTCCGCTGGTGCGCCGCTGGAGGCTCGAGGGGTTTCTGCTCTTGATCCTGATCGTTTTCACGGCGCCGATTCCTTATGGGTATCCTTCCTCGCGCCGTGATGCGCCGAGTGCGGTGCAGTTTCAGTTGCCCGTGGAAGGGGGCCCCTGGCGCGTGCTGTACGGGGGAGGCGGGGGCGTGCACAATCCCTTGGCCCTAGAACCGGACCGCGGACATGGGCTAGTATTAGCGCGCGAGGATTCTGGAAGCCGCTGGCGCGTAAAGGATTACGACAACTCGGACGCCACCCAGTCGCTTTCCTATGGCGAGGCCGTTTTGGCTCCCGCTGGCGGACGGATCGTGGCTGCCGTGGGGGATCGGAAGGACCGTAGCTTCCAGCACAGGGACAAAGAGGCCACGGCGCGTGGCAATCACATCGTGATCGAGGTGGCGCCGGGCGAATTCTGCATCCTGGCCCACCTCCAGCAGGGTTCTTTGCAGGTTGCGGAGGGGGACGAGGTGGCTACAGGCCAGATATTGGCCAAGGTCGGGTCCTCGGGCCGCGGAGTGCCGCTTACGGAGCCGCATTTGGACATGCACCTGAGCACCCTGCCAGGAGAGGGACAAGGAGAGGGTATTCCCTTCTATTTTTACGACTATTTGGGCCCCGATGGGCCCGTGGAACGGGGTATTCCAGCGGGCGGTTTGGGCCATCAGGGCCAGATGGATGGGGACTTGGTGACCCGCCCCGCCTTGAGAGAATCTCCTAAGGATTGACGCACTTATAGAAAGTCGCTTGACGGGAGCCGCTTTGTCCGTATCTTCGTCGGGCTCAGGGATGGCTTTCAAACCTTCTTTGAACACGGCACCGCGCGCTTTTTCCGTAAAGGGAAGGAGAGCGGTGTGTATTTATGGCGCGAACGATCCTTGCTGGATGAAGTGCGCCGCCCCGCTACCTCTTCCATCACCGAATTAGTCGGCAGACCGTCATGACGGCCACTCTCAAAACAGAATCTCCGCGCTTGCCCCAGGGCAAAACGAACGGACCCGAGTTCAAACGCAACATCGGCATCATGGCCCACATTGATGCCGGTAAGACCACGGTCACCGAGCGGGTGCTCTTCTTGACCCAGAAGATCCACAAGACTGGTGAGGTGCACGACGGCGCCGCCACCATGGACTACTTGGAAGAGGAGCAGAAGCGGGGCATCACGATTCAGTCGGCTGCGACCACCTGTTTCTGGAACAAGTACGAGATCAACATCATCGACACGCCGGGTCACGTGGACTTCACCGTTGAGGTGGAACGCTCCCTGCGTGTGCTCGACGGTGCGGTCGCTGTGTTCGACGCCAAGAACGGCGTGGAAGCCCAGTCCGAAACGGTTTGGCGTCAGGCCAACCGCTACGGGGTTCCCCGCATTTGCTTCATCAACAAGATGGACAAGATTGGCGCCAACTTTGCGTTCGCCATGGGCACCATCCGTGAGCGCCTGGGTGCCAACCCGGTCGCCATCCAGATGCCCGTCGGCACCGAGAAGGACTTCGAAGGGTTTGTGGACCTGATTCGCATGCGCTTCATTACCTTCCCCGAAGATGGTGATGGCCGTGAGTACTATGAGAACGAAGTGCCCGAGCACCTGATGGAAGGCGCCCTCGCTTATCGTCACACCATGATCGAGGCCGCAGCCGAGTCCGACGACGAGTTGCTCGACCTGTTCCTCGAAGACCAGGAGATCTCCGAAGAGCTGATCATGCGCGGTCTGCGCAAGGCAAGCCTGAGCATGGCGGTCACGCTGGTCATGGCTGGTTCGGCACTCAAGAACAAAGGTGTTCGCTTCGTCATGGACGCGGTCATCGACTTCTTGCCCGCCCCGATCGAAATCGACGACGTCACGGGAACCATTCCCCGCACGGATACCAAAGTGACGCGCAAGCCGAGTATCGACGATCACGTCAGCGTCATGGCATTCAAGACCATCGCTGAGCCCACCGGCGACTTGACCTTCGTTCGCGTTTACTCCGGTAAGCTCGAGAAAGGCACCCGCCTGCTCAACCCGCGTACCGGCAAGTACGAGCGCATTGGCCGTCTGGTCAAGATTCACGCCAACAAGCGCGAGGCGACCGACATGGTCCCCGCCGGCGATATCGCCGCCGTGATCGGCCTCAAGAACACCGTTACCGGTGACACATTGTGCGACCCGGACAACCCGATCGCCTTGGCCGCCATCGAATTCCCGCCCGCTGTGATCTCCATGTCGCTCGAGCCGGAATCCGGTCAGGATCGCGAAAAGCTTGGCGAGATCATCGGACGCATGTGCCGCGAGGACCCGAGCTTCCGCGCGGTCACCGTCGAAGAGACTGGCCAATTGATCATCTCTGGAATGGGTGAGCTGCACCTGGAAGTGATGGTCGGCCGTATCATCAACGATCACAAGTGCAACGTGAAGACCGGACGCCCGAAGGTGACCTTCAAGCAACGCTTGAAGAAGAACCTGTCGACCGAAGCCCGCTACATTCGCCAGTCGGGTGGTTCAGGTCAGTTCGCAGTCGTGCACGTGAAATTCGAGTACGACCCCGAGCTCGT
>JBLFXY010000286.1:0-4310 GCA_047611645.1 Glaciecola sp.
TGCACAAAACCTTGGACGCCTTGCGCGATGGAACCCAGTTCAACCTGGGGCCCTATACAGGCGCGGTCAAACCCTGGCAGCGCTCCCTCATCGAGGCCAAAGCGAGCAAGATCAAAGCCGCCCACAAATTCATCGACCAGATCAAGATCACCGGTCCCGGCGATTTCTATCTAGCCGTTCAATGGGCGCTAGAAGACCCGCTCGTCGACACCATCTGTGTGCTCACCGACGGAGCCCCCAGCGGTGGCCGCCATTGGCGCATGGAGCAAATCACCGAGCGCCTGCTCGCCCAAGGCGAACTCCGTCCCATCCGCTATGACATTGTGCTAGTAGACGCCCCCGGAGGTCTAAAACGCCACTGGCAACGCCTAGCCGATGAAACCGGAGGCAAGATGCAGGAGATAAAGCTGGAAGAGTGAGCTTCGTGGGGAGCTTCGTGGGGAGGTTGTGGTGCGCGGATGGTGAGGACCCTTCGTGCGCTTCATTCCCTTTCGGTCCTTCGTGCTTCAAGCACGTTTCCCGTGTGTCGAGGAACGCCCCAACCGCTTCGCCGTCAGCCTACTCGACTTATCACCACCAGCCCAATCCAGCAAAACCACTGCACGTCCTACCCCCGAACAAACAACCGAAACTGAAAGCGCCCGTGACCCTTCGCGTTCCGGAAAGTGCCCATCAATCCCGCAGCCACCCGCACAACACGGGCCTTCGCAGGGGAAAAATTACGGGTTCGGAATTCCAACTCGTCCGGTTCCGGCGCAGGCTGCACTCCCAACCGATCACTCAGTTTCCAACCCACGGCCTGCGCTTCGCGCTCCACAAGCGCAGGTTCCATAGCCTGGAAGGGACCAATATTCGGATCCGGTGAAAGTACATATTCCACCCCGCCAGGACCGCCGCGTTTGGCGCGCATGGCTTCGGTGGAAGCGTGGAAGGAGCGGGCGGATACGAAACCGATCAAAAGTTTGCCACCCGGTTTGAGCCAGGTGCCCATGGCTTCCAGCAAGGGTTGGCGCTCCGCAGCGGTCAAACCCTCCAAGCGATAGAAGCAAGTGATGACGTCGTAGGTCCCGGGCTCAGGGGCGGCGCTGGCATCGTTCCAAACCAGGGCTTGGCCCTTGGGAAAGGTGCGGTCCGCACACCAACGAGCGACTTCTGAGCTGCGCTCGAGCACGTCGAAGTGATAGCCGCGGCGGGCCTTACTGAGCGCCTCGGTGAGAATCCCGGTGCAGGGCAACACATCGAGCCAGCGGGGGGCGTCCGTGCCTTTTTCGACGGACTTTTGTCCTTCCGGCAGCATTTGATCGATGGCTGCAGTCCAGGCCCGAGTCTCCCAAGCGCGCGCTTTGTTGTGGCGCAGCCCATTCAGTACGCGGGCGCGTTGATAGATGGCCAGCAGATCCTGTTCCCAATCTTCCGGGTTGGTGGAGGAGGGGATGGGCCGGCCGGCATAGTGGTTGTAGCTGGTGACCTGGGCTAGGGACCGGCGCTTGGGGCCTTTCTTGGGGTTCACTTTCGCATAGCCGAGGGCCAAAACCGCAACGACCATGCGATCGAGCGGCAAGCCGACTTTCTCGCGCACCTTGTCCGCGCCACCGGTTTGCGTGATCCAGAAAGTGCCGAGTCCCAAGGCTTCCGCAGCCAAGCTCATGTTTTCGATCAGCGCGCTGGCGGTCTGAATGTTGGCGTGGTTCTCTTCCGAAAAGTCCCGGCCATAGGCCACCACGATGTTCACCGGCGCATTGCCCATCTGCGTGGAGAGCCCGGCGAGTTCGGCATTGATGGCCGCATCGTCCACGGCGATCAAATCCCACATCTGATAGTTGCACGAGCTAGGCGCCCAAATACCCGCGTGCATGACCTGGTCGATCAATTCCCGCGCAACGGGCTTGTCCTCAAATTTCCGAATGGAGCGGCGGCTGTACAGCACCTCCCAAAAATCCCTGGCCGGCAGCGTATCCATGGGGGTCCAACCGCCGTCATCGGGCTGCATGCCACCGCGTTCTTGCGCGGCGGGGACCCCGGTTTCGGGATCATCAGGGCTGTCGGCTGCTTGACTCACTATTGGTAGCGCTTGCCTTTGTGGTCGATCCAGCCGCCGGGTTTACGCTTGGTGGGGCGATCCGCACGGTGGGTGAAGTGAATCACGCCACCCTTGTCGTTGAATTCGTAGCGCCCTTGGATCTTGATCGTGTCGCCGCGCTCCAGGGGGATGTAGGGAGCGTCGTCGATGTTGTGAGCGACCTTGACCGTGAAATCCCGGGCCTTGTCCAGCTCGAGCAGGAACTGTTGGTGCCGCGATCCGGAATTGTCATCGGCCAGAAGATGAACCACTTCGCCCTCGGTCGTGACCCAGACGCTGGAGCGTTGGGCTTTGAATTGCTGATGGACGAAGTCCACGCCGTTGTCGGCTGACTGCGGTGCGTTGGCGGTCTTTGCCGGAAGGTCACGGATCGCTTGACTGGAGGCGACCGAGGTGTCGGGCTTCGAGGGGTTGCCCTCGCTGGCTTCCGTGGATACGCCGCGCTTGTCGTCGCCATCACCGGACGGCGTACCAATCAGGTCGATGCCCGTGAACTTCTGAACCAGCAGAGCGGATACGACGAGCAGGACGGCGACCAGGCCTTTGGGCCCGCCCATAATCCCTTTGCTAGTTGCTTTCGCCATGGGGGCCTAGCTTAGCGACGCGTTGCTGGCTCTGCTTTCAGGAATTGGCAGGATCCTCAATTCTTGGCAGGTGAGCATCTCATTCCCTATTATTGGGGTCATGCAATGGCACACAATTGGTATCGGGAGTCGCTTGGCGGTCACGCTGCTCGCCTGGGTTGGGCTTTCGACCTGCGCCTTGCTGCCGCCCACCATCGCGGTCGCCTTGCCACCTTCACCTCAGCGTCCGGAGGGGCCGGGGGAGCGCATCACCCGCAATGAGGATGGGAAAGTCCTCTCCTCAGCAGAATATTGGGTCGACGCAAGCGGCCATGAAATCCGGCACGGCGTCGAAGCGGTGTATTGGCCTGATGGGCAGATCAAGGCCCACCGTGAGTTCGTGCAAGGGACGCCCTACGGCCATTGGCGAACCTACTGGAAGGACGGCGTTCTGCGCTCCTCCCACGAAATCGAAACGGGGCAAGCCACTCCTATGGCCTACTTTCATCCCAACGGGGAAAAAGCAGCCCAGGGCATGGCCGTGGCGGGGAAGCGAACCGGGCCTTGGACCTATTGGTTCTCGACGGCGGTGTTTTCGGAGCAGGGGGAGTACCTGGAGGGCAAGCGCCACGGGCTTTGGCGCTTTTACTGGAAAGACGGCACGCTCAAAGAGGAAGCGCTTTACAAGGCCGGCCTACGCATCGCCAAGTGATTGGGGCTTGGGCAATAAATGCACGCTCAGTGGCCCGTGGTCGGAGTGGGTGGAAGGGAGAACGCGCGGGTCCCGGAATTCCAAATCGCGAATGAAAATGTGATCAAGGGGCATGTCGCGGTCGCCCATGAAAAGTGATGCGACCCAGTGAGGCCTTTTGCGGTGCCCGGAAGTTTGGAACGGTATGGCGCTGAAGTCGTGCAGCAGGTTGGGCACCAACCGCAGCCGATCCTGGCGCGATGTATTGAAGTCGCCGCATACGCTAGCCGGGCCTCTATGCAACAGAATGCTCTCGGCGATGCGCTGCATTGGGTCCTTGAGCATGTACTTGAATATGGGCTGGAAGTTCAGTGCGTGCACGTTGATCACCAATAGGGTTTGATCGCTCATGGCGTACTCCGTGGCGAGCGCCATCTTGGGGTCACGAGCCAGCCTTCTTTCCAGCGCGAAGGAATCGCGGTGATGCTGTGCCCGTGGGCTTCGGCGCGGGAGAGTGTAGTGACGCCGTTGAATTCTGATTCACGGCCAGGGGGCGGAAGCTGCGGGCGAAGTGGGCGGAGCCGTGGCCTTTAGGCAGCGTGGAGGGTTTGATCTCCTGGCTGCGGTCGTGCGCGGTATTGCTAGGTATTGCTAGGTGTTGCTAGGTGTTGCTAGGTGTTGCGGTGTTGCTGTGTGTTGCTGTGTTGCGGTGTTGCGGTGTGTTGCGGTGTGTTGCGGTGTGTTGCGGTGTGTTGCGGTGTTGCGGTGTGTTGCGGTGTTGCGGTTCGGCTCGTCATTCCGGCCTCCAACGACGTACGCATCGCGACCCTGGCAGGGACTGCGCACTTCTCCTCCTTGCTCGCTTGCTCGAGGCCGGGGCGCAAATGGTCCACTTTCAGGGGGGACTCTTGCACACCAAGAGCCTCGCGGTCGATCGTTAGCTCTCCATTTCCGGCACCGCTAACCTGGATATGCG
>JBLFXY010000287.1:0-4283 GCA_047611645.1 Glaciecola sp.
TTCGGTCGCTTTAAGAGCTGCGGGTATTTGCTGGACTAGGTTGGTGTGCCCGTTCAGGTCCTACCGAATAGGTCGAAGCTGAATGTTCCGGAACTCGATGGGAACGCCCTCGGATTGCAAACCAATCGGTCCGGACAGTTCCGCACACCAGCGAGCCGTGCGACCACTTCCGTGCGGGTTCCCATGACCACATTGTGAAGTTGTCCGTTGGAGAACCGGGCACTCAGGCAGCCCGCGACCCCGCGCATGGTTTCGAGATGTGCTGCGGTGCCTCCTCTGGCCGTGACCAATACCGCGTTCTCTTGCAGAGTATCGAGGGATAGGTCGATGATTTTGCGGCGGTTGCGCAACATGCAAATGCGGCTCGCGATGCGTTCCACGTCGTCCATTTTGTGGGAGGAGAACAGGATCGTGCTGCCCTCGTTGGCGAGGAATTGCAGAGCGACCTCGAGGAGCTCGCGGCGGGCGGCGGGGTCGAAACCGCCGGCGGGTTCGTCCAATAGGAGCCATTCGGGGCGGTGGGTGATGGCGCAGATCACAGCCACTCGGCGTGCCTCTCCCTTGCTCAACTCTTCGATGCGCTCGTTACCAGTGAAACAGAATCGGTCGAGCCATTCGGACTCCACCTTTGCATCCCAGCTTCCGAACAGCTCACGGTGCATGGCGAGGATGTCCCGGATGCGCATATGGGGCGGAAACGTCTGGTTTTCCGAGACGTATCCCACATGGCGCTTGGTCTAGGAGTGTGTCGGGCATAGAGGATTTCGCCAGAAACCGCCCCTCCATTCCGGCACTGCGTTGGATCTCCCCCCGATAGCGTTCAACGATAGGGGGTGCAATCCGCCTTGTTCCGAAATGGATGGACGATTCCTGGCAAAACCCTCTATGCCCGACACGCTCCTAGACCGGGAAGGCCTGGGGATTTTTGCCGAATAGCTGAACCCTGCCGACTTGCGGATGCAGCAGACCCAGGGCGATTTTTATCAGGGTGGTTTTTCCCGAACCATTTTCACCGAGCAGACCCAACACTTCGCCGGCTTCGATCGAGAGGCTGACGTCCTGTAGGACCGGGATGCCCCGTTCGTAGGTGCGGTGGATGTTGTTGAGCTCTAAAATGCTCATGAGGCGTCTTTTCTGGTGTCGCGCTCGGTTTTCAGTGCCTGTGTTGCTTGTTCGATTAGGACGTGGAGTTCGTGGGCGTCGAGGCCGGCCATGTCGGCTTCTACCACGAGGCGCCGAATGAGCGGGGCCAGTCGGAGGGACGCTTTTTGTTGGGATTTGGCCGCGTCGATGCTCACGAACGTGCCCTGGCCCTGCCGGGTCTCGATCAAGTCGTCGGATTCGAGCACGTCGTAGGCCTTCTTGACGGTGAGCGGGGCCACGACCAGTGTCTTGGCTAGGGCACGCAGGGAGGGCAGGCGTTCGCCTGGGGCCAATGCCCCGGAAGCAACGGCCTCGATGACCTGGCGGACGATTTGCCGGTAAATCGGGGCGTCGTCGCCTGGGGATACATGGATGCGGGAGGGGGGCGTCATAGCTGTGTGCATGGGTGTTATAGAACAGTATATCGGTTGAGCCTTCGACTTGCCAGCGCCCAGGGCTTGGGGCCGGACCCAAAAACGCCTTTATAGGGGTTTGTGAGGGGGTGAGGCCTGATAAAGAGCCTCGCTGGGCCCGCAAACCCCTATTCTTCGGGTCCCAAGGTGCCCCAGAATTCACCTTGCCCAGTTTGACACTTAATAAAGGCTCCTAGCGGAAAGCGGAGCCTGGGCATGTTCACGGGGCACCCGGCGGAGTAATCTCTGCCGCCTCGAAACAGCGCCATTGCGTTGTTAGAAACCACCTCCAACACATCCAATAAAATGGGCCACACCCAAGATCTGGAACGTCTCTTCGGCCTGAAGAACGTCAACTACAAGGCTAACCTGACAAAGGATGAGCTCTTCGACGAAGCGGTCGCGAATGATCGCGGACGCATTACGGAGGGCGGTCCCGACACCGATCAAAAAGCCTATCCCACCAAGCTGGGTAAGCAGGGGCCCCTGGTGTTCTACACCGACCCGACTTGCACGGGCCGTCCGGTGAAGGACACCTTCGGTGTGGCGTGGCCCGAGCTCGAGGAGAAGATCTGGTGGAAAGCAGACTTCGGTAAGTTCGACCCCGCGAAGTTCCAAGGACTTCTCAAGCGAGTAGGCGAGCATCTGAACAAGCGCAAGGCCACCCTGTACGTGCAGGATGTGTACGCGGGTTCCGATCCCGAATACGCCGTGCCCTTCCGCTTTGCAGGCGAGTACGCCACCCACGCCATGTTCGTGCACAACATGTTCCCCAAGGGGATTCCTGGTGTGAGCGACGAAGAGGCCAAGCGTTGGACCTTGCTCAACGTGCCCAGCTACCAAGCCGATCCCGCAATCGATGGAACCAACAGCAAGCGCGCTGTGATCCTCGACATGAAGAACAAGATTGTTCTGGTCGTGGGTCGCGCCGACTACTGTGGCGTCAACAAGAAGTCGATGTTCACCATCATGAACTTCCTGCTGCCCGAGCAAGGGCACATGTCCATGCACTGCAGTGCCAACGTGGGCCAGGGCGGCGACGGCGCCATCCTGTTCGGCCTCTCCGGAACGGGCAAGACCACCCTTTCGGCCGATCCGGACCGTAAGTTGGTCGGTGACGACGAAACCGCGTGGACCGAAAGCGGCATCTCCAACCTGGAGGATGGCTGCTACGCCAAGCTGATCGACCTTAACAAGGAAGCAGAGCCGGTCATCGCCGCTGCGCTTTCCATGGCAGGCACTGTGATCGAAAACGTGCCCGCTCCCGCTGGCAAGCGAATGGAGGATACGGATCCCCAGGATCTCGATCTCACCGATTCTTCCATCACGGAGAACACCCGTTTCAGCTACCCGCTGGATTGCAACCCGAACGTGGCTGAGGGCGCTAAAGGTCCGCACCCCGAGACTATCGTTCTGCTCACCGCCGACGCGTTCGGTGTGCTGCCCCCGGTTTCTATCCTGGATGCCAAAGAGGTCATGTACCACTTTGTCATGGGATTCACATCGAAGCTGGCTGGCACCGAGGTCGGTATTACCGAGCCCCAGGCCGCATTCAGCGCTTGTTTTGGCGCTCCCTTCATGTCGCACAAAGCCAGCGTTTACGCGGAAGGCTTGGCGAAGAAGATGGAGCAGCACGGCGGTCGGTGCATTCTGCTCAACACGGGTTGGGGCGGAGGCCCTTACGGGGTCGGCAAGCGCATCTCGATCAAGGATACGCGCGCTCTGCTCAACGCTGGCTTGGCCGGAGAGCTTCACAAGGAAGGCGCTGAGTACGACGTGCACCCCGTCTTCAACCTGAAGATGCCCAAGAGTTGCCCTGGTGTGGACGCCGGCATCTTGAACCCCCGCAACACGTGGGCTGACAAGGCTGCGTACGACACCGCCGCTGACAAGCTGCGCGATATGTTCCGCACCACGTTCGAAAGCAAGGGCTTCGCAGATCTCGGCATCGAGCCGATCATGTAGTGCAGATCGATCAGAATCCAAGGCCGCCCGGTCCCAGTTTTTACTGGGGTCGGGCGGTTTTTTAGGTCTGTACTAGGCAAACACACGCGGCTAGCGGGCTCGGGCCTATCGGAAAGGATTGAATTTGGACGGGACAGCTAGCAAAGCCTGGTTTTCCGCGTATCTTGGGGCTGACATGAGCGATTACATCAAGCACTACAAAGTCGGAATGTCGACTTACGGGCAAGGCGACTACGCCTCCGCCATTGAGGCCTTTGAGAAGTCACTGGCTGAAAAACCCGGTTGGACGGAAGCTATGCACGGCTTGGCTTTGGCCTTGATGCACGGTGAGAAGCTCGATCGCGCTATCGAAGTGGGCTTGGCTATCGCCGAGATCGACAAGGAAGATCCCTTCGCGCACACCAGCTTGTCCATGTTCTACCAGCGCAAGTCCCAGATCGCCGAAGCTGCTGGCTTGGAGAAAGAGGCCAAGGACCTGATTCAGCTCGCGGAAGACCAGGGCGGGAAAGCGCGGCTGCTCTCCTGGAAAATTGAACTGCGTACAAACCCTGACGCGGTCCCCCCCGGGCCCGCGGGCTCCATGGATGTGCTCGACTAGGAGTGCTTAGGCGCGTTTAAATAAAAGAGAGGGGAGTGCGAACCACGGTTCGAACTCCCCTCTCTTTTATATAAAAGTGGGCGACTACTCTTCTTCGATGCCCAGGACCTTGCGACCCTCTTCGCTGATGCTGTGGGGGCCCCACTGGGGTTCCCAGACCACAT
>JBLFXY010000288.1:0-4267 GCA_047611645.1 Glaciecola sp.
CACGTTTGGGCAAAGGCGAAGCGCTTCGCGCCCTGCTGGTCAGCTCCGAACCGGAGGTTCGCGGCCAAGCCGCCAAGGGGTTGGCGGAGTGCTCCTTGGATGTGGGCAGTGAACTGATTGCCTTGCTGAAGGACGAAAATTTACGCGTGCGCTATTTTGCGTGTCAGGCTTTGGGTCTCATGCGCACGTTCGAAGCCACCGAGCCGCTGTTTGCACTGCTGGAAGAAAACAACGATCAAGATCGCTTCCTAAGGCATGCCGCAAGTTTGGCGCTCGGGCGTATCGGTGATCGCAGAGCCTTGCTCGGTGTGCGAAACCGAGAGCGCAGCGTTCGGTTGGGCGCTGTGCTGGCCTTGCGTCACTTGAGCGATGGCTCAATGATCGATTTCCTGGGCGACCCGGACACGTATATAGGCACCGAGGCCGCGATTGCAATCTATGACCTGGACATCACTCCAGCGTTCCCCGGCCTCGTACAGCACTTCTTGGCGGCCGAGGATGTACTTCCCCGCCCCATGGCGCGTCGAGCGTTACACGCGTGCAACCGCATGGGTGTCTTAGTGGGCGTCATCGAGCTCGCGCTGGATGTGGACTACGATCAGGAGTTGCGCGAAGAGGCTGCCGACATGATCGCCAACTGGATGGAGCCTTCCGAATTTGATGCGATGCTCAATCAGTCCAGGACGTTCGAGCGCAGGAAGGCGCCCGTGGTGTTGAGAGCACTGCGAGAGTCCTTGGACAGGCTGCTGGATTCGGATTTGGAAGCCACAGCTCTCGCGGGTATCCGACTTGCACAGGAGTTTAAGTATGAGCCTGCGCATGCCGTGTTGCTCCGCAAAATGGCCGATCCTGAAGCCAATGTCGCCGTTCGAACGGCATGCCTTGCGTCGCTTGGCAAGTCCGGTGCCACGCAACTCGAAGCGGCTCTGAATTTGGTTAGTGATTCTGGGGTTTCGGAGCTGCGCGATCAGGCGCTTCGAATCCTTGGCTCCCGATCACCGGAGGAAGCCCTTCCGGTCCTGGTGGCATTGCTCTCCGATTCGAGCTCGCGACAGCAGGCCATCATCTTTGGAATTCTGGCGGGAATGGCGACTGCCGAGGCGGATGTGGTTCTCGCGGGCAGCATGAACCGGCTGTTGGTTGGCGATATGGAGCCGACGATTCAAGTGGAACTACTGGAAGCCGTTGAAGGACGTGCCGCCCGCGGCTCGCAGAGTTTGGGCGCACTGGCTGTGAAGTGGGCTGCGGCCCGGGAAACGCTAGGGCCTGTGGCTCGCCTTGCGCATTGCCTCGAGGGCGGAGACGCCCGAGCTGGACGCCAAGTGTTCTTCGAGAGTACGGCAGCTTCCTGCCTCAAATGCCACGCGGTAGATGGAGAAGGTGGCGATTCGGTGCCCGCGGAAGTCGGCCCTGAATTGAGTGGGGTGGGCGGCCACCTGGACCGCTCGGAACTGCTTGCAGCCCTGGTGTTACCCGCTGCAAAAATTGCCTCGGGCTTTGAGCTCTACAACGATGCGGGTGAGCTCTTGCCGATTTCCGTCATGCCGCCGAACCTCGGAACCGTGCTGTCCCCGCGCGAGATCCGGGACCTGGTCGAATACCTTTCGACCCTGCGCAAGCCCGTAAAGGTCTGGGTCTTCGTGCACAGCGCCGGCTATGAGCACGGGGTCGCAAAAGCCGACGAAACCGGAGAGTCCCTGGTCGAACGCCAGTGGAAAGCCTGGGCTGAGGCGGACGATCGCTTCTCGGTGGAGATCAATCGGGATGTTAATGCTTTCACGAAAGAGCACCTTGCAGAATTGGACGCTGTGTTTTTCTACACGACAGGAGAAATTCCTATCCCCAAAGAAGGCCGCGCGGAATTAAAGGCATTTGTCGAGGGTGGAGGAGGCTTTGTGGGCTCCCACTGTGCGACAGACACCTTCTACGAATGGCCCTGGTATGGGCGCATGCTGGGCGGATACTTCGATGGCCACCCTTGGGGGTCCGAGTCCACGGTTACCGTGAAAGTGGAGGATCAAGTCCACTGCAGTACCCAGCATTTGGGCGAAGAGTTCACCATCACCGACGAAATCTACCAGTTCAGGGAGCCCTACTCGCGCAAGGACCAGCACCTATTGATGAGCCTGGATGTGGAACAGAGCCCCATGGATGTGGCGGGAATCAAGCGCACCGATGCGGACTTTGGCGTCTCTTGGACCCGGAGGCAAAACAAGGGCCGCGTGTTTTACTCATCCCTTGGGCATCGCGCGGATGTTTGGCAGGACGAACGCTTCCAGAAGCACATGGTTGAAGGTCTGATCTGGGCTGCGGGTCGCTAGAGGGCCTTAGCCGGCAAAAGGAGCCGGGCGCCAGCGCTTCGAGTGCAAAAGAAATGAGGGCGGGGGCCGCGCATGCGCGACCCCCGCCCTCTTATATATCTGCTTTCAGCACTCCCTTCGAGCAGCTCCTCTTGGCAGGCAAAGTGCGGTGCATCTCAACGCACTGCTAGTGGGATGCTGAGCTCAGTTCGAGCAGCTCCACGCTGCGAAAATCCACGGGGTGGCTTTCGGATTGCAGCGAAATCGTACCGCTGGAAAGCAATACCAATGGATACACGTTTAGCACAGCTTGAGCGTCGCTGTCGTTGGTGTCGAGCTGGGGGTTCGTGTACTCCAGCACTAATTCGCCGTCGATGAAGTGCCGGATAATCTCGTTCCCGCGCACTTCAATCTCAAGCAGGACCCAATCGTCACCATGCACGGTCTTTGAGGTGGAGTTGGTGCAGTGCCGCTTGGTCAACTCGCCTTCCATGACCACGTGGGTGCCGGGCGTGCAGAGGTTGCCTGTGGAGCGCGCGTTCGTGCCGTCGCCGCCCAGGGTTTGCACTTCGATGGATACAGGGAAGTCCTGGTGGAGCCCCATGGACTCGGCGCTTTGGCCGTGAATCATGACGCCGCTATTGCGCAGGGCCCAACCGGGTCCGCCGGGGCATTGCTCGCCGACAAAGCGGTACTCGACGCGCAGTTTGTAGTGCGAGAAGGGCGTGTCGAAGAACAGGTGTCCGAAGCGGCCTTCGAAGGTGCCGTAGTTGTCGTAGCGAACTTTGAGAAGGCCATTGTCGACCCGGAAAGTGTTGTCGAAATTGTCACCAAGCTCATGGCCGACGATCTTGGGGCTCCAACCATCCAGGGTGGCGCCGTCGAACAAGGGGGTCCACTCGGGACTCTGGCTGCTGGGTGCGGCACAGGCCGTTAGGAACACGGCGGCAGCGAAGGGTAGAAGTTTTTTCATCTTGGTTCCCGGGTGGTTTACTTGGTGTCGGGTTCGGGACCAGCCAAGGACCAATCAGAGGTTGACACACCGTGTAGTTCGTAGCTGCGCGTGCCTTGGGCTAGGGTGCCCGAGATCATCAAGTAGTTTTGGCGCATCTCTTTCATGGAGCCTTCCATGTCGATCTTTTGCAAAGCGGCCCAGTCGTCAGCGGACATGGGGACGCGAATGGCGCGTGCTTTGTCGCCACCGCGCAGTAGAACCGTCTTGGTTCCATCGTTTTCGTCAAAGACTTTGGAGATGATGGCGAGCACGGTGATTTTGCTAGTGCCCTTTTTCAGGGAGGCCTCTAGGGCGTCGGCGTTGTCCGCTTCGATGAAGGATGCAGGGTTCGCTTTGGCTTTCTCGCGAAAGATGTCGATGGCGAGGGCGCGAGCGTTCCACCAGGGCAACAAGCGGTCATACGGGCGTGACTTGCCTTTCTCGTTGGTCCTGCGATTCCAGATACCGAGGTACTCCTTTTTGGCGGCGGCTTGCGCGGCCACGAACGCCTGGTGGCTGATTCGGCTGTTGCCGTACTTGTTGAAGTAAGGACTCATGCCGCGACGGACGAGTAGCAGGTTGAAGTCCACGCCATCGGAAGTGACCACCTGGCACAACAGGCGTCCGTAAATGTCCCGAGCTTCTAAGCCATCGGGGAAGCGCAGTCCGACCTTGACGGGGCCACTGTCGACCGAGCGCGGGGAGAAGAATCCTTGGGCCCATCCTGTGCATTCGTCGCCATAGCGCGTGCAGGGCTTGAGTTCGGAGAGGTCGCCGCCCTTCATGAATTTCTCTTCGGTATCCACAGAGAGCAAGCGCAGTTTTTCACGCTTTCCGTCCCGGAGAATCCAGATGGTATCTCCGTCCACGACTCGCGTGACCTCGTGGAGCTCCGTGGGCGCCTCAGTGACGCATTGCTGGAGGATCTCCTGGTCGGTGGCGCGTTCAGGGGGCTGGGAACTCTGGGGGAGGG
>JBLFXY010000289.1:0-4267 GCA_047611645.1 Glaciecola sp.
CCTCGTCTCTTCCCACCCACAATTCCCCCAACCGTCGGCTTCAAACTTCGCGTCCTTCGCTTCTTCGCTTCTTCGCTTCTTCGCGTGAACTGACCCTCAACTCTCTCTTCCCTCCAGCCAAAAACCCAAATCGTCCCCCGCAGCCACACCGTCCGCCAGCTCCCAAACCAAACCACCAACAAAAAAAGACCCCCGCACCCCAAAGGGCACGAAGGTCAAAATCCAAAAGCCACAAACCCTCAACTCAACTCATTAGAACGAGAACTCCGCAAGCCCTCAATCCGCGTCACAAACTCCTCAAAGGCAATCGTCTCCTGGTCCGCAGTGTCACGACGACGGATAGTAACCGTACCATCCTCAGCCTCCCGCTCTCCAACGATCAACATATAAGGAACCTGCCCCTTCTGAGCCGTCTTGATCTTCTTATTCATATGCCCCGCCTCAAGCATGGCCTCGACCCGGAAACGCTCACCACGCAACCGATCAACCAAAGTCCGAGCATAAGGAGCATGATCCTCACGGATCGGAATAACCGCCACCTGCTTAGGCGAACACCAAAGCGGGAACCGCCCCCCAAAGTGCTCAATCAAAACACCAGCAAAGCGCTCCAAAGACCCAAGGATCGCACGGTGCACCATAATCGGCCGTTCCGGTTTGCCCTCTGGATTGGTGTACGTCATGTCAAAGCGCTCAGGCAAATTGAAGTCGCACTGAATCGTACTGTTCTGCCATTCGCGCCCCAGGGCATCCTTAATCTTATAGTCGATCTTAGGCCCATAAAAAGCGCCGCCGCCCTCGTCCAACACCAACTTCAAGCCGATCGAGTCCGCAGCATCCTGCAAAGCCTTCGTCGCTTGATCCCAGATGTCCTTACCACCGATGGTCTTCTCCTTCGGCTGCGTGGCCAGATACGCGGTGTACTCAAAGCCAAAGGTCTTCATAAAGAAGTCCACCATGCGGCACACGCCTGCGATCTCCCCGGACAGCTGTTCAGCCGTACAGAAGATATGAGCATCATCCTGAGTAAAGCCGCGCACGCGTAACATGCCGTGAACAACGCCACTGCGCTCGTAGCGATACACGGTACCCAGCTCGGCCCAACGCAAGGGCAACTCACGATAGGAACGGCCCCGATTCTTGTAGATCAAGACGTGCCCCGGGCAGTTCATGGGCTTCACCCGGTAGGGCAAATTGTCCAAGTCCATGGGCGCATACATCATCTCCCCATAGTTTTCCAAGTGCCCGGAGACCGCGAAGAGTTCCTCGCGGGAAATGTGCGGGGTATAGACCGGCTCGTAGCCGCCCTTGTCGTGTTGCTCCCACCACAGTTCCTCCAAGCAGCGACGTACGATGCTCAGGTTCGGGTGCCAGAAGACAAAACCAGCGCCCGCTTCGGGGTGCGTGCTGAATAGATCCAGCTCGGAAGCCAAACGCCGGTGATCGCGACGCTTCACTTCCTCCAGCCACACGAGGTGTGCGTCCAACTCTTCTTTGGTCCAGAACGCGGTGCCGTAGATGCGCTGCATCATCGGGTTCTTCTCGTCACCACGCCAATAGGCGCCCGCAAGACTCAGCAACTTGAAGGCGTAGGGAATCTTGAAGGAATCGATGTGCGGTCCCTCACAGAGGTCGCCCCACTCCTTGCCTTCGGGCCCGTGGAAGTAGAACGTGAGTTCCTCGCCCTCCGGGATCAACGACAACGCCTCGAGCTTGTAGCTCTGTCCTTGACCGTCCAGAAGACTGGCAGCCTGCTCGCGGGTTTTTACCTCGCGACGCATCTCGGGCGACTTCTTGGCCAAGCGGCGCATCTCTTTTTCAATGCGCGACAAGTCCTTATCGGTCAGCGGCTCCGCGGCGTCGAAGTCGTAGTAAAACCCATGCTCGATGCTGGGACCGAATCCGAAGCGAACTCCGGGGTGCAGGTTTTGCACGGCCGAGGCCATCAGGTGTGCCACCGAATGCCTCAACGTTGAAAGGGGGAAAGGCCCTTCCTGGGCCCCTGCGTCTTGCGCCGGGGCGATTTCTTGATCCGCCATTGCGGGTCTCCTGCGGGATAATAAACCGCAACCTCCCCACCTGGGACGCCACAGCGCGAACGGCTCCCGAAGCCATCAGCGCGGGGATTGTGGGTCATAGTTCCGCGCCCCGCAACCGTCGGACCCGCCTCCCGACCAATCCCGGCGTATATTCCCGCATAGCGTCACGGACCGCCGGATCTTTTGCACCCAACAGCGCATCCAATGGGCCAAACCCAAAAACCTGCTACCTTCTAACCAGATACTAGATCCACCGACTCCCGCCCCTCGCATTCATGAGCCAGCTCCGCCTCCGCCGCCTTCTGCCCTTCCTTCTGGGCCTCTCGTTTTTGCCCCAGCTTTCGGCCCAGGTGCACTACCACGATTCGGGCGCACCGTGGACCCAAAAAGCCAATGCCGGACCCGATGCGGAGGTGCCGGGTTGGTACTACAACCTGGGCATCACCGGCCTGCGCGTGGAACTGGTCGAAGAGCACCCCAACTGGCTACTGGTACGCCACGTATTCGAGGACTCGCCCGCCAACAAAAAGGTCAAGGTGGGCGACTACATCACGGGGGCCGGAGATCAGGAATTCCTCACGCCCCATGTGAACGGCTACGGCATGGACAAGTTCGGGCCGCATGGGCCGATCGCGGATTTCGCCGCTGCCCTGGAGGCCTGCCAAGCCCGCGCCGGATCGGGCAAGTTGACCCTACGCCTCGTGCGCAAGGAAAAGGCCAAACGCGTTAGCCTGTCCCTGGGCAAAGGCTATGGCACGTACGCGGACAGCTTCCCCCTGGAATGCGCCAAGAGTGAAAAAATCCTCGAAGACCTGTACGACTACCTGCTGGAACACCAAAAGAGCGATGGCTTCTGGGGTTCGCCCGTGCACGACACCTTCGCCCCCTTGGCCCTAATGGCCAGCGGAAAAAGAAAACATATGGCAGCCGCCAAGAGGAACGTGCAGAGGCACGCCAAAACGACGCACGCCGAAGACCAAGACAGCCTGGTCAACTGGCGCTACATGACCGCGGCGATCGTGATGAGCGAGTACTACCTGATCACGCGCGAAAAGTGGGTGCTCAAGGAACTGCAGGAGGTCTACGATTTTTTACTGACCACTCAATACATGGACCTTTCCCAACTGAGTCCCGAGGTCAAAGACTCCCATCCCGATTCCCTGCCCAAGGACGCCATGGATTCACACGGGGGCTGGGGCCATAACCCAGGCTTCGAGGGCTACGGCCCCATCGGCATGATCACCGCCCAAGGCGCCATCGCCTTCGCGCTCAT
The DNA here is from genome assembly GCA_047611645.1 of Glaciecola sp. GTDB lineage: Bacteria > Planctomycetota > UBA1135 > UBA1135 > NORP259. The sequence continues at coordinate 3,310 of JBLFXY010000289.1, forward strand.
GAAGGAGTGCGGCATCGAGGTGGACCGCGAGCGCCACGACGCCGCCTACGCATTCCTGCAGAGGGCCTCCGGCCGCACCGGCTACGTCTGGTACAAGGACGAAGCCGCCAGCCAGGAAGGCTGGGCCGACATGGGCCGCACGGGCACCACCGCCACCGCCTACCGCTTGAGCCCCTGGAAAGGTGACTACAAAAAGCGCGCCATGACCCACGCCACGCTCATTGGCGAACACCCCGAGAGTCTCCCCGACACCCACGCTTCCCCCATCATGGGCATGGGCTACACCGCCGCCGGCACCGCCGGCAATCCCGAAGCCTTCCGCAGCCTCATGCAAGCCAACAAGTGGTGGTTCATCCTCGCCCAATGCAACGACGGCAGCTTCTACTACCAACCCAACCGCGACAACACCGGCTACGGCGCCGACTCCCGCATCTCCGCCTCCGCCGTCACAGCTTTCATCCTATCCATCCCCAAGCACAACCTGCGCTTGACCGGACGCGCTGCCGAGTGAGCGAGCCCGCCTGCCAGCACAGCGGGTATTCGGTTGTGCATTGCCTCCTGTGCAGACACGGCTGCGCTCTTTGAATCTATAGAGAGAGTACGGAAAGTCGTGGGGTCCGTCCCTGCGCAGCACTGGGCACACTCCTCACCCCTCACTCCTCGCTAGGAAAGAGCTGAATGGTTCCCCCACCACAGGCGCTCCTCTTAAAGAGCTCCGGGACCTACCCTCGAACAGTGATTCTGAATAAGTCCACGTTGAGTGGATCGTTGCGGTCTGTTGTAAAACACAAGCCCCCTACCAGGCCATCCGCGTTCCACACGTACTTGGCGCCGAACTTGTTCCATTCCCCATCCATGTACACTTTCAGATCCTCTTCAGAATCGAAGTCCTGGCAAGCTTCCCAATACACGCGCCGACCCACCTCGTCCGTCCTATCGAAGAAATTGTCACCCGCCA
>JBLFXY010000290.1:0-4222 GCA_047611645.1 Glaciecola sp.
CAAGTGGCCCGTTTCCGCCGCGGTGATGGCCGCGCTGATGGTCTCCAGGTCACGCATCTCACCCAGCAAGATCACATCGGGATCCTGGCGCAAGGCGCGTCGCATGGCTTCCGAAAAGTCAGGCACATCATCGCCGACCTCGCGTTGAGTCACCAGCCCTTGCTTGTGCTCGTGGTAGTATTCGATGGGATCTTCGATGGTGATGATGTGTCGATCCTGGTGCTCGTTGATCCAATCGATCATGGACGCCAGAGTCGTGGTTTTACCGCTACCTGTGGGGCCTGTGACCAATACCAAACCACGCGGTCGGCGCAGGAGGTCTCGCACAACATCGGGCAAGCCGATCGCATCCATCGACAAGAGCTCGCTTGGAATCAGACGCAAAACCGAGGCATAGCGCCCCTTTTGGCGCAAACAACTGACCCGAAAGCGTGTACCCGTTGAATGCGCAAGACCCAGGTCCGTGCTTCCAAGGCGGTCCATTTCGGCCCAATGGGTGTCGTTGCACAGCTCCCGGCAAAGTTTCTGGGTGTGGTCGGGGGTGAGCACTTCTTCGCCCATGGAGACCAGGGCACCATCCAAGCGTACAACCGGGGGTCGACCTGGATTCAAGTGCAGGTCGGACGCGCCCAACTCGATGGCTTCTGTCAAAAGGTTCTCAATCGTTTTCATTTTCAAACACCGGGAGAATCGGAGGAGTCCTGGGAGGAGCGGGAGACGCGAAGGACTTCGGGCACACTGGTGACCCCTGCCAGAACCTTGCGGGACCCGTCCTTTAGAAGTGGGGAAAGTGCGCCGCTGGCAAGGGCTTGGCGTCGCAGTTCCTCGAGCGGTGCACGGCGGAAGCACTGCTCGCGCAGGTCCTCGTCGAGCTCCAAGCGCTCGTACAATGCGACCCGCCCCCTGTACCCAGTGCCCTCACAGGCACGGCAGCCACGGGGGCGATGAAATTTGCTGTCGGCATGTTGCTCAGGTTGGAGCCCCAGGGCGAGCAACTCCTCAGGTTCGGGCGTGTAAGCAACCGCACACTGGGGACACAAGCGACGCACGAGACGTTGCGCCAGGACCCCCTGAACAGCAGCGGAAACCAGGAAGGGTTTGATTCCCAAGTCCATCAAGCGCGTCAACGCGGAGGTCGCGTCATTGGTGTGCAAAGTAGTGAAAACAAGGTGCCCGGTCAGGGAGGCCTGAATGGCGGTTTCCGCTGTTTCCAGGTCTCGCACCTCACCCACCAAAATCACGTTCGGGGCGCAGCGCAGCATGGCCTTGAGAATACGAGGAAAGGTCAAGCCCACCTTGTTGTTCACTTGGACCTGATTCATACCCTGAATGCGATACTCCACCGGATCCTCGGCGGTGATGATTTTCACATCGGGCCGGTTCAATTCCTGGAGCGCCGCGTAAAGCGTGGTCGTCTTACCAGATCCCGTAGGTCCGGTGACCAGCACGACACCGTTAGGCCGGTCAAGAATCTTGCGGAACCACTTCTGATCCTCTTCGTCGAATCCCAACTCACCCAGTGCGATCAAATTGGCACTGCGATCCAAAATACGCATCACGATCGTCTCGCCGTGGCCCGTAGGCAACACCGAAACACGAACATCCAAGTCCCGGCCAGCGATCTGAATCCCAATCCTTCCGTCCTGGGGCTTGCGCTTTTCAGCGATATCCAGGTTGGCCATAATTTTTAGGCGGCTCAACAAGGGCGCCGACAGGTGTGCGGGATGCTCAGCTATATCGCGCAACAGTCCGTCGACCCGGAAGCGAATACGCACGAGCCCGTGGCCAGGCTCGACGTGAATGTCGCTGGCACGCTCTTGCAATGCGTCCGAAAACATGCGGGTCACCAAACGAACCACCGGCGCATCGGACTCTTCGTCCCCATCGCCAGCACTCGATGTGCCGGCATCCTGCACGATCAGACGGTCCCCGTAATTGCGGGTGATTGCCGACCGAAGGGCTTTGGGCGTGGCTAATGCACAGGCCACATCGCCCCCCAACATGAATCCCAAGGAATCGGCAACGATGGCTTTCAGGGGGTCGTCCACTGCGACCACCAGCTTGCCATTGCGCTCCATCAGGGGCAGCAACTCCTGCTCGTGCACGATCTGCGCCGGAACCCGGTCCAGAATATCCTGGGAGATGCGGCCTTTGTCCAGATCCACGAAGGGGATGCCATGCTGCTTGGCCAGGGTCCGATACAGGGTCCCCTCGTCCACAGCACCTTGACGCGTCAGAGCTTCTTGCAAGGAAAGGCCGCCGCGTTCCATGCTGCGCGCCTCCCGCAGCTGTGCCTCGTCCAAGGCACCCGACGCCAAAAGTAGGTCACCGAGATCTCTGCTCAAATCCTGCCGTCCAAAGGGGTAAGGGGATGGGCAAAGCCCGGGGCTGTAACTCCTGACCGGTTCTGTGGCTGGGAATCCCATAGGACTCCCAGGACCGGCGCACCGTCAGGGCAGCCACTCTACCAAACGAAGGCGGGCCGGTTTCCCCTCCCAAGGGTAGAAAACCCAAGAGAAGAAGAAACCGGCCCGCCCGTTTGGTGCTGCCTGGGACGAACCCGGGATTAGCGGGGGTTCACGCCAGAGCGACAAACGCCGCTGAAGCGCACAACTTTTTCCGGAGAACCGGGGTGACCGGTGCGGATCACCATCTCACCGCTAAAGGACTTGTCAACGCCATCGGGGAAACCCTTCAAGCGCAGCTCGATGTCCACTGCCGAAACTCCAGCAACCGGGCGGATCGAGGTCTCAAAGAGATCCGAGAACTCGAAGGCTGCGCCATTCTTGCCGCGGATTTCCACGGTCATGCCTTCACCCAAGGTGAAGCCCTGCTCGTTGCAGGTTAGGCGAGCCACGCGGGGCGTGATTTGACCGGGGCGCACCAAGCCGAAGCTCAGATACGGGCGATCCAGGGAGAACGAGCCCAGGATGCGTGCCTGAACCGACAGGTTTGCGGAGAAGAACTGGGGGATGATCGGCTGGCCCGTGGAGGCCAATTTCTCACGTTTTTTGGCGTCGATCGGAAGTTCGATGTCCGTCAGAATGCGGAGTGACGAGTTGGCCTGTCCTTCCTTAGCGTCGGCACCGATGTGAACGTCGACTTTCCAGTGGGCGCTCTTGCCGTTCTCGTCGGGGTTCATTGCCGTCAGTGAAACATTGACGCCCTGGGGCATGGTGCCCAAGCGAGCGGGATCGACGTGCATGAGCACGGCCTCGCCACGGGAAGTGCGGATATCCACGCGTTGATCGCGCTGACCCCCCATCGGGATGTCGCCGAAGTTCATCATGGGCGGGGTTACAACCAGGAAAGGTTGAACCTCAGCAGCCAGGGTCAGCGAATGGGTACCAGCAGGATCGTTGCTCATGATTTGAACGCGAACCTGTGCTTTGTTTTTCTTGTTGGTCGTGCTGACCGCAGCTTTCACCTGGATGGTGCGGCCCGGCTCGATCGGATCGCCGTAGGTGTAATCTTGGAATGCGCCCTCCGCGTCCGCCACCTGGACACTACCGACGGTACAACCGCAGCTAGGCTTGACTTGGCGAATCTTGAGCGGGGTCGTCCCCGCAGCTTGCATTACGAAAGAGTGCTCGACCTGGTCGCCCTGACGGACCTTGCCAAAGTCGTGGCGCTCCGTCCCGAATTCAATATTCAGTTTGGCGCCGGGATCCGCTTGGACCAGGGCAGCTTGCTTCTTACGTTGAATCGATTCTTTCTTGAGCTGCTCGGGAGAAGCCTTGCTCTGAATGACGCCCTTGCCTCCACCCACTTGACGGGCCGCGGGAGCGGACCCCACTTTGGGCCGGCTACCTGCCTGTTGCTTCTTCCCGCGGGGCTTGGCCGGGTCCAGAGACTTGACCACGGGAAGACCCTTGGCTCGGGCCTCATCCTGCTGTTGAGCTTTCTTTCGAGCGACCTTTTTATCGTTCTCCAGCTCCTTCAGGATTGCCTTCTTCTCCAGGATTTCCTTAGCCTCGCGGTCCATCCGCTTTTGGACTTCCTTTTCCGCTTCCTTGATCTGCTCCTTTTTATTCTCTAACCCCTTCTGAACCGCAGGGAGTTCTTTGACCTGAGGCTGTAGAGGGGCTGGGGCGACAAGGCTGCTCGGGGCGGCCAGTGCGCTTGTGGCGGAAAGGAGAAAGATAGGACCTAGGAATTTGGCGCGGCTAAACATAGTCGTGAAGGGGGCTGAAGCGGTCATTGCGGTTTTTTGGAGGGGCGG
>JBLFXY010000291.1:0-4204 GCA_047611645.1 Glaciecola sp.
GCCAGCCCAGGCGTAGCCGGGCTGGGCCGAGCCGTGATGTGGAGGGAGAGTGTGCGGTACATCCCTTCCGTTTCTTAGCTATTGGGGTGCAGTCCCGCGTACTTGGGGCCTAGCGTGCACGCTGAGCGTGAATATTCGTTCAGGGGCCAAGCAGGCCTGGGTGGGACCCGTTATATTCCGCCATCATGAAAGCTACGCGTCCCTACATCGCTTTGACCATGGGTGATCCCGCTGGGATCGGTCCGGAGATTGTGACCAAGGTGCTTGCTCGCCAAGACTTGCGCGAGCGCATGGGCATATTGGTGATCGGGCTCGAAGCTGCGCGGCCGGAGGGCTTGGTGGACGGATATCCGGAGCATGCGGGGCAGGCGGGTTTTGTGGAGGTGCATGGGCCGAGCACTTGGGAGATGGGCAAGGCACAGGTGGCTTGCGGTCAGGCTGCGCTATCCGCCCTTCAGGTCGGATCGGACATGGCCCGGCGCGGCGACGTTCAAGCATTGGTGACAGCTCCGGTGTGCAAGGAAGCCTTGCACATGGCAGGCGAGCCGGTTGAAGGTCAGACCGAGTTGCTCGCCCGTTGGGATGAAACCGAGCGCTATGAAATGGTCGGCATCGCAGGGGACATGCGTGTGATGTTGCTTACGCGTCACATGGCCCTGCGCGAAGCGGTCGCATCGGTCACTGCCGAATCGATTGATTGGCACTTGGACCTGTTCCACGAAACCCTGCGCTCCATCGGCGTGGAAAAGCCGCGCATCGCTCTGGCAGGTTTGAATCCCCACGCGGGGGAGGGCGGTCTGTTTGGCGATGAGGAAGCACGCATCTTGCAGCCCGCGCTCGAGGCCGCTCGCTCCAAGGGCTTGCAAGTCTCCGGACCCCATCCGCCCGACATAGTTTTCCTAGATGCGAGCGAAGGCAAGAATGATGGCGTGTTGGCGCTCTATCACGACCAAGCTTTCATCCCGCTCAAACTGATGTCCAAAGGCCGCGGTGTCACGCTCATCGCGGGCCTTTCCTATCTGCGAGTCAGTCCGGTGCACGGTACGGCCTTCGATATCGCAGGCCAGGGTATCGCGGACGAAACCAATTTGGTGGCGGCCTTGGAGATGGCGGCCGAATGGGCCAGCTCTGCTGCGCCCGCGAAGTGATGACGTCCGGCTTTGGTGGAGCGGAGTCGGGCAGCCCCTTGGATTCAGGTTCTACCAACTGAACGGGATGCGCGGGCAAGTTGGAAGTGAATCCATTTTTTCGAAGGCTGCAGCAATGCTGCGGCTATTCGTCGGAACGGGGCAGCGTGAGTTTCAGAATAATGACCCTCGTGTTCTTGTTCGGTTGCAGCCTGGTCGTAGGACCGCCTTGGAAACCAAATTCCAAGTACACGGGGGGCGCGTCGGAGCTCAAGAGTTTCACGCCCCAAGGCCCCAATTGCGTGGTGAGCGGAGCGGAGTTGACGCTGCTGATCGCTACGGATCCACCTAGGGGAGAGTTCTGGCTGAGGGCCTGAATGTTGTCGCTAGAAATGGCGTTTGAGATCTCCTGGATGAGCACTTTATCTTGCAGGTGGCTCCCGCGACCGACCCAATCGCTCATGAGCACGCTGCTCCATCCATCCGAAAAATTCAGGTCCAAGTCGTAGTCGCGGATTTTCTTTGGCGGGGTCTCATGGCTCTCAAAGTCTGGTTCCTGGCCCAGTAAGCCAAATGCGCCTTGGCCCGTTGGCGAGGTGGCGAACCAGGCAAATTCGCCAACATTAGCGCGGAACCACTTGTCGTGGTCCTGTGGCCAATTGAATCGGATCGGCCGCAGCGAGACCCCGCCCTCATCCATGGAAAGCAAAAAGAGCGTGCCTTTGCCCCTCCATTGGGTTTGGTTCACCAGGTGAAACCGGTGGCGTTTCGTTGGATCGGTCCACCGGCGGGTCGGGTGATATCCGGGGGTGCCGGGGTGCGGTGTCCACTTGGAGATGAGGTGCCGCTCATGCATAACGACCGTTGAAAGTGTTGCAGCGATTGGCGATCTTCCGAAGCCGCTTAGATCTGGATCCCCAAGGATCGTGTCGACACTTTCGGCTCCGGCATAGGACGCTGCGTGCATGAGCTCGCCACTCTCGCCCCATGCCCATTGCAGCCCACCCGTGTCCATTTCGTCGGGTCGGACCGTTGCCAGGAAGTGTGGTTTCTTTTGGCCCTGGAGAGCACTCCTAGCAATTTCGTCTTGGACCGCATCGGGGAACAGTTCGATTGCAAACTTCCAAACATCGGTGGAAGGCAGATCGATTTGGCCCACGGATCCCCTGGTGAAAAATGCGCTGCAGTGGGCAACGCCTTGGGGGACGCGGTCGTAGGTTCTTCGATCCCGAACTTGGCTAAACCCGCGTGCGGGTGGAGCGGCCAACCAGTCGATTGCCGCTGCCGAATGGAACCCTGGGCGCCCGAGGTTCCCCGAGAAGATCACGTTGACCAGCTCTTGCTCGCTGGCCACGTTGCCCATGGATGCAAGGCCTTTCCAAGTTAAGGGCAGGGTGTGCGTCGGTAGGGGCTCAAGTTTTTTGACCTTGGCAACCCGTAATTCCGAGAGCGACCAGGATGCGATTCGAACGTGATCTTTTACGGGCGGATCGATGCAAAGCAGGATTCGATCCAAGGCTTCCTTTTCGAAGAAATGGGCATCCTCCTGAATACGAATCACCCAACCCTTGGGCCCAGCTTCGATCGAGATGACGTGCGCGGCTCTAAGTCGCTCCGTCTTCGAAATGAAGGCCACGTGCAATTGGTTGATTTTGGGCAGGGCTCCGGCCGGTGAATCGATCAGGAGCGTGCAGAACTCCGTGAAGAGCACCCGGCCTTCTGGCAAAACGGTGAGAGGTTTTTCGACAGCGAGCTCTTGGGTACGGGAGCTATCCAAAAGGGTGGCATGCTTGGGCAGGATGCCACCCGCGGGAGTGAAAGATCCATTTTCTCCAATGGGGCGGGCGTCGTCCGGTTGGTCCTCGGTTGTGAAGAATGCGTAGGAGAGCGGGACCCGCAAAATGCGTGAGACAAATCGAAAGCCGGTATGGGGGGCGGCAAGTTCGGGAACGGGAGCAGGGGATACGGCCTGGCTCTCGGGCAGCCGTTGTTCCACGATCGGGGATTGAATCGCGATGTTCTGGGAGGCGGGATCGGATGCAAGGGCCAGCGTGCTGTCTTCGGGAGCAAAGCCATGATCCTTCTTGTCGGAATCCGACGGACCGCTCAGAAAAAAGTACCCGCCGCCCAGGAGTAGCAGGATCAGTGGCAGCAGAAGTAACGTTCTCTGGCTTGCTTTGGACATCGGGCGACGATCCGCGTAATTCTTTGCGGGAGGGGGGGATTTTTGGGGGTCCAACGGAAACCCTAGCGGCTGGCGGCGGTCTAGAATGGACGCAAGCTATGGTACGACTATTCCAAACAATACCGGTTCTTCTACTGCTTTGCCCTTTGGCTCCGGCAGTACGAGGGGCCGAGGGTCTCGAAAACTCCTCCGTTGCCGTGGTTACGACCGTGGGTAAGGAGATTCCTTCCAAAATCAAAACAGATCTACGTAGCCGCTACGAAAAGGACCGTCGGGGGGCGGTGCGTAAGCTGGCTGCGATCGGAACCACCGAAGCCTGGGAGTTGATCCTGGTCGCCATGCAGGATGTGAAAGGCCAGGTTGCTGACGAGGCACAATGGCAATTGACCTTTGCGCCGGCGCCTGCTGATGTGATTCAAATGCTCTATGGCGATTCGGGACTCAAGAGCAAGGACGAATGGGTGGCGGCCCGGGCTGCCGAGATTCTTGGCCAAGTGCAGGGCCCCGTCGACGCGGACGCCTTGATCAAGAGCCTTTCCAAGAAGCAGATTCTACAAACCAAGGCGTGCTTGATCGCCCTTCAAAATCAACAGGCGCGAGGCGCCCTCGATTGGGGCAAGAGTGGAGATAAGGCTCGCTTCAAGGCGGCCCGCAAGGTGGAGAAATTGTTGAGTGCTGATCCTGCGGTGGCCAGTCATGCGCTCATGGCCTTTGCGGAGTTGGATCGGGAACGCGCGGCTTTGGCTTGCGAAAAGGCAGGGCTGGACAAGGCGCCGAGCCTGCGCGCCGCGGCCCTCTTGGCCAGTCATCGCACTCAAGCCTCGGGCTCGCTGTCCTTAGCCGCCAAGCTTGCGGGCGATGAAGACAGCGGTGTACGTTCGGTAGCCCAACG
>JBLFXY010000292.1:0-4201 GCA_047611645.1 Glaciecola sp.
AGCAGGTGTTCAGCAGCATCCTCGCCGAAGTTCAGCCCAATCTTGTGCACTTCCAGCACATGATTCACAGTTCGATCGGCAACGTGCAGCTGGCCAAGGACGCGGGGTGCGCCACGGTAGCCACGTGCCACGACTACTGGGGCCTATGCGCGCGCGTGCAAATGATTCGGCCCGACCGCCAGATCTGCCCGCACTCCATGGGCGCAGGGTGCTTCGCGTGCATTAAGGACAAGGATTCCGCGGCTATCGAGAGCATGGAGCGCAAGAATCCGAGCATCCTGGAAGCGGGTGCACGTTTGGGTGCGTGGTTGCTGGGACCGAACAAGAAACTGGGTCGTCAGGCGGGGGAATTCCTGGAGATGCAGCGCCGCAATCGCGAGGTCATGGCCGCTTACGGCGCCTGCGATCTGCGCATCAGCCCCAGCCGTTTCCTGCGCCAAATGTACCTGGATAACGGGGACTTCGATGCCCATCGCTTCCTGTTCTCCGACAACGGCATGCGCACGGACCACGTGCAGAGCGTGAGCAAGGTGCGCAAGGCGGGGGACCCGATCCGCTTCGGGTTCGTTGGCAGCTTGGTGTGGTACAAGGGCGGGGAAACCATGATCCGCGCCATGCAACACCTCAAGGGAAAGGGCGCGTTGCTCAATGTGTATGGCACTTTTGAGCCCGATAAGGACGAACACCACGCGGAGCTGCAGGGACTCGCAAAGGACTGCAACGTGACCTTCCACGGTCGTTTCGACAACTCGAAGCTGGCCGATGTCTACGCCGAAATCGATGTGCTGATCGTGCCCTCTGTCTGGTATGAAAATGCACCCATTACCATTCACGAGGCGCACCTGACCGGGACCCCCGTGCTGACCAGCAACATCGGCGGCATGGCGGAGTTTGTGCGGGACGGTGTGGATGGCGTGCACTTTGAAGTGGGGGACGACCGCGACTTGGCAGCCAAGATGGAAGAGTTCATCCAAGCACCACAGCGGCTCGTCGAACTGGCCCAGGATTTTCCGCCGCTCAAGACCTTGGATCAGAACGTGGAGGAAACCGAGTCGCGCTATCGCGCCCTGGTAGCCACCGACCGGCCCATAGCGCAGCGCGCGGCACCCCTGAGCTGGCGCGGCAACCAACACAAAGCCAGCGGCGGCGGGGTGGAGGTTCAAGGCGAAGACATTGCGCTGCTACGTCCCGGCGGCTGGGTGGAGTACGCGCTTCCCGGAGGAGATCAGGACACGCGCGGTCAAGTCGTGATCAGTCTGCGTTTCCTTGCGGAAGAGCCCGATCTGGAGCAGGGAGGACGCATCTTCTTTGGAGACCAGGGCGTGGCCAGTCTGATCACCCGCACGGGTCAAGGGCAGTCGCTCGAGCACCGCATCGTGGTGGATTGGCACGGGGCCTACCACCAGAACGTATTACGCGTGGAGACCCTGCTCTTCGAGGGCGGGCCGAGCGCGCACTTGCGCATTGAACAAATTACCTGGCAAGGCTTGAACCTTCCGTAAACTAATGAACTGGGCTCCGCGCTTGTTCAGCGAACGCGCAGGGTCAACCGAATATGATCCCAATCAGCAAAGACCTCCGTTGTGAAACCGTTCCGGCCTTGAAGGCCGGAGAGTTTCCGCGTGTCTCGATCGTCATCCTTAACTGGAATGGCCACCATCACCTGGACGGGTGTTTCGAAAGTCTGGCCCAGCTGGATTACGACAAGGACCTACTCGACATTATTCTGGTCGATAATGGCAGCGACGATGGCAGCCAGGCGTTGATGCGCTCACGTCACTCCCACGTGCGCTTGATTCAAAACGAACGCAACCTGGGATTCGCCGGCGGGTGCAACGTGGGCGTGGCCAACGCGGACAACCCCGACATCCTGGTTTTCCTGAACAACGATCTGCGCGTGGAGCCTGCCTTTCTCAAGGAACTCGTGGCGCCCATTGTTCGCAAAGCGGCCCACGCCACGGGCGCGCTGATGTTCAACTGGGATGGGGAGAAAATTGACAGCGCGGGTGGCGGCATGAACCTGCACGGTATCGGTATTCAACGCGGCTACCAACGCAAGTTCGGCCCCGAATATGATCAACCCCGCTGGACCCTATTCGCTTGCGGCGGTGCCATGGCCATGGATGCCAAGGTCTACGCGGAGCTGGGCGGCTTCGACGATCGTTTCTTTGCGTATTACGAGGATGTGGATCTAGGTTGGCGTTCGTGGGTGCAGGGTTATTCGACCCAGTACGTGCCTAGCGCTCGCTGCTTCCATCACCATTCGAGCACCTCGCGCCGGGTTCCACCCGAGCGTTTGCGCTTGCTGCAAGTGCGCAACCCGCTCTTTGCTTGCGCCAAGAACTACGACGACGCGAACTTCGCGCGTATTTTCCCGACCATGCTGGCGCTCGCTTCACGCCGCGCTTTCCTGGCCAGTGGATTGGGCGAGATGGGGAACTACCGCATCGAAGCCATGACCCGTTTGCCCAAAGTGAACCGTTGGCAGGATTTCCGGCGCAAGCTGCGCAAAGCGAGTCAAGCCAAGGAAAAGGTCTCTAAAATGGCAGCCGCTGATTGGATCGCGATCAACGACCTGATCGGGGATTGGAGACACTGGATGGAGTTGCGCGCGGACCTGCAAACGAAGCGCAAGCGCCCCGACAGCGAGATCCTGCGACTCTTCTTAAAACCCCATTGGTGTGTGGAAGGCGATCCCGCCTATCAAATGCTGCAGGAAGGTCTGACCGGAATGTACAACTTGGGCGAATTGTTCGCGGGCATGCCCACGATCGAGGAGGAACCCAAGCCGTGAAATTATCCGTGGTCATGCCGGTCTACAACGAAGAGCGGACCCTAGAAGCCATCGTCGCGAAAGTGTTGGCCACGCCTTTCGAGAAGGAGATCTTGCTGGTGGATGACGGTTCTGTGGACCGTACGCGTGAGATCATGCTCGCGATGGAAGCGAACCACCCTGAGATTCGCGCCATCTTTCACCCTGAAAACCGGGGCAAGGGCGGCGCGTTGGCCACGGGGTTTGAACAGGCTGCGGGCGACTGGATCATCATCCAAGACGCGGACTTGGAGTACGACCCCGATGATTACGGCGCACTGCTCGCGCCCCTGCTCTCCGGGGAATCCGATGTGGTATACGGCAGTCGTTTCCTAGGCGGAGACGGCGAGCGCGTGCACTTCTTTCTGCACACGCTTGGCAACCGCGTGCTTACGGCCTTCTCGAATCTCTGCACGGGTTTGAAGCTGACCGACATGGAGACCTGCTACAAGGTCTTCTCCGTCGAAGTCGCGCGCAAGCTCAGCGTCAAGTCCCGCACCTTCGCCGTCGAACCTGAGATGACCGCCAAGTTCGCGCGAATGGGCCTGCGCGTCACCGAAGTTCCGATCCGCTACAACAACCGCGACTACCATGAAGGCAAAAAGATCGGCTGGAAAGACGCCTTCATCGCCATGTGGACGATCTTCCGTTGGCGCTTTTGGAAGTAGGGCTATGTACGACCTAGATCTCTAGGTGGTTAATTTGAGAGATGTGACCGCGGATGAATACGAAATCAACGTCGTACCGAGCCCCCCTTCAAGTCGCGGACAGTAACGAGGATACGGGGGGCACCGTATCCCTAAATGTCTGCACCTAGTTTGCGGTAGACCTGGGGCAGTTCGGGGCGCATGGTTTTGGAGAAGCGACGGATCATGCCGCCGCTCCAGGTGCGCGTGGGTTCGTTCCGGTCGACGTAGTATTGTTCGGAGATGTTGTCGCCCTGTTCCATAGCCGCGTGCATGGTTTCGTCGCTGGGGTAGCGGCCTGTGAAGCAAACCGCTTCGAAGGGCAGGCGCGGGCGCACGCCGGGGTCTTCGGCGGGTTGGCCTACGCATAGGCCGTAGAGGGGGAATACGCCGTCTGGGATTTCGAGCAGCTTGGCCACGGCTGCCATGTCGTTGCGCAGGCCTCCGATCAGGCAGGTGCCGAGGCCCATGGACTCGAAGGCGAGTACCAGGTTCTGGGCGAATAGGCTGGCGTCGACCACGGCGGCCAGGAAGCCCTCGAAGTTGGTCGTCATGCTGGAGCCGTCGCGCTCCATTAACAGTCGATGTCGGCGGGCGTCGCCGCAAACTATGAAAAACCCTGGTGCGGCTTTCACCTTCTCCTGGTCGCCAGTCAATCGGCGCAGTTCGGTGCGCTCGTTCTCATCGACTACGCGCAGCAGGG
>JBLFXY010000293.1:0-4139 GCA_047611645.1 Glaciecola sp.
GAAGCTGTTTGGTTCCGCTCGCAATACCACCGAAGCGGGTAGTTTGACCATTCTCGGTACAACGCTTGTGTACACGGGCAGTCGCATGGATACCGCGGTCTTTGAGGAATTCAAGGGCACGGGCAACATGGAATTGGTCCTGTCACGCCGCCTGGCGGACCGTCGAATCTTCCCCGCCATCGATCTGGAGTTGTCGGGAACACGCAAGGAAGAGAAACTACTGGGCCTGCGCAGGCTAAAGTCTGTTCATACCCTCAGAAGGGTCCTGGGCCGCCTGCATTGGGCGGAAGCCATGGACACCCTGATCACCCGACTGGACGATGTGGAAAAGACCGACGACTTCCTCAAGCGGTTTGAGATCGATCCCGAAGCCTGATCCCCAGCACCTCTTGCTTGCGAGCTATCCTCTTTGATCGAAAGTGATTCCATCACAGCCGTTCCTTCGCCGGAAACGGATCCCGCCGATTGCATGATCCAGGCCCAGGGTTTGGCCAAAGTGTATGGCGATGTGAAAGCGGTGCAGGATGTGAGTTTCTCCATCCAACGCGGTGAGGTCGTGGGATTCCTGGGCCCCAATGGCGCGGGCAAAAGCACGACCATGAAAATGCTCACCGGTTACCTGGTGCCCGATGCGGGCCAGGTTTTACTCGGTGGGGACCCGGTCTTGGGTTCCAGCTTGGCTGCCAAGGCGCGCGTGGGTTATCTACCCGAGCACACGCCGCTGTACCGGGGTATGCGAGTGGATCGCTATCTGGATTTTGTGGGGCGCATGCGTGGGCTTTCCGCAGGCGAGCGTCGCACCCATTTGGAACGCGTGATAGATCGCTGTGATTTGAACGGCTACACAAAGCGCCGAATCGCAGGCCTGTCCAAGGGTTATAAGCAGCGTGTCGGGTTGGCCCAGGCTCTAATTTCAGACCCGGAAGTATTGATTCTCGATGAACCGACCAGCGGCTTGGACCCCGCCGAGTTGGTACGCATCCGGGATCTGATCGTGGAACTTTCCCAGGACAAAACGATCTTGCTCTCGACGCACATTTTGCCTGAGGTTTCGGAGGTCTGCCGGCGGGTCTTGATCCTGTCCGGTGGGCGTTTGGTCGCGGATGGGGGACTCCTCGAATTGGCTTCTGGTCGGGGCGAGCGACTGTCCTTAACGCTCCTTCGGGGCGAACCTAGCGCGGAGGTGGAGCTGCTTCAGCTGGAGGGGGTCGAAGGGCTCCTTGGCGCGGTTCACGGACGCAATGGGCGAGTGCGTTACGACTTACATGTGCAGGAGCGCTTCGCCACTGGCGAACGCGTGGCGCAATTTGCGCAATCAAAGGGTTGGAGGGTAGCTGAGTTGCGCCACACCAGCGCCACTCTTGAGGACGTCTTCTTACATCACACGCGGGGTGGAGATAAAACCGCCTTTGCACTAGGCGCCGTCGAACAAGAGTCCAACGACTCGGAGATCCAAGCATGATGCGAGCCGCCATCGTCTGTCGCCGCGAATTGCGCGCCACCTTCGAATCGCCTTTGGCCTATGTGCTGATCGTGATTTTCGTACTCACCCAAGCGTCGTTGTTTTACTTCATCGGCTATCCTGTGGGCCCCGCACCCTTGCCCGGTTTGTGGGATGGTGGTTGGGCCAGCCTCTTGACCCTGTACACCTGGCTGCCACTTTCCTTAGCGCTTTTAATCCCGGCTTTGACCATGGGAGCCTGGGCGGAGGAGCGTCGCAGTGGCACGGAGGAATTGCTACTTACCTATCCTCTGCGAACCTGGGAGTTGGTCTTGGGCAAGTTTATGGCCTCGTGGAGCGTGGTCATGATCCTGATCTTGCTGCTGGTGATCCCTACCGCCATCACGGTCAGCGGGCTCGGAGATTTGGATATGGCAACCGTCGTGCTTGGTTTTGGCGGCACGGCTGGTTTGGCGGCAGCCTACACGGCTTTGGCGCTTTGCTGCTCGGCCTTAACCGCTGAGCAATTGGTGGCCTTTCTTGTGTCTTGCCTGTTGCTCGGAAGTCTCTGGATGCTCCGCATGTTGGTGGGCTTCATGCCCGCTAGTCTGGCCCCGCTCTTGGAGCAGGCTTCCCCCCAAGCACACTTTCTCGATACAGCAGCCCGCGGGGTTTTAGACCTGCGCGACGTTGCGTACTTCGCCCTTTTGACCGTGACCGGACTGGTCCTCAACACGGTGCTGCTCGAGCGGCGCCGACTTCAATAGGGTGTCCCATGGAAACACGTAGAACCCGCCGTATTCAGGCTTGGCTGACCCTGATCTTGATGCTTGCCGTACTGGGTGAAGGCTTGCACATGGCCCAGCGTCACATGCATGTGCGCAAGGACTTCTCCGAGGATCGCCTGTTCGAGGTTTCCGCTGGAACCAAGTCGATTCTGGGCCGGCTCGAGGATCGCTTACAGGTTAAGGCGTTTATCACAGGCGAGGTGCAATCGGGAGAATGGGCTCTGGTCAAGGCACGTGTAGAAGCCCAGGTAAAAGACTTCCAACGCCTCGCAGCAGGCCGCATGGGCCTAACCAACCTGGACCCTTCCGTGCTTTCCACGGCTGCGGAAGAGGCCCAGAGTTATGGCATCGATCCTTTGCCCGTGGTCACCGGACGGGGTGGGGATCAGACCCGCCAACTCGTGTACTTGGGTTTGGTCTTGCGTTACAAGAGTCGCACCGAAGTGTTGCCGTTGTTGAATCCGTGGACATTGGAAGTGGATTTTGCAGGCGCCGTTCAGCGCCTCCTGCGCGATCGTCCCTTGCGCTGGGCTTGGATGGGAGAACCTCTCGAAGGGGATGCGGACCGGGTGGTCTTTGGACAATTTCAGGGACTGCGCTCGCACCTCTCCAAGCGCATGGAGCTGATCGAGGTGCCCGTGGCCAACCTGGAAGCGGGGGAGTCCATCCCCGATTCTGTGGATGGCGTACTCGTACTTCGTCCCCAGGATTGGCATCCGCGTGCAGCCTTTGCCCTGGACCAGTACATTCAAAAGGGCGGAAGGGCACTGATCTGCTTGGATACCGTGCACTCGAACTCGGTCGGACCCGCGGCTCACATCGTGGAGGGCCGCGAGCTGAAGGGGTCCGGATTGGAACCGGCCTTGGCCCATTGGGGGGCACCGATTTTGGACGGCCATGTTTGGGATCGCGCCTGGCCAGGTCAGCGACACTTCGTCATTTCCGATATGGGGCCGGATGGCAAGCCCACGGAGGCTCGGCGCCTGGAACCGATCACCGACCCCGGCTGCCCGAAGTTACGGCCTGATGCTTTCGAACGCACTTTTCCGCCCACCGGTCGATCGGGCAGCATGGATCTTTGGTGGTGCCAAGCTTTTGGAACCGCCCCAGTTCCAGAGGGCATAACCCGCCTGGACATCGTGCGTTCATCGGACGAGAGTTACCTGGTGGATTGGGTGCAAGAGGCGAGTTCGAACGCAGGTGAGATCGAAGCCTATACGCGCAGTTTGGCCGCCGGAGGAACGGGGCAGGCCTACGTTTTAGCGACCACGTTGACAGGGCTTTTCTCCAGCCCTTTTAGCAAGGGAGCGCCGGAGGCCTTTGACGCCACCCGGCACGAACGCGGTCAACCTGTGGAAAAGACCGAAGAGGTGGTACTGAGCGGCCAAGCGGACTCCCGCGTCGTTTTGGTGGGGGACGCGGATTGGCTGCGAGATTCCCTACCGGGCAACTATGCACCCATTCTTGCGGGGGCTACACCGGATAATCTACGCCTTTTGGACAACATCATGGATTGGTTGTCGCGCAGCGATGACCTGATCGATGTGCGCAGCAAGAAACCTCGACCGCGCCCGATTCGCAACATGCTTGAAGAAGAGCTTCGAGCCGCGGGCATTTACGGTTTGGATGGGCCACGCAGCGCGGAAGAAATGCGCGAGCGCCTCAAGCGCGCTGACCGGGCCGAGAAGCGCGTACAGCGACGTCGATGGTCCGCCATGCTGTGGCCCTTGCTCGTGGCCATCGGTTTGGTACTTGGCCTAGGTTTGATCTGGAATTGGAAGGAGCGCAAGAACTCATGAAACTTTCCCCTCTCAACCTGGTTCTCGGCGTGCTGCTGTTGGCGCTGCTGGCTTTGGATGGCATCACTTGGCCGCGCGCGACGTCCCTACGCGAAGTCTTACCACTGTTTG
>JBLFXY010000294.1:0-4132 GCA_047611645.1 Glaciecola sp.
ATGTAGAGCTCGCCGTTCAGGCCGGGGTCATCGGTGCCCAGGTCGAATGTGATCACGTCCGTGGGCGTGGCGTCGCCCAGATACTGCGTGTGCATGGAGGTCAGCGCTGCGTCGTTCACAAAGATCAGCCCCAAGCAAAGCTCAGGGCGTTCGCCGTGGGCCAGGGCCGCGGCCACGATTTCATGCAAGCGTTCGTCCGCTAGTGACTCGGGCTGGTCTGGCGTCTCCACCACCCAACTCACCTCGACCGTGCCCGGCTCCATGGCTCCTTCTTGCATGGAGCTAGCTATCCGAATCGGAGGACGGATCGCTTTGGGCCTCACGCGAGCGCACGCTCTCCTGGGCGGGAGCCTGGTAGGCGCGAATGATCTGGGCCACCAACGGGTGGCGCACCACATCGTCCGCCGTGAATTCGATCGTGCCGATGCCCTCGAATCCACGCAGCCTTCCGACCGCGTCCATCAAGCCGCTGCGCACGCGATGATCCAAATCGTTCTGGCTGGGATCACCGGTGACGACCATGTGTGAGCCCTCGCCCATACGCGTCAGGAACATCTTCATCTGACCTAGTGTCGTGTTTTGCGCTTCATCCAAAATGACGAAGGCATTGGACAGGGTGCGTCCGCGCATGTACGCCAGCGGCGCCACCTCGATCACATTGGCTTCTTCCAGGCGCGCCAGGTCATCGGGATGGATCATGTCGTGCAAGGCATCGTAGATCGGGCGCATGTACGGGTTGAGCTTTTGCTGCAAGTCTCCAGGCAGGAAACCTAGGTGCTCTCCGGCTTCCACCACGGGGCGCGTGATGACCAAGCGACGCACTTCGCCGCGACGCAACATGCGAATTGCCGCGCTGACGGCCAGGTAGGTCTTGCCTGTTCCGGCGGCTCCCAGGGAGAACACCAGGTTGTGCTTTTCGATCAGGTCCAGATACTTGCGCTGGTTTTCATTGCGCGGCTCCACCGGCCGAACTTTGAAACCACTCCACGCACGATCGGGGGTCGGGAAAGTACGCGCACTTTCAGTACCGCCTGAGCCCGAGTTGCCGCGCAGGTTGTTGGCCTTGGGGCTGGAGCGATCCATCAAGATTTCCTCGATGTCGGTCAGCTCCAACTCACGGCCCTTGCGCGCCTTGCCAAGCACATGTTCGATGCGCCTGCTGGCCTCCACAATGTTTTCTTGGGGACCCTTGATGCGCAGGGCGCCCGAACGGGCGTAGATCTCGATGTCCAATTCCTGCCGCATGAGCTTGGCGAAACGGTCGAAGGGGCCCAAGACCAAGATGGCCTCGTCGTGGGAACGCAGGGGAATGGTAATTTCTGACAAGTGGAATTCTCCGGGGGGGGGCACGCCGATTCGACGCGCAATCTCGCTCGGACCGCTGCGGCCCGCTGATTCAGTGTATGAAAAAACGCAGGACGGCGAACCTCATCTAGACCTGAAACGCGGGTTTTACGACCGCCTAAAAAGGATCCGCTTGCAACCCGAGGCTACGAAACCAAGTCCCATTGGAAAAGTATGGGCCAAGTGAGAGCTGCGATGGGCGCGGAAACGAGCAAGCTGTCCACCAGGTCGAGCATGCCGCCCGAGGGGCCGAACCAGGTACCCGAGTCCTTGACCGAGGTTTGGCGCTTCCAGGAACTTTCGAAGAGGTCGCCGGCTTGTGAGGCCAGGTTCACGGAAGCTCCGGCCAATCCACCCGCCCAAAAACCAGGCAGCCAGGCGGCTTCCCCGCTGGGCAGCAGGCCGTAACTCTGGCACAAGACTCCCGCCACGCAACCTGCCACGAATGAGCCCACACACCCTTCTGTCGTTTTGCCCGGACTGAGGCGCGGGAAGGGGTGTGTCTTGCCCCACATGTTGCCGCAGTAGTAGCCGAAGATGTCGCCAATCTTTGAGAGCACGATCAACGCGATCAAGGCGTGCACGCCACCGAACAAGCGGACGGGGTACATGCAAGCCAGGGCGCTGGTGATGCACAGAAGCGCGACAAAGCGCGGCATCGCAGAACCGGGAGCCTTTAGGATCGGTTCCTTGGGTCGGTGCGGCAAACGCGCCAGCAGATAGAAGACCCAGCCGATCAAAGGACTCAGAAACAAGGTGGCCCAATAAACCTGGGCCGGCGTCCCCATGGGCGCTTCCCAGCCCGAGCTGGGATCCCAAACCACAGCCCAAATGCCACTGGCCACCAGCACGGAAACCCACATGGCAGGCAGGCTGGTTTTGGATCCGAAAAGCCCCATGCGCACGGCCTCATAGCACCCCACAAACGCGAGCAAGACCGTGGCGCCCAGCAGCAGGCGATCCCCGCCTGGCAGACGGGTCGTGTACAAGAGCCCCGCCAAAACCACGCTCAAGCCACCTCCGACTAGGGTGCGCTGGGCGATGCGTTGGGCTCGTGTTTTACTCATGTGGATTCTGGGTTTAGGGGGTCGGGGTGCCCGCCGAACGCGGGGCTTTACGACCGCCATCCTGCTCGGGTGAAAGTCCGAATTTGCGGTGCCGTTCGCCGAAGGCGGAGAGCGCCGTCCAAAGCGCTTCCTTCTTGAAATCGGGCCAGCAGACCTGGGCCACGTAGAGTTCGGCGTAGCTCAGCTGCCAAAGCAAGAAATTCGACAAGCGCATCTCGCCTGCCGTGCGAATGATGAAATCAGGATCCGGGGTTTCCGGGTCATAGAGGTAGGCGCGCAAGGTCTCTTCGTCAGCATCTTTAGGGTCGACCTTGCCCGCTTGCACCTCGCGCCCGTAGGCCTGCAAAGCATCCGAGATCTCGCTGCGCCCGCCATAAGAAAGCGCCAGGCGCAGGACCAGCCCTGTGTTCTCACGCGTCATTTGCTCCGTGCGGCGCAGCTCCTTCAAAGCCCCTGCCGGCAAATCCGCCAAACGCCCAATGCAGCGCAGACGCACATTGTTCTTCATCAGCGTCTTGCGTTCACGGCGCAGGAACACACGCAGCAGACGCATCAAGTAGCGAACCTCGGTCGAGGGTCGCTTCCAGTTCTCCACCGAGAATGCGTAGAGGGTCAGACTACCGAGGCCCAAACGCGCGCACTCCGTCGTGATCTCACGCACGGACTGCACACCGGCCACGTGACCTCGAACCCGGGACATACCGCGCTCCGTAGCCCAGCGTCCGTTGCCATCCATGATGATGGCCACGTGCTGGGGTAGCGGGTCCTTGAAGTCGGTGGGTTGCACAGGTACGGCTGACGTTTCGCGGTTGCGATTATTTGGGGCAGGTCACCATGGCGGCGCGATCGGGTCCGACGCTCACCAGGGCCACGGGGGCTCCGACCAAATCGCTGAGGGCCTTCACATAGTTTTGAGCGGCCGACGGAAGGTCGGACCATTCACGTGCCTCGGTGATGTCCTCTTTCCAGCCGGGTAGGGTTTTGTACTCCACTTCCACCCCCTCGATGGTGGCCAGGTGGGCGGGGTATTCTTCGTAGCGGGTGCCCTCGTGGTTGTAGGCCACGCCGACTTTGATCTCGTCCAGCCCCGACAGCACGTCGAGTTTGGTCATGACCCAGGAGTTGGTGCCGGCCAGCTCGAAGGCATAACGCACAGCGACCGCATCGAACCAGCCCGCACGGCGCGGACGCCCGGTCGTGGTACCGAACTCGTGCCCGACCCGGCGCAGGGTATCACCCATCTCACAGGTGAGTTCCGAGGGGAAAGGTCCTTCGCCCACGCGCGTACAGTAGGCCTTGCCGATGCCCATGGAGGCTTCGACCCAAACGGGGGGGAAACCAGTGCCGGCAGGGATGCCGCCGGTACCGGTATTCGAAGAGGTCACAAAGGGATATGTGCCGTGATCGATGTCGAGCATGACGCCTTGCGCGCCCTCGAACAGGATGGACTTGCCATCGCGATAGGCCTGACGCAGCATCTTGCCTGTGTCGGCCACAAAGGGCCGCAGACGATCGGCCAGCGTGCTGTAGATTTCGAGCTGGGATTCCAAGTCCAGGGGTTCCGACTCGTGAACGCGCTCGATGAGTGCGTTTTTCTCGGCCAGGGCGGCGCGCAGGCGAACCTTGCAGCGCTCCGGATCCAACAAGTCCGAGATGCGTAAGCCCGTACGCGCGGCTTTGTCCGAATAGGCCGGCCCGATTCCGCGCCCGGTGGTGCCGAT
>JBLFXY010000295.1:0-4085 GCA_047611645.1 Glaciecola sp.
GAGGTTTGTCCCTGGCCCCCAACGGCGAGGTGGCGATGGTCACCACCGAGGACGCTGGACAGATTCAAGTACACTCGTTCAACGTGCGCAGTGGCGCCCACAGCGAGTTGCTTTTGCAGGGGCAAACGGTTGCGCAGGATCCGCCCACGTTCCATTGGAACCCCTTAACCTCGCTCGGCGGCTACATACTGCAGCAGACAGTGGATACGCAAGGCGACCCGCTACGCGCTCCGCAGGACCTGTACTTGGTTCGAACCAATCAAGCGGCCTTGCAGCGCCTGAACCAGAACGAATTGGAGATGCGGTTCGAAGGTTGGAACACCCTGGGGACCCTATTCTCCGCGCGCTCGGCCGATTTGATCTCAGGCCAAAGAAACTTGAGCATCTACAACGATCAGGGAGAACCCGTCGCCAATCCCCTGGTGGGTCTCTCCTACTCCGAAGGCGAAGTGCAATGGACCCCTGGTTACATGGGATTCTTGCTCGAGGTCACGCACTTCGGAGTCACGCGCACGGAGCTGTACCAGTACGCGCCGGGCATGGGTAACGCCCTCCTCTCTCCCTCCAACAGCCAAGTGGGCAGTTTCCTCTACTCCACGGACGGGTCGCTGCTCGCCATGGAATTGGATGCCGCTGCCACCGGCAA
This sequence comes from Glaciecola sp., assembly GCA_047611645.1. GTDB lineage: Bacteria > Planctomycetota > UBA1135 > UBA1135 > NORP259. The sequence continues at coordinate 647 of JBLFXY010000295.1, forward strand.
GCGCATGGTCGTACTCTCGCAGGACAACCCGACTTTCCTCCAGTCGCTCCTTTCACAACAGGCCCCCCTTGCCGAAACCGTCCTACACGGGTGGTCTTCCAACCAGGACCTATTGGCTCTCTCCTATGTGCGAGAGGGTGGAACCGAAGGAGAAATCCTGATCACGTCGAGCTCCGGTGCCAACCAATTCCGATTGGTCGACAATGCCTTGCCCGGATCGAAGATTTACGATGCCGCGTGGTCGCCCGATGGCCAGTCCCTGGCGTTCACGAGCGATCATGAAGAGTTGGGACGCAAGAACCTCTATGTCTACCGTTCCGGAGAGCCCGTCAATCACACCCCTTGGTTGGTTCCTGGCATGTCCGGCTCCATCGCGGATGTGGTTTGGTCGTCGGATTCCAATGCCATTTTTTGCTCCTTTGAACCCGACGGCGCCGCCTTCAAGAGCGTGGCTTTCTTTAGCAACAGCCCCCTTCACCAAGGTCGCTTGCTGGGTGACCGCATGCTGAACATGGCCCAGCAAGCCACCCCGGGCAATCCCATGACAAGCCTGCAGCCTTCGATGGACTCCAAGGGCGTGGTTTGGGTGCAACAGGACAGCGCCACGGGCTTACGCGGCGTCGTCTATACGGATGCCCTGGACTCGGCCCGCGACCGAGTGCTGTCCTCCGACGACGGCACGCTCCACTTGGAGCGCATCTTCCAATTCTTCGTACGCTAGCGTTTATACGGCGTCACCTCTAAACGGGTCTCCTGCAAGACTTTGATTTTATATGTCCATGGATTCTTGGTTGTTTGTCGCTTTGGTTGGCAAAAAGGAGGAGGTCCAGCTCGAAGCCATTCACCTCTTCGGGCTCAATGTCCCATGTTGAAGGTACGGACGGCAATCTCCCAATCAGACTTCGGTATGCGCCTTTCGCTTGGATGCGGAAGGAGTTGGCTAGGCCACCACTGACGCCACGGGCTGATTGTCGTCCTCGATCTGGTATTCCTCTTTTCGTCTTTTGTTCGGTTGGGGGTGGACAGCCTACTTGCTCATGCCGCGACTGCCGAATGCTCGGCCCGCGTCAAATAGTTCTCCGTACTGGAAGAGTCGCCAAATGGATTCGGAAAGCTTGCGGCCTCCCGCCGCTCGGGCTTTGGCTTTGTTGCCCATCCTCTTTTCTTTGGCCCGGATCCAGTTGCCCACGGCTAGACCCGCGCCTCTTCTCGAGCGGAGACATCCCATCGCTGCTTGGGTCATGGCCCACCGTAAATGTGGATTGCCCTCGCGGGTGATACTTCCGTGCTTGGTGATTCCGCTCGTGCTGTGATCGGAAGGGGTCAAGCCGGTTGCGCATCCGAAGGCTTTGGCTGAATGGAATCGGCGAATGTCGCCGGCTTCCGCCACAATCGTTGCGGCAAGGATTTTTCCGGTGCCGGGGATTTCTTTCGCGATCAAATCCACAGCAGGGAGGTCGACGAGCAAACCGTCGATGGCATCCTCCCACTCTTTGATCGCGGCTTCTTGATATTCCAATTCCCCCAAGCTGGCACGCATGGCCTGACCTCGAATCCCTGGGGTGGCGAGAGCTGTCTTTGCCATGAAGAGTTTCGCGACCTCCGTGCGGACGGACGAGCTAGGGACAATCTCCCCGGTTTGGGCGAAGTGAGCTTTGAGACGATTGATGATCTTTGTTCGGGCGCGCACGGCCACGGCTCGTTCGCGGGTCGCTATTCGAAGATCGAGAATGGACCCGGAGGGAACATGTGCTTCGGGGAGGCGGCCTTCATAGGTCAAGTACGCTAGCCACCAAGCATCGCGCTCGTCATTCTTTGCATTAGAGTTCGCGATGGCCCGAATGCGCTTTGCTTGCGCGACGTGCACGAATTCGGGGTTCATCCCAAGGCATGGTCGACCTCGACGCCGACATCTGGTGGAGCGGCACGATCGAGATCGAAACAATCATGCGCTACAAGGACACCACGCTCGACCTGCTCGAGGAGTCCAAGTGCCACCTGCTCTGGCTCGGCGCCGCAGCATCCTCGGATGGGGCAACCGCAGAAATGCAGGAGCGCATCGGCAAGAACATCGGCATCGACAACATCCCGACCGCCATCGGCGAACTCGTCAAGCGCAAGATCGTGCCCGGCACCCTCTAGATCATCGGCTTCCCCGGTAAAACCCAGCACTCTATGGAGCACACGCTCAAGCAAGCCGCCCACACCAAGTTCCCCATGCCCCTAGCCGGCTCCGACGTCTACCCCTACCGCCCCATCCCGGGCACCCCCGACTTCCGCACCGCCGTCGAACTGGGCTACAAACCGCCCACCAACTTCGCCGAATGGGGCGACTGCTTCGAGTACAAGTTAGGCTCCCAAAACACCCGCCTCCCGGACTCCATACGTCTCACCTGGCAGCGCACGCAATCAACTGCTGGCAACACCGCCGCCATCTACGACATGCACAACCAAGAGGGCCCCATCTGGATGCGCAAACTACTCTCCAAAATGGCCGGCCACCGCCTCAAAAAAGGCAACTACGGCTTCCCCATAGAGCAAAAGCTCTACGACATGTACGTCAACGCCACCGGCCAAGCCCAGAAGAAACAAGACGTCAGCGAAGACGACCCACAACTGCAACCCGAAACCCACGCGCAGCTAACCGACAAGTCCACGAACTAAAGCAAAGCAAAAGCCCCACGTCGCACAAGCGCCCAAGGCAACCCACAAAGAGCCCGCCGCGATTCACTCGCGCCGGGCTCTTCTCTGTTCCACCTTTGCGGTACCCGTTGGCCCGTCAAGCACTTCCCCGCGTGCACCGAGTGGAGTATCTGTAGCCATATGAATTCAATCCACCAGGCTCCACCAATACGTTTCTCGATTCACCTGCCACCCAATGAATGACCCTCGGTCTTTAATGGGTGAGCCCACTTGCCTGCCCAGCCGATCCGCCCCCCCGCGTCCGGCGCGCCCAATCCCAGACCGGCCCCCTCAAGCAGATCCTGCGCACCCATCTGCGCACCTTCCTAGATCGCCTTGAGGACTCCGACTGCCCGCGCAACCTTCCCGCCCACATCACCCGCGAGCTGCACGCCTTCGTCCGCTGCGGAGACCCCACCTTCGGCTTCGCCCGCCTGCGCTGCCCCTCCTGTCTCTTCGATCAGCTCATCCCTTTTTCCTGCAAGGGCCGAGGCTTCTGTCCTTCCTGCGCCGGCCGACGCATGGCCGCCATCGCCGCGCACCTCACCGATCACGTGCTGCCCGACCAGCCCCTGCGCCAATGGGTGCTCTCCCTGCCCTGGTCTCTCCGCATCCATCTCGCCTGTAACCCCTCCCTCACCCGCGACGTGGGCCGCGCCTTCCTGCGTGCCGTCTTTGCCTCCTACACGCGCCGCGCGCGCCTAGCCGGACACCTGGAGACGCTCATTCCCGCTTCCCCACTCAGCCATCCTCCCAA
>JBLFXY010000296.1:0-4037 GCA_047611645.1 Glaciecola sp.
GCCAAGACCAGGCAAGCCGTGAGCGTGCTGGATCCGATATGGACCTTATCGTGCATCCCGACTACCTGATTGACTTGAAGGACCTGCCGAGGAGCGTGTCGGACTGGGTATCCCGGGCGTCCCGGGTGTCCTGGATGGGCTGAGTGGGCTTTCTCAGCATGCTGTGCATCGTGCTCTGACCTCTCCCCGCCAGCGCTCGCTCCCCATGGCGAGCCCCAAACTTAGAATTCGAAACGTAGCGGATGCCATTCGTGCTCATTTCGGTCATCCCACTCGGCTCGATCACCGGATTTGGGGTCTTTGGCTTTCCAAATCCCGCCATGCTGCTTTTTTGCTCCCTGTATGCCCTCGTTCTGGCCGAAAAACAGACAGAGGGTGTCCGCTCCACCAACGAGAATCCACGTCCGAGTTCCGTTGCGTACGACGCCACCCCATTCAAGCCCGATGACACGTCACGTACTCGCCACAGCCTACGCATGCCAACCTGGGGTCGGTTCCGAACCCGGGATCGGCTGGCACTGGGCCCGAGAGATTGCCAAGCACAATCGCCTGACCTTGATCACGCGCGAGAACAATGTGCTGGCCATCGAGCGTGCTGCTGAGAAGCTGAAGCTCCCCATGACGGTCGTCGGATTCGACCTTCCCAAATGGAAGCGCAGTTTCAAAAAAGATGGGCGCGGCGCTGTGCCTTACTTCGCCATGTGGCAAAAGGGACTCGAGCCCTTGGCTCGCGAGATTCACGCCATAAACCCGGTTGATGTAACCCACCACCTGACCTTTGCATCGAGCTGGATTGGTTCAGGTCTATCGCATTTGAAACTTCCGTTCGTGTGGGGCCCGGTCGGTCAACATCATCGGGTACCCGATGATGCCATCCTCGGATCCGACCTGAGTTTTCGGGCTCGCGAAGTGTGCAAGACTCGAGTACGTGGCGCAGGTTCGCACACGCCTTTGCTGCAATCCACGCTCGAAAACTCAGATGTAATCCTGAGCCGTGGTCAGGAATTTCAAAAACGTATACCGCTCGAATATCAGTACAAGACCGTTCACATGCTCGCGGCTGGGGTGGATTCATTCGACTTCAAGAGCTTAGATTTCGAACGGGGTCGAATCCTTGAGATCGTCTTCGCCGGCCGCCTAACCGACCTCAAGGGAGTGCGACTTGCGATGGAAGCCTTTGGAAAACTTCGTTACCGCCAGCCCTTAACGCGCTTGACGTTTATCGGGGACGGCGATCGCAGGCGCTGGTTGCAAAATCGTACGGCGGATCTTGGACTCGGTGATGCCGTGCGCATCCTCGGACAAATTTCACAAAAGAAAGTGTTCGAATACATGCGCGCCGCGGACATGCTCCTCTCCCCCTCTTTCGAAGGTGGCGGAATGGTGGTCTTGGAGGCCATGGCCAGTGGCTTGCCCGTGGTCTGCCTTGATCGGGGCGGACCGGGAGAAATGGTCGCACACAACAATGGAATTTCGGTTCCCTATAGAGGCTTCGATGACGCGGCAGAAACCCTGGCCATGGCTATGGAGATCATGGTCAAGGACGAAAAACTGCGCCAACACGTGGGTAAGAACGGGGCCAAGTGGGTTCAGCACACCGCCACTTGGGATGCCAAGAGCAATGACTTGGAGTGGATTTACAACCAAGCCACCGAGCACTTTTGGCGTGTCAAACGCCTACAAAACCCCGACGAAGCCGATCCCGCTACGGTCGAACAGTCAGACGCCGCATAACCACGCCGCTCCTGCAAACCTTGTTTGCCAAGGCGCTGCGTAGTGCGGGCAAGGAACTGAGCCGCATCGACTAGCACACCAAGGGTCTAGACTCGCTCATCGAAGGCTTTGCTCACTACCTTGCGCAGGGTGGGCGAGCCCACCTCAGCCTCGCGGGGCATGGGAAGGATCTGCAAGCCTTGCAACATCGTGCGCAAGTCCTCGGCATTGGGGAACCCATCACCCGGAATGGAGAAATCCATCGCGACGAGAACGCCGCTTTTCCAGGGGCTCGACGTCTAGGTTCAAACGTCCAGCAACGAGGGCCTGTCGGGAGTTCCCCTGGAGGCCGCGGCCTACGCTTGTCCCCTACGCAGCCACGGACGCACCCTTCCTGGATCTCGAATTGAGAAACACGGGGCCGGCTGGACACTTCAGGATGGAAATCGGGACTCGGTTGTCGCCGCCCTAACAATGGCGGCGGCCCAGTCCGATGAAGACATGAACCGGTTAGGCCAAGGTGCGCGCACCATGATCCAACAAGAGTTTTCCTGGCAGCAAACGGCGTATGAGATGCACAGGATCCTGTACCGGTTACCGCTGGATAATCACCAGCCCCAAGACGCAGCTTGACCCGCAGATTGGGTCCCCTCCACGACCCACCCAATGCCCTCAAACCTTCAGAGACAACCCCTTGCCGATGGGGCGCAGCCCTTTAAGTTGCTGCGTGGGGGCAAACCCAGCCGGCACGCGCAATTGGCCAAACCGATTGTTGTGCTGCTTGCTTTGGCCACGTTCTTTCGCTTATGGACTGCCCTGGGCGGCAGTCAGGGCATCGTGGCGGAAGACACTTACACCGTGCTTCGCCAGGGGCGCAATCTATTACAGCATGGGCAATACGCGTTCAATGTAGGTGTAGAGGGCGTTTCGGCCCCCATGACACTGTTCGGGCTCCTTTTGGCTCCGGTTCAGGCCCTCCTCGGTCGTGGAACCCCCTGGTTCCTGCTGACGTTCAACGCCGTGCTCTGGACCTGCGCAATCCTGACGCTCCTGCGGCCCATGCGCCCCTCCATCCGACCTGGGATTGCTCTGCTACTGTGTCTCGCCCCAGCCTTTGTCAGCGGTGCCCTGCACGGAACCGACGCCGAATGGCTTGGCTTTCTGTTGGCTCTCTCCTACGCCAGCATCTCCGTCGGTCGCACGGTGCAATCAATCGTTTGGTTTTCCCTTGCGGTCCTGTCCTCCCCTGCGACTTGCCTGTTTGCCCCCGTCTTGCTCTCGGTCCATGGAGGCCGCCTAGGCATCCGCTTTGGATTCAGAAGTTTGATGAAAGCGCGAAACTTGGCTGCCCTGGTCGGCCCTGTCTTGATTTGGTCTTGGATCGTTAACAGTTATTCCGATCACGGCGTGGCAGGACCTTGGCTCCATTGGATGCAAAACCTGTCCTCCCCTTGGGTCTCCTTGGGTGACCTTTGGCTTGGCCTACCCCGCTACACACTCCTAGCAGGAACCCAGAACTACCCGATCGTGGCTCAACACACGATCTCAGTACTGATGTTCGCACTGCTCGCTGTAACGGTTCGTCAGAACCTGAAACAGGGCACCGCATCTTCACGCGGGTGGTTGTGTTTCTACCTGCTCATGGTTGCCTTCGGAACGGGCGTGTCCGGTTCCGCATTGGAACCCGCAGCATCCGTTCTGCCGGCCATGGCTTTCATAATGGCTTTGGTTCCCCTGCTGCTTCCTTTGGTTCCTCGTTTCCACGGTACCCGTATATTGCGTGCCTGCTCGCTTATACTAGTCACCCTCGCGATGCCGATCGCATTCGCGGCCATCGGCGGTGCTCGCGCACTTTCGAAGGACTTGCAAGCCTGTGCCTCCACAATAGAGGCCGCCCAAGAAAGTGAAATCACCGATTCCGTGCTCACCTCCCAGGCGGGCTTTTTCGGATTCCTGTACCCGGCCACCGTTCTGGAAGCGCAGGAAGCCATGCAACCGGATCAGAGTTTTGCGCAGTTCGCCCTGCATGCTGACACGGACTGGGTCCTGCTGCCACAGAGTTCACTGGATCAGAACCAACTTGCCGGAGGCGAACCGCTTTGGCGGAATGATTATGAACGCTCACTTTGGAACGCAGTCTACACGCCGTTTGATACGCAAGGTACGTGGCATATTTTCAAGCGCAAGGAACTCTAGGAGCGTGGTGCCGTCGATCCCGACACTACCGAAAACTCTCCGACAACTTGTACTCGCTCAGGCGCCGTCCGGTTGATCCGGAAGGCGCCTGATTCAGTGCCTGGCTTGCCTACCCTCATACGGAGACT
>JBLFXY010000297.1:0-4029 GCA_047611645.1 Glaciecola sp.
TGCAAACCATCGAACTGCACATAAAAGCTCAGTTCCTGCCCCACAGCCTCCGCCGGATGGTCATAGACGACACCCAAATCGACACGGGTATCGGGCTGATTCAGCTCACCCGAATTTGTGAGCATCGCCACGGAAGCGGTCAACACGAGCTTGGCAATGAATGTAAGGGCAATCACGATGGGTCCTAGGTGGGTCCGGGAAGCGGCCTTCCCCATCTTTCGACCCTTTCCAGCGCGACCTGAGGCCTATTGCCCCTCCCAAGGAATCCCCTTTCGCGGGATTGGGATCCCAGGGCTATGGCGCCACGACCTCAATCGGATCGAAATCGCGCCGGTGAAGCTGCTCTGGCCGCCGTTGTCGCGATGCCAGGCCTGGAAGTTCCAGGTTTGCTTGGCCATGGCCATGTCGCAAACCGGGGTCGGCCTCGGCATGCGCGTGAGACCCAGATTGAGTTGCGTGTAGCAGCCAAGCCCGTAAGTGCTTTGGTTGGTAACGCCCACTTGACCCGGCTCGTTGAAACAACCGATCGACGCGCCGCCGCCCAGGCAGCAGTGGCCTGCCAGTCCGCCCGGATTCGACCGGATTCGCCCGGATTCGCCCGGATTCGCCCGGATTCGCCACAAAGCCCGGTCCTGCACGCGTTTCTCAAACAACGGTTCTCCCTCAAGACTCACCCGGACTGGAGCCTATTGCGATGCTAGGCGTGTCCAGAGATTCGGAACCATCTCACGGCCATGGGGTGAACCGGCCAGCACGCAACGCGAAACCCTAGTAGCGCTGCGCTCGCAGCTGCGAGGTGCCGTTGACGAAGGCTTCCGTAAGTTTGAGATTGGGGCCTTCGAGCACGACGAAGTCGGCGGCGTAGCCTTGTTTGAGTTTTCCCATGCGATGCGAAAGGCCGAGGGCGCGGGCAGGCGCTTCCGAGGCCATCGTGAGTGCTTCCTCAAGGGAGACGACTCCGCGCATTGTCAGGTTGCGGACCATTTGCAACTGGCTGGATGCGGAACCCGCGAGTTGCGGTTCGGCGTCGGGCGTTGTGGGCGGGTAGTAGGCCGCCCCGTCTTTGACCAAGTGTTGCCGGCCGTGGGAGTGAAACACTTCGCAGCCTGTGCCGGCACCTTGTAGGGCGTCACTGACCAAGCACAAGTTCTTGGGACCCCGCGCGGCCAGGGCGATTTGCACTGCGTAATCTTTGACGTGCACAAGATCTCCAATGATCTCAGCGAACATTCCGCCGCGGGTTAGGGCTTCGCCCACCAAGCCCGGATCGCGGTGATGCAATCCTGTCATGGCATTGAAGAGGTGGGTCACGCCGGTAGCGCCACTAGCGAAACCTGCAACGGCTTCCTTGCCATTGGCCATGCTGTGTCCTAGCGAAGTGCGGATTCCAAGGCGCCTGCACTCCTGGATCAAATCCAAGGCCCCCGGTAATTCGGGAGCCAGCGTGATCGTGCCAACGCCGCGACCGTCGCCGGTATTCGGCCCCAGGATTTTCGTAAGCGCGGCCACACTCGGCAGCGCCAAGTCACTTTTCGGCAAGGCCCCGGCTGCGAGCGGATTCACAAAAGGTCCTTCCAAGTGCGTACCTAAAACGCGCGCACCCTCGCCCTTGCGCAGCACGGCCCTTTCGCCATCGAGTGCCTGGGCCTGCAGACCCAAGGTTTCGGGATCTGCCGGGAAGAGTGTGGGTAAGAAAGACGTGGTGCCCACGCGCGCCAATGCCAGCGCCATGGCGGGCAGGTTGTCGAGCGGATCGGTTCCACCAAAACCATGCACGTGCATGTCGATGAATCCAGGAGCGATTACAGGACCCGTTAAATCCCCGTTCTGTTTTTCGTCGAGCACGACCTCCTGGATGCCTTCGTGGTCAAAACGTAGGCGACCCCGGAGTAAACTGCCCAATATCAACAAGCGACCTTCACGTTCCATCATGATGTTTCCTCGCTCTTGCGAACGTACCAGAGAATTGTGCGACCGTACTTCCGTTGACTGACGACCCATTCGGAATCGAAGTCATGCTCGCTGATCGCGCGCGGCTCGGTATGCAACATGAGCAGCCCAAAAGAGGGCAAGCGCTCTTCCAAAAGAACCCGGACCGCGTCCAGGACGCGCGTGCGGCCGTCGGGATCTTTGAGCATGGGGTAGGGCGGATCCATGAACACGATGTCCGGCTTTTCGTCGCCCCAGGATGCGGGTGCAAGCGCGTCACCCGTGCGTACCTGGGCGCGCTCCGCCATTCCCATGTCGCTCAGATTGCGCTCGAGCACCTTGATGACCTTACGATCGCGTTCCACGTAGTGCACATGGCTAGCGCCTCGACTCAGAGCTTCGAGGCCCAAACTGCCCGTGCCTGCGAACAGATCTAGGACGCGAGCGTCGACGACCTCCTCGCCCAGCGAAGAAAACAGGGCCTCACGTGCGCGGCCGAGCATGGGGCGAGTGCCCAAGCCCTCGGGCGCCAACAGCCTACGGCCTCTCAGTTCTCCGGATATAATTTTCACACCCCCATTATAACGATCTTGACGGCCAACGCCCAGTCTCAGGAACCGATCTAAAGCTTGCCTTGGGCTACCGCCCCCCCTCCAAGCGCCGCTCTCCCGAATTGGGATCCCTCGCGGCTCCAGCTGAAACTCACTGCGGGTCGATAGGGAGTCTTATGGAAATTTTTGAAGAGGCCTATGACTCCGATCCTGGCGGCGCCCTGGTGCTGCGCTCCAGCCCTGCGGGCAACCTGATTTTCGTTTTGCTCGCCGGCATCCTCGTTGTGGGCGCCGTACTTGGTGGTGCGCGCATCGTAGCAGCCATGGCGCCGATGGTGATTCTCCTGGCCAGCGTCCCGATTGCGATGGTCGGCCTTGCATTATGTGTAATGTTCAGTGCTTCCATCCACGCTCTGTGTGCAAGCCTGCGCCCGACCAACTGGAGCGTTCAAGTGGGATCGCAATCACTGGTCATCAACTTGCGCGATTACCGCAATGCCAAGCCCGGAGAGCCAGTACCGGCATTGACGATTCCTCTCGGGGAGATTTCTAAGACCGTAGAAGTGACCGAGCAATGGACACGGCAGGGACGGGGTCCATCCAAGGATAGCCACGCTGTTCAGCGCAAGTACGTGGACTTGATTTTGCAAGGTATCGACACAGCACCCTTGGCTGCCGTTCTCCTGAAGGAGCGCCGCCGGAATTCCCAAAAATCACCAACTGAGAATCGTGGTTCGAAGATTCGCTTTCATGACCTGGGTGTGATCGTTGTTCAGTCGGGGGTCGTACGACTCGCCTCTAGCAAACGACTCGTCGAGGTCCTCTCGCACCTCATGAAGTTCGATCAACCGCAGCGGATCGATCTAGATGACCAACTCGCTTCCGAACCTTCGCTATTAAGGGCGCGCGCCATGGACTTGCGCGGAGAACGCGTGCAAGCCACCAACATGCTCGCCCGGGAGGAAGGTCTGAGCCACTCAGAGGCCAGAGAGTTGCTAGACCAAGCGTTGGAACCAGATTGCTGGTAAGCGACATCATTCGAATTATTCATGGACGCGCAAGCAGCGAACCAGTTGCTGCAAACTAGGGCCTAATCGCTCCGTCAGGCACAAACCCGGCAATCGCGGCCTTCAGGGCACTCGAAAAGACATTGGCGTGCTCCACCCCCGATGCTTCGCCGTTCTGAAAACACAAGCCTAGGCGTACTTGGCCATAGGCGTAATCAGCATCGTCGAGGTGGGCATCGTCGAGGTGGGCATCGAAAGGCCCGGACTCGATTCTGTCCCCCCCCAGATCGAGCCTCGCCATGGCCGCCCCCCTGCATAAGGCCCTGCATCCGTCCCGCTCGATCATGCTCGCAGGTAGCGACCACAGCCTCTCGGAACACCGCGCGGGGCTTGGCGCCAAACCGGGCCTGGCTCGATCGCTTTGTGCGCGACAAGGAGGACCGCCCCAACCCTGTGCCCCACGGGCCCTAGTCAACCTTTCTCGATTCGAGCCTGAACGACTCATATGGGTTCGAATGCGGGCCATGGGGCCTTGGAAATAG
>JBLFXY010000298.1:0-3963 GCA_047611645.1 Glaciecola sp.
GAGATCCTCGCCCACGCCATCAAGCAGATCGGCCGCGGCCAAGTCGTCGGAATGCGTACGGCAGGAGGGGTGATCAGCACCTCTAGCGTAGGCCTGCTGGATGGAAGCTCCGCCCGCATGCCCATGCGCGGCTGGTATCTCATCGAAACCGGCCAGGATATGGAACTCAATGGCTGCATGCCCCACATCCCCCTCTGGAACCGGCCGGATGGCCCTGACCAGCAACTATCCAAAGCCGTCGAATCACTGAGCGCCACGGTAAAGCGCCTCGCGCAACAACCCAAACTGCCGCTGGTCCCCGCCGCCAACCTGCGAACCAAGTGATAAATGCACGGGGTGGACTCCGGGTCCACCCCACAGCTTCAGTGTGGGCCGCAGCCCAACACCGCCGATTCAAAATACGTTATTGGCTACACATAAGTCTCACAACAAGCCGCTCATAACCCTTCTCTGCTCACGCACACCTCTGTGCGTCTTCATGTGAACCCATCGAACCTTAGATTTCTCCGCCAGGTTTCAGTACTCGGCGAAGAAGCGGGCTCGCAACCGGAACGAGCCGCGGCCCATTAGCCACGGCCGCAAACTTCACGATAGTTACAGCTGTTGCAGGGGAAGCCACCTTGGCCGGGGTCAGGCACGCAGGGGAAATCGCGTTCGTTGCCCACGCCCTTATCCGCACTGAAGTGGACTTCACGCATGGCGCCCATAGTCTCGATCATGCGCGTACGCATTTCTTCGCGCTCTTCGGCATTCAAGCGTTGCTCGACGATTTCGCCTTGTTGTAAATAGGCGTCGTAGCAGATGACATTGTCAGGGTCCACGTCCCACGAGGCCACCGCGTATTCCACGTAGACCGCAAGCTGGAAGGCGTCACGCGGATTGGGCCGACCTGTTTTCCAGTCGTAGACGTGTACAATTCCCGAGGCATCGCGGAAGGCGAAGTCGGGGATCGCGTAGACCTTGGTGCCTTCGAAATCAAAAGTCGACATTTCCTCGCAAGCCAAGTATCCGTCGGGGTCGGCTTCACGGGCTAGAGCGAGCGCCGGGCTGTCCAAAAAATTATCGATTGATTGCTGCATGCGCTCCACATAGCGTTTGCCGTAATCCCCCGCGCTGCCATCTTTTTCGTCGATACAAGGCTCTTTGAATTGGTGCTCCGCCAGGTGGATCAATTTGGACGGACGGGATTTCCAAGTTCCGTTGCGCGAGGTTTTGTAGCCCTCCCGCAGGCCTTCGATAGCGAAATTCATCATGGCCTCACGAGTCATGGTGTTCCCTTTTTGCTTTTCCTTGAGCCAGGCCTCGATGGCCTGGTGAACCAAGTCGCCCGCGAGCATAGGCATGCGGGTCATTTTCTTAAGCAGATAAGCCTCGCGTCTCGGAGCCGCGGCGTTGTTGCCCCAGCCCAGCCAAGACAGGTAGTAGTCGAAGTAATAGCGCCGCTTGCAGGAGTCGAAAGTACCCGCACGGGAAGCGGACCAGGACAGTTCGTGTTGGATGGCCATGGGTCTAGTATCCGCTGCTGCTGGGCCGATCTCCAGTCTTTGTTTTCAAGCATGCCGGGTTGTCCCCCAGGTCCGGTCCAGATCGCCGCAACAAGCGCCATGCCGGCGCTGGGTATCGAATGGAGTGTTGTGAGCTCTCTCGACTGGCCTCGACCGCCTGTGGGTTCAGGCGCTTTGCTGGGAGCCCACTTCCGCAGCGGCTGTCCAAATCACTTCCTCGCCCTTTAATCGCGTCCGCAAGCTGACCCGGGATCCCCACAGGCAAGCCAAATGCATTAGCAAAGGACGGGCGTCTCCCTCGTGCAAGTCGCGCCCGTCGTGGTGATGCCTTAAAACCAGTTCTTGGCCCAACGGCAACTCCATGTCCTCGATCTCTATCTGCGGCCCACCGCACCAGGACAAGTTCAGCAGCAACTCCTCCTTTGCCGCGCTCCAGTCCTGACCCTTTTGGGTTCGCTCCTGAAAATAGGTGCTGCCCTTGGCAAAAGACTCATCCACAAAATCGTCCACCAAGGAGAGGTCGTTGCCCTTACGCCGTAACTCAAAGATGTCGGCGCCGAGCTGCTCTGCATGCCGGAAGAGCTCTAAGCCTAGTTTGTAGGGATTCAAATTCCCATCCGAACTCGCGGTTGCGCCCGCATGACATTCCGCGAAGTCCACGATCTCCGCATCGCTCAAGATACCTCCGGTCAAAAGCCGGCAATGCCAGAAGCAAGCCCAGCCCTCGTTGATAATCTTGGTTTGCCGTTGGGGCAAAAAATAGTAGGCCTCGTCGCGCACAATCGAAACGCACTCGCGCTGCCAATCGGCCAACGGGGCCGAGCGCTCCAAGAAGCCCAAGACATCGAAAGTGGACCGCAGCCCTTGCGCGCCAGCCCACTTCTTGCGCTGCGGCAGGTACGGATCCAAGAGCGTATCCAAGGCCAACACGCGATCCATGAAGCGCTCCAGCGCGTCCTTGCCGTGCTTCTCCGCATGCATGGCCAAGCGCTGGGCGTGATCCGCCATACGCGAGGCCATGTGGCGCTCCGTCGTCGCGAACCAAACATTGTTGCGAAAGAAATCCGCGTGGCCAAACACATGGGCCATGACCAGCTTCTGCTCCATAAGCGAATTGCTCTTCACCAGGTACGCCAGGGTGGGATCGCCGTTGATGACCAACTCATAGATTTTGGAGAATCCATGGGCATAACCTTTTTGCAGACGTTCAAAGTTCATTCCAAAGCGCCAGGACGCGTAGCGCTCGGAAAACCCGCCGTAGGCTGCCATGGCATTCACGTCGCACGCATCGAAAGCCTCAAACACCACTTCAAAGAAGGTTAAACCCTGCGCCTGCGCTCGAGCTTCGATGCGCTTGGCCCAGCCCATAAGCTCCGGAGTCAATGAACGCCCCTGTACCATCAACGGCCCCTGTGTAGGAATTCACGCAGTGCTCCAGGTACCCCATGGCGATCCGCCACGTCCACACTTACCACGTTTTCGGTCTCGCCAAACTCGCGGTCCAACTCACCCTTGAATTGTCCCGAGCCGTACACGCTTTTCACCTGGCTGTACGCGAATTGATTCACATGGGGCAGGATCTCTTCTTGCAACAGACGTATGCACGCTTTGGTATCGCGTGCACTCCAATTGTCGCCATCTGAATAATGGAACGGGTAAATATTCCATTGTGCGGGCGGGTATTTGTCACGAATCAAATCCCGGCATAGCTCGTAAGCCGATGAGATCTTGGTGCCGCCCGATTCGCGTAGGTGGAAGAACGTATCGTGATCCACAAGTTGGGCCTCGGCATCGTGCACCATGTACACCACTTCCAGGTTCTCGTATTGGCTGCGCAGCCAGGTATCGAGCCAAAAGGCCTGCAGCCGCACCATATCCTTCTGCTCGCGTCCCATGGAACCGGACACGTCCATCATGTGGATCAACACGGCTGAGGATTGCGGTTTAGGGTGGCTGCGCTCCGCCCGGTAGCGTCCATCGGAAGCAATGGGTACCACGCGTGGATTGTCCGCGTCCCACTCGCCCGCCGCAATTGTTCGCTTGAGTGCCTGGCGATAGGTTCTCCGAAAAAGCCGCAGGGAGCTTGGACCCTGAGTCCGCACGCCCGTGTAGCGCCCGCCTTCGACCATCATCTGCTTGTGCCCCCGAGGTTCGATGCGCGGCAGGCCTAATTCGCTTCCGAGCAGGGCCGCAAGCTCCTCGAGTTCGATCTCGACTTCGAGGTCGTGTTGGCCCGTTTGGTCCCCGGCGCCAGCCTGCCCACTCGCCTTGCCGGGCGCGCCTCTTTCGCCCTCCCCACCTAGGCCTGAATCGCCGCTCTGCTGCTCTTCCGCTGGACCAAAGCGTAGCCGAGGCAATTCGATTTGCGGCACGGGGATGGTGATGATCTTGCCACCTTGACGACCGACCCAATCGCTGTTGCAAAGATACTTGCGCAGGTCCTCGCGCAGCTTTCCGC
>JBLFXY010000299.1:0-3891 GCA_047611645.1 Glaciecola sp.
GGGTGAGAGGCTCAGGGTCACCGAGCTTCCAGCGCCCAAGGTAACTCGGGATCCGAACTCATCCGTGCTGGCCCAAGTCCATGCGCTGGGGATGGGGGTGCCGCCACTTGTGGCGGGCGCCGCTGAAGGATTGGGATCGGGGGCGGATCCGCCCACGCGTACGAACATGGAAGCCGGCGTGAAGCTGGCGGGATTCATGGCCCGGTCAAACACCACCGAGACTTCGGTCAGGTCAGAGACGTTGATTGCTCCGGCTGCCGGCACGGTCATCAGAACTTGCGGTACGGTTTCCACTCGCTCATCCGTTGAGAAACTTGCCACCAGATCTCCGGGACTGCCCCCCCACTCCTGCCCCGTAATATCGGTCACGAGGGCCGACGGGGCCACGATCAGGTTGTAGCTGCGGCCATCCACAAGGGGTGCGATCGGCTGTAGGACCACCATGCGACCATCGCCCAACATGGCCGGCGGGTCTACCACGGGAAAGGGTTGACCGGAAAAACGGTCCTGCAGGATGAAAGCACCGGACAAGCTGCCCGGGTTCATGCTTTCGCTGAAGCGCAAGACCACAGGCGTTCCCGGCCAGATTCCCTCGCCACTGGGCAAGGCTTGCTCCAAGGCGGGCAGAGGTCCGAGGACGATATTGCCATCCTTCGGTAGGGAGGCCGAAGCCGTACCTACACCATTTTCCCCGGAGCCGGTCGAGTTGCAGCCCTCGGTTGAAAAAACGCAAGCCGGGTTATCGCATCCAGCAAGGCCAACCATGGATAATACGGCAAGGGCGGCGAGGGCGGCGAAAGCGCGGAATCGAGGCATCATGAGCGACTGGGGGGCAGCGGAATCGTGCGTGGGGAGAACTGTCGGGCGCTAGGCCCCACAAAATGGGACCCGCCCGAAAACGAGCCTGGTTGAGGTGGGACGGGTGAAGACCCACAAGCTTCCCACTCCTCTCAATATAGTGGACCCAGTGCAGACCCGGCGAGGCTGAGGCAACCTTTTCGCTGCCCCCATCCTTCACAGGGAATTCCGTGACCCCAACCCTGCTGCAATACTACCAGCGCGGGTTACAATCCCCGTATCGCTAGCCTCGTTTCCCACACCAACATGCGCCTCTCACCTGTACTCCTCGCATGGACCGCTCTCGTCGGTCTTCCCATCGCATGCCAGGGCCCCCACAGCCAGGATCCTGGCCCCCAGAACCCCGACCCCGGGTCGGGGCTCACCCAGGGCCCCACGGCCGAGTCTCTCAAGGAGTCCGTAGGCCAAGTTTCCACGGCCCTCGCTAATCTGAATTTCAAGGGAGCTCGCAAAATCATCGATTCGATGGAATTCGAACGCCTCGTGGCCAGCGCCCAAGAATCCCTGGCCAAAGGTGAGCCGCGCCTAGCCATACGCCCCCTCGAGCAGGCCATGGATCTCAAGGCCAATGATCCGAGCACCCTCTACCTTCGCGGTCAAGCGGCATACGAAGCAGCACCGAACGACAGCCAACCCGGTTTCTTTTATGGCGACGCCTGCTCCTTCCTGAGACAAAGCTACGAGGCTGGAGTGCGCGCCAAGGGCGCGCCGGGGGCGGACGAGTTCCGTGCCCTCGTCTATGCGAGTCGCGCAGCTCACCGCATGCCCGATGCCCAACAGGCTTTGGACTTGGCTCGCTTGGCTGGACGCGTGCAGAAAAAATTACACACAGAGGGCATCCCGCTCCCCGTCTTGGCAGACCCGTTAGAGAAGGTCTGGGCGGAAGCAAGCTTCGCCCGCTACATCGAATTGAAGCGCTCCGGTGAGGATGCTGCCGAAGCCTTGGTCGATGCGGAGAACAAACTGCGCTCGTACGCAGGACGCCGGCCCTTGGACCCGTGGGGTTTCAAGAACATGAGCAACCTGTACCTGTGGGATCAGCGTCCCAAGGAAGCGCGCTCCCAATTGGAGCTAGCTCTGGAATTAGCGCCCGAGGACGAAAGCCTCTTCGATCAATACTTCAGCCTGAATTGGCGCAACTTCGGTTGGGAAGAAACAGTCACAAAAATGGAGAAGGTCAGCGCTCAATTCCCCGCAGCGGCTATCGGCCATTGGTATGTGGGCATGTCCTATTTCTATCGAGGTCTGGAACTCTTCGAAGCCGGCGCCGCAGATACCGATCCCGAAATGTTCGACAGCGCCTCCAAAGCATTTGCTAAGAGTCGTGAATTGCGCGCCACCTTTGAAGCCAACGCCCTGGCTTATGAAGCCAGCTGCCTTTCGGCCACCGCTTGGATCCAGTACCACAGGGACGAGTTGATCGAGGCGGAGAAAACTTTCCGCTCCATGGAAGGCCTCTTTGAGCGCGGCATGAAAGCGGCTCCGGAAACGCGCATGCCGAGCGGGGTGGTCGGACTCGCATTCCTCGCCCAGAAGTACCACGCCAAAGGGCAAACCGACGTGGAGGCGCTCGAACAGGCTGCAGCCATCGGCGACTTCCTATTCGACTACGACCCTGAAGATTCGAACCTGGCCAACAACGCTGGTTTCCTGAATCGGGATGCGGCGGTGCTGCACGGACGTATCGGAAGCGAAATGGCGCGCCGTGCCGCGCAGGCCGAAGGTGCCGCAGAAAGGGGCAACCTCTTGCGCAGCTCCGCCCAGGAACAGGCGCGCGCCCAGGTGCTTATGGAACGCAGCTACGCGGCCTATCAAGTCGCCGCGGAACTCGCGCCCGATGATATTCGCATCTGTAACGATGCGGGTTTGATCATGACCTATTACCTGCGAACCGACCCCGAGCAGGCCGAAGTCTACCTGCGCCAGTCGATCGCAAACGCCGAGGATCAGGAGATCTGGAATAGCCCGGAGACCGATGCGTACGAGGCCTGGGGCGATGCTTACCAAAATCTTGCAGTGCTCTACCTCACGGCAAAGAACGATCCGGCGCGCGCCAAAACCTTCCTAACCAAGTCGTTAGAAATCGGCCCTGAATACCGGGAAGGCCAACGCTCCATGCTGGAAATATTCGATCGCTTGATCGCTGGTGAAGACGTCGGAAACGGCAGCTTCGCGCAAATGATTTGGAGCGCGCCTGCCAAATAAGACTCCCACAAAAGAAACCCGCACAACCCTGGGCTAGACCTGACTCGGGCCGCCCCCCCTCCCCACTAAGCCCCAATTCAACATGCGTCACTCCCTACTTTTGATCGCCCTCGCTTTCTCTGCAGGCAACGCTTCAGCAACACCGCTGACCACTGCACCTCTCACGCAACCGTTCGCATCTAGCACGGTTGTTGCCAACGACCTTATCAAGCAAGGTCGTGCGCTTCTCAAAGCAGGCAAGACCGATGCAGCCTTGGCCCTTTTTGAACAGGCCGACAAGGCGTCGGGTCAAAGCCCCGAAACGCACATTTGGGTACTGCGCGCTTGGATGGATCAAGACCGCATCAACGATGCCTTCAACGAAGCGGACAAACTCCGTGATGCGGGCCACAAAAGCGCGGGGCTCGATTATCTCTACGGTTACGGCTCCTTCGCCAAAGCCAAAAAGCTCATGCGCGAAGGCGCCGGGGCCTCCATTGGTTTCGCGTTCGGCGATGCGGTCTCGTACCTGCAAGCGGCGCTCGATCAGGATGAAGCGACTTTCGCCGACGCCTGGGTGACACTGGCCCATGCCTCCTGGTATGCCCCCGAATTAGACCGTGCCGAAAGGGCGATTCTCAAGGCCGTGGAGCACGACCCTAAGTCGGCGCTAGTTCGCAGCGTGCAAGGTGAGATTTACTTTTCCCTTTATAAGGATCTGGTCGGCCGCACACCGCAAGGCGAAGCCGCGGATCGGACCTTCGCGAAGACCGCCCTGGCATCTTTTTCGCGCGCAGCGGATCTAACCCCGGACAAAAAAGAAAGCGCTCCCCAACAGTTTGCCATTTG
>JBLFXY010000300.1:0-3782 GCA_047611645.1 Glaciecola sp.
ATGGTTAGTACGGCCGTGGTTCCGTAGTCCTCGCGGACGACCGGGTTGGGTGTTTCCTTACCGGCTTGGCAAAGGGCTCGGGCGAGTTCCTTGCGGGTCCGTACGTGGTAGCCGTGGGAGATGGAAGAGTCGGCAACCTCGTGGAACTGAAGGGCAGCTTTGTCCCACTCACCCATGGCGTAATAGACGCCGCCGAGGCGGAAGAGGGCTTCCCAAAGTTCACCCGTGTTGGAGTGGTCTTCGATGATGGTGTCGAAGCTGTTCTGAGCCGAGGTGTAGAACGCCGGGCCCAATTGGGCGGCGATGGTGCCGGCCTTTAGGAGCAGGCTGGGCACGCGCGGACTCTGCGGATAGCTTGCGAGGACTTGACGGTGGGCCAGCAAGGAACGCAAAAGAAGCTCCTTGGGCTTTGCGAAGTCCGCAACCTCTTCTTGAATCTGGATTCGCGAGGAGGATGCAACAACAGCCAAGCCAGCGGAGCCAGCGATCCAGCGCAGGGCGTCCTTCCAGGGTCGTTCTATGAGGAAAGCCGTGGCGTGGGCTTCGCGGGCAAGCTTGTCGAGGCCCACCACGGCTACGGGACGGTTCGTGGCATCGGAGAGTTGGGATGCAATAGCGGGCAGCAGCTGGTGAATGGATGCGTGCTTGGCCCTTATGGACAGCAAGACTTCGCCCGATTCTTCATTCACGGTGACCTCGATGGACGGGCCTTGAGCCCAAGCCGTGGATGAGCAGAGAATCAAACTGAGCAGCAAGCAGGTGAAGAAGGACTTCATTCTTGGATCTCCTGGGCTTCGGAGGAAAATGCATCAGCGATCAGGGCTTCCGCTTCCACAACCATCGCTTCGGTCAGGGCCGTACGGTCCTGATTGGCGAGAAGGTGGAACAAACCCTGGCGAGCGATTTGGAATTTGCCCTGGGCGATGCGATCGATGGCCAAGTCGAGAGTGGCTCGCGGCAGCAAGACCAGATTGGACGGGTCGTCGGAAATTCTGTCAGCGGTTTTCACTTGAGCGGCTTGCACGTCGGGCGTGACGCCTACGGAACCCTGTGTATCTTGTGCGGTGCTCGCGTTTTGAACCTGGCCGCGGGTGTGCCCGTCCGCAACGGCATCGCTGACCGTGGCGGTGACCACAGTGAGGGTGTCGCGGAAGTCATCGCTGGCGCGCCAGGCGAACAAGACCAGGGCGGTGTTCAGAACGAGGAAGCAGAGGGCGAGAACTTCGACGAGGCGACCACGCTTCGGCTCGAGAGCGGGTGCGGCCATGGGTGCGGCCCACATGGACGCGGGAATGTCGGAGGGGACCGACATCCTTGAAGCGGAGGCGGCTTGGGGTGCTGAGTCTTGGGGCGCGGTTTGTGCGGTGGGTGCGGCAGCGGGAGCAGGGGCTGCAACGTTAGGCGCAGAGCTGGGAGCCGGAGCGACTGGAGCCGGGTTTGTGGCTTCATGCTGCTCGAGCATGGCACCCAGATCCGGGCTGTCTTCTGCGCTAGTTAGCGTTTGGGAGGATTCGAAGGAAGTCTTGAAATTGAAAAGATCCTCGTCGAGATCGGAAGTGTCCTGAGCAACAGGAGCGGTTTTGGCGACGGGCGCTTCGACGGGAGACTCTACGTGCGCTTCGACGGGAGACTCTACGGGAGACTCTACGGGAGCGGCTTCCGGAGTGGCTTCCGTAGCTTTCTCCGCTTGTTGACTCTGGGTGGCATATGCGCCAACCAACTGGAAATCGAAGAGATCTTCGTTTTCCTCGGAGCCAAGTGAGTTGTTGGAATCGGTGTTCATAGACTTGCCTACAGGAACCTAGATGCCGGTGGCGAGAAAACGGTCAGGGCTGGGACCGGCGAGCAAGCGCCCGATGGTCACGGCCAAGGCCGGAGATAGGTGAACGATTTCGTGCCCGTTGGGACTCTCGATGTCGTCGAGAAGTGCGCGCACGTGATCGGGTCCAAGGAAGTCGAAGTCCTCGAAGTCGGTGCGCTGGTCTTCATCAAAGTGCGTGCGGTGTGCGGAGAAGCGCATGCCAACGTGCGTACCCAAGTTGGCGTGCGTTGCCAGGGAAAGGTCTTCGCTGAGCGCGCACATGTGAGTGAATCCGCCTTGGATTTCGGTGTCGGTGGCGTTGAACTTCTCGGCTTCGGTCATGCCCTCACCGCGGTCACGGATGGAGACTTCCACATCGCGATCGTGCAGGCGGGCTTCGATTTCGATGGGACCGATGTCGCCGGGGTAAGCGTGGCGTACCGCATTTGCGAGGCCTTCACCCAGGGCGGTCGCGATGCGGCAGCGGGTCGAAGGAGCAATGCCGCGCACGAGCAGCCATGCGGAGAGGTTGCGTTGAACCTGCTCACAGGCGGAAGATGTGGATTGAATGGTCGCTTGAAAGGCGCTGTCGGGGCCTTGCTTCCACAGGACTTCCACAGCCTTTTCTGCGCTCTCGGCGATACTGGCGGGGGAGGCGCTTTGGTCGCAAAGGTCTTGCACGCCCAGGTGCATGGCGCGGCGGTAGATGTCGATCGAACCCTCATCGCAGAGCAGGATGGATGCGATGGGAGTGGCGCTGGATCCGAGGGCTTCGCAAAGCTCCAAGCCGTCGTGGTCAGGGAGGTCCAGGGAGCTGATGAGAACGTCCGGGCGCGGAGCGATGAGCGCTTCACGGGCGGTGGCGCACCAGAAGGCACGCATGCCCTGCTGCTCGAGCTCTTCGACGATGGCGGAGCCACGGCGAGAATCGCCGCAAGCAACCAAAACATAGGCGGTGCGATGAATCACGAGAGGTCTCCTTGGTCGGTAGCCCCGGTACTGCGTGCACGGACGGCGAGGACCAAGCCGCACTGGGGCTGGGTCATCGACGCGTTTTGGGTGAGGAATTCGTTGTGCTGCATGTTCGAGGTTGGGGGTTCAGTCGCAAGACCGGTGCCAAGTGAGAATTTCGGCCCCACTTCGAAAATGCTTGATGGTCTTGAGACAGAATCCGGAAAGAACTTCCTGATCGACCCGGAACAGGGTTCAGGGGGGTGATCCTTTTCCTAGTGGTGTTCTTCAACACATGCTGTTTTTTTCAACACCTGGAAGGGATGGCACGCACGCAATACCGCTTCTGAGGGGGCGTGGCGGGTACGGGCCCGTGGAAGCAGGACAATGTTCCGGATGGGGGCTATTCCCATCGGAGCCTCTGGATGAGCGCCGCTGGAAAAGCGGCTATCCTTTCCCCATGTCGAACGACCAGAAACAACTGCAGGGATTTGAGACCGAGTTTCGCCGCTACCGCCTTTTGGCGCAGAGCACCATCGAATCCATGACCTACGTGCAGCTCCAGGAGTGCGCTGGGGGTGGAAACAATTCGGTCGAGGTGTTGATGCAGCACTTGGGCGGGAATCTTCGATCGCGCTTCACTGACTTTCTAACCAGTGATGGGGAGAAGGATTTTCGCAACAGAGATCGGGAGTTCGAGGACCAAGGATTGTCAGAACAGGGGCTGCACGAACTTTGGGATTCGGGCTGGCAGATCCTGGGCGACACACTCGACGGCTTGCAGGATGCCGACTTTTCCCGCACGGTCACGATTCGCGGCGTGGCGTTTACAGTGGCCGAAGCCCTGACTCGGTCGCTGTCGCATGTGGCGTATCACGTGGGGCAGATCGTGTTGCTCGCACGTCTCCAGCAAGGTGAGGGCTGGAAGTCGCTGACGATCCCGCGCGGCGGATCGGATGCGTACCGTCAGAACCCGGCTTCGGAGAGGGGCCCTGCCTGAGTCCGCGTGGCGGGATTGGGCCGATGGCAG
>JBLFXY010000301.1:0-3775 GCA_047611645.1 Glaciecola sp.
CGAACGTACCAAAGACATTGAGTTCGTCTGGTCCGAGGTGCTTTCCTTCGAGGGCGACACGGGTCCGTATGTGCAATACACCCACGCGCGCTTGGCCTCGATTCTGCGCAAGGCCGAGGCAGGGGCCATGGAAAACGCGGACTACTCCTGCCTAGAAGAGTCCTCGGGCCTACTGCTCAACATGGGCCGCTTCCCTTCCGTTCTGCAACGCGCCGCCAACAATGCGGAGCCTTCCGAAGTAACGCAATACCTCCTTGGCCTAGCCCGAGACGTTAACTCTTGGATCGCGGCCAACCGCGTTCTCGGCCAAGAAGCTGGCACGACTGCTGCGCGACTACAGGTCGTCGAAGCCGCCCGCCAGACGATTCAAATCGGACTGGGCCTCATCGGCGTGGGCGTTCCGAGCTCGATGTAGGCACTTTTCAGAAAGAGCCTACAAGCACTGCCATCGCACGCTGACCCGCCCTAAGGGCGAGATTCTAAGTCGAGCGGTGGCAGTTTTTCTATCCCTACACCGTCCCCTATCAATCCATCCAGCATGGCTTCCGAACGCCGATTCGGCCTCATCATGGCCATCACAACCTCCACTCTGTGGGGTTTTCTGGCCATTGCCATGAAAGTCGCCACCGAGCAGGTTCCGGTATTGACCATCGTCTGGTTCCGATTCGCGTTTGCGTTTGCGGTCTTGGTGGCACTGGTCGCGATGAGAGACCGCAAGCGTCTGGTCATCCTGCGCAAGCCACCCTTGCTCCTGCTGGTGTCGGCGGTGGGCTTGACCCTCAACTATTTCGGCTATCTGTCTGGGCTGCACTTCACGACGCCCACTAACGCCCAGATCCTGATCCAAACGGCTCCGCTAATGCTCGCGATGGTCGGAATCTTTATCTTCCGAGAACGCTTGGTCAAAGCCCAGTGGTTGGGAGTGACGCTCTCCCTGGTCGGCTTCATCCTGTTTGCTTGGGATCAGCAGCAAGGAGGAATCGTTTCGCCAGAGAACTTCTGGCGGGGCAACTTGCTGATCTTCGGGGGTGCGGTCACCTGGGTGATTTACGCCGCCACCGCCAAGCACTTGGGCGGCATCGGCCACAATCCCCAGGACTTGAATTTGGTTATCTACGGGCTTCCCGCGGTCACGCTCTGGTGGCTGGCCGACTTCAATGTGCTCGCAGGCATGGATTGGAAGCTTTGGCTGCTCATGATGTTCCTTGGCGCCAATACCCTGGTCGCCTACGGCGCCTTGGGCGAAGCGTTCAAGCGCTTGCCCGCCTATCAGGTGAGTTTGATCATCACCTTGAATCCGCTCATTACTCTGGTGGCGATGGCGGTCCTTAAAATCTTCTCGCCGAGCTGGCTGCCGAAGGACCACGTGGGCCTCATTGGATATGGAGCCGCTCTGTTGGTCGTCGGCGGGGTAATCCAAGTTCTACGCAAAGCACCGTCTGCGAAAATCGGGATCCCACCGGTGGATCCCACAGAGACTGAAGCGCTCAAGCCCTAACCTGATCCATATTCAGGACTTATCCCGGTTTGGGGCGCAGACAGAGTTAGAAATTCCGGGCCGAGGTCAAGCCAGGGGATCCAACGTCCGAAAGGCACATATGGATGGGTGTCGAGTGAATCAACTCACGAGTCCCCGTCCGGAGGACCCCTTTGCTCGAAGACTACATACGCGACATTCCCGATTTCCCTAAACCTGGGATCGTATATAAGGACATCACGCCCCTGCTTCAAAACGCTGAAGCATTGCGCGAAGCCGTCCATGGCATCGCCGCAGCAGTCGACCCCGACTCCTACGACCTTGTCTTTGGAATGGAGTCGCGCGGCTTCATCTTCGGCACCGCGGTCGCCCATCACCTGGGCAAGGGATTCGTGCCGGTGCGCAAGCCCGGCAAATTGCCCTTCGACACGATCAAGCAAGAGTACGAGTTGGAGTACGGCTCCGACGCGCTCGAAACCCATGTGGACGCCTGCAAGCCAGGCCAACGCATATTGTTGGTCGATGACCTGCTAGCGACGGGAGGCACCTTGGGCGCCTCCATCGACTTGGTACGCAAGCTGGGTGGAATTCCCGTCGCGTGCTCGCTGCTCATCGAACTGACCTTCCTCAATGGTAGGGACCGCTTCCCCGACGTCCCCACCCATTCGCTGATTCGCTACTAGTCCACCGCCTGCTCTCCTTAAGAACATTCGCCATGACAATTAATAAGACGCCAACTTCCGCAAAGAAGACCACCACCAAGAAGGCCACCGCTAAGAAGACCAAGGAAAACGTCCCGGTCGAAGAAATGGTCACAGAGGATATTTGGGGCCTCTATCAAGAAGTGCGCGCCAAAGGCCCGGAGTTCAAGTCCGAGCTCGAGCAGATCCGCAACGTGCTCATGGAGCGCCACTATCCGCTCGTCAAGTACATCGCTGAGCGTCTGCTGCAGACCCTGCCCAAGTCCATCCAGATCGACGATCTGATCAGCGCCGGCCTCTTTGGCCTCATGGACGCCATCCGCGGCTTCGACCCCGAGCGCGGCATCAAGTTCAAAACCTACTGCACCACCCGCATCCGTGGTTCGATCCTCGACCAACTGCGCTCACAGGACTGGGTCCCCCGCCTCGTGCGCCTGAAAGCCGGCCGCATCGACAAAGCCCTCCAGAAGCTCACCGGTCAAATGGGCCGCGAACCCACCCACGCCGAGCTCGCCGACGCCCTCGACATGGACCACCAGGAACTCACCAAAGAGATCCAAGCCGGTTCCGCCAAAGCGATGTACTCCCTCTCGGACAAGTGGGAAGACCGCGATGACGATTCTTCCATGGAAAAAGTGGACGTGCTCGAGGACAAGCGGTCGATAGACCCCATGGGCGAGCTAAACAAGCAAGACATGATGGGTTACATCACGCGCTCCCTCACCCACAAAGAACGCTTCATCATCGAGCAGTACTACCAAGTCGGTCACACCATGCGCGAAATCGGCGAGATGCTCTCCCTCACCGAATCCCGCGTCTGCCAAATCCACTCCAACGTGATGGCAAGGCTCAAAGGCCTCTTCGGTAGCAAAACCTCCACCATGCTGCTCTAAGAATCAACCCTCGCAAGAGACCAACCCCCCTCCCGAAGCCCGCTCCGATGCCCACCATCGAAGCGGGCTTCACCCTTTAACGCGGATGTGTGCGACTCTGTATCCTCCCCGCGTAAGGGAATTGAGGTCCCAGGGTTGCGCGGAAAGCTGAAGCCGCGGTTTGGGGTGTTCTCGCCCACACGACGGGCGTATGTGGACTTACTTTCTCACTTGGATGTGCAGGGCAAGGCCGTGCTGGACGTGGGTTGCGGAACGGGGGTGTTGGGGTTTGTTCTGTTGCAGCGCGGAGCGCTTTCAGCTCTAGGGACAGATCTAGACGAGCGCTCCGCGGACTGCGCCACCGACAATGCGAAGAGGCTGAAATTATCAGAACAGTATCGGGTTGAACTAGCGAATTTGTTCCCGTCCGGTGAGCGGTCCGATTGTGTGGTCTTCCACGCACCCTGGGTGCCGGAAGTTCCGCGGACGCGTTTGGATCGGGCGGTCTTCGACGAAGGCGGTGAAACTTTGCGAAGGTTTGTGGAGGGCTTACCCGCGTGTTTGGCAGCCGGCGGCCTGGGCGCCATTTTGATTTCCGATCTTCCGGAGAGGTTGGGATTGCGGGAAACCGGGTATGTGGAAAAGTTGGCAGTTGCAGTGGGGCTGAAAGTCCGTTTTGTTGCAGATGTGCCAGCGGTGTAGGGCCGTGCCCGCGATGTGCGCGA
>JBLFXY010000302.1:0-3695 GCA_047611645.1 Glaciecola sp.
GAGGGTTTTGCCAGGAATCGTCCATCCATTTCGGAACAAGGCGGATTGCACCCCCTATAGTTGAACGCTATCGGGGGGAGATCCAACGCAGTGCCGGAATGGAGGGGCGGTTTCTGACGAAATCCTCTATGCCCGACACACTCCTAGACCGTTCCGCGTACCATGCCGAGTAGGCGCTTCACGATGCGGGGTCCGTCGGCGCGCAGACCGTTGTGCTCGTAAGTGTTGGTGACCCAGGTCTGCATGTTCGGGACGCGCTTGGCCGTTTCGAGGGACAATTCGCGCGGCACGTAGGCATCGTCGTGATAGACCGCGGCTGCGATAGGGACTTTGTTCTCCGCCAAGCGTGCGGGGTCGTAGAGCATGGGCCAATCGGCCTTTTGGGCGATCAACTCGGCGGTTTGCGCCACGCCGCGCAGGGCCGCATGTTGCTCAAACATCCAGGGGAAGATCATCTCCGCCGTGAAAAACAGGGGACCGTCAGCCGTGGGATCGAACTGAGGGAACTCCGCTTGCATGCGCGCTGCCGACCAATTGGAAGCACTGCCTTGCGTGTAGCAGCCTTCGTGCAGAAGTGCGTATAGCGGGTTTGTATCGAAGTGGGTGAAGTCCTGCACGGCGCGCAAGAATCCGTATTGCAGGCGAGGCACGGAGTTGCCATAAGCAAACGCGCTTTCAATGATGTAGTGGGCAGCCTCAAAGCCATCACTCATGCCAAAGGACATGCCCAGTTGCTGTAAGAAGCGCACGTCCAGGCGGCTGCCGCACGGCAGCAAGATTTCGTTCTCGGAAATGTGAGCGACCAATTTTTTG
Organism: Glaciecola sp.; assembly: GCA_047611645.1. Classification (GTDB taxonomy): domain Bacteria; phylum Planctomycetota; class UBA1135; order UBA1135; genus NORP259. The sequence goes on from JBLFXY010000302.1 coordinate 814, forward strand.
ACGCGCTCCACGTCCTGGGGATAGCGTTGGTAGTAGGCTCGGTTTTTTTCATCCATACGCTCGTAGGTCAGGCGATAGATGTCGTCGATGTTGGTATCCAATCCTGGAACACCCCCGGTGATCAAAACCTCGCGCAAACTCTCGGGAGCCACCGATAGGTAATGCATGGAACAGAAACCTCCGAAGCTCTGGCCTAGCAGGGTCCATAGCCCCGCTTTCCCCTGCAACGCCACGCGCAGTAGCTCGCAATCCGCCACGATGGAATCCATGCGGAAGTTCACGAGGTAGTCGGCCTGGGCTTGAGCATCGCCCATGGCCTCCAGGTCTTGTGTGTGAATCGGACTGCTCAGCCCCGTACCGCGTTGATCGATCAGCACCACACGGAACTGCGTGCACAGCTCCCCCACCCAGCCATCAGCGCCCATCGGCCGCGGCGAAGGCGACCCGGGACCTCCCTGCAAGAACAACAAATACGGCAGGTCCTTGCCCTCCGCATCCGCATGCACAACCTCGCGTGCATAAACCGAAATACTCGCCCCCTTCGGATCCGAGTGATCGAGCGGAACCGTGATGTGATGATCGGTGAGAACGAGACCAGGAATAGCAGTGCGGACAGACTTCATAGATGTATCTATACGGAGTCCGCTCGCATCCCGCCACGCCCAGCTTGCAAAGTGGCCGCAAACACCGCTTAGATCGAGGCCGGAACCCCACTCGATCGGTTAACAGCTCGCGGTGATGATCCAAACAGATGCGGGCAGCGTGACGACCGAGTCGTGGCAGTGTGGCTCAAAGAGGTCTGCGAAGGAGGCTCGAATTTGTTCCAACGTCTCAGGGGGAAGGTCGCCCGCAAGATTGGCTACGGGGCCCAACTGCATGTTGAACTCGACGGCGCTCGGAACGCCTTCGGTGCCCAAAACTGCATCACGACGCACCCCTTCGATGGAAATGTTACGGAACCCGGCTTGCAGCAACTCAGCCTTGGTGAAGTCCGGATCGGCGAGGCCGAAGGCGCCTGGAGAGTTGGGTTTGGGGGCGGATGGTGCTTCGGGCAAGAAGGGAATCATGCGCGCCAACGGTTCGTGGATCCATGGGTTCTGCTCCAGACCCTGCCAGCAAGCGAAAGCCAGGCGACCTCCGGGTTTTAGGGTTTGCCTGAGGTTTTCAAACGCTCTGGCCGGCTGTTCGAAGAACATCACTCCGAAGCGCGAGTAGAGTGCGTCGAATTCCCTTTCCGCCCGGGGCTGGCCCGCATCCCCATGCTGAAAAGAGATCTGACTGCGGCCGGCGCATCTCTTGTGCGCTAGCTCGAGCAAGGGCTCCGAAAAATCCAATCCCAAAACCTTGCCGTCCTCTCCTACGGCGTCCGCCAAAGCCAAGCTGCCCGTGCCCGATCCGCAACCGATGTCGATGATGCGTTCTCCCGCCTTGGCCGCCAAGGCTTCGCAGCCGGCCGCGTGAAAGGGCTCCACCGCCCGGTCTATTTGCTTTTGCAAGCGCACCCACGACCGGGCTCCCGGCCCGTTCCAATTTGTCTGCTGCACGGAGTTGTCCATGGTCACATCCTATGTCAAACGTGTCCGGCTTTCCCTATTCCACCAAATCCTGTGCGGCCACCTCTAGGCGCCTTTTCAGGACCTTCATGCGGGCCGGGTTGAGCTTCGCGACGGAATGAACAGCAACGCGTCGCACGGAATGAATTCCTAGGGGGCCTAGGATTCCGCGGCGCCAGAGGGCGTAGCTGATCCCGCGCGTCAGAATGGAGTCGACCAAGCGCATGGTTTTGAAAGTTTGAACGACTAGGGCGCGGCGGCCTCCGAGCAAACCGCGCGCTTTGCCATTCGAATAGTCCACCCCCACGCCTTCGCAAAGAACGCGCTCCACCCAGCCTTTCAAAATCGCCGGCGGGGAGAACCACCAAACGGGGTGCAGGATCACATGGGCGTTGGCCCATTTGGCATCCTCTTGATAGCGGTGCAACAACGCATCGGTTTCTTCGGTCACTTGACGCGCATGGGTTTCACCGGGGCCAAGCCGCAAGACGGGATCGAAGCCATCAAGAAGCAGATCATGCACCCTGCATTCTGCGCCGTCCCGAATGAGCTCCGCACGCACCACGTCCAACAGGTGATGGCACAGGGTGTCTTGGCGCCCTTGCCCTATCACGAGCAGGACCTTCTTTGTTGATTGATTGGTCATGGTTGGAGGTCGCCCATCCTACCGCCCTAACTCGCATGAGTGTACAACGGGGAGATCGGCATGGGCCATTGCTGATTTACATGGGCTAGAGGGCTCCCAGCATCCAATCGAATACTGCGCTCAAAATCACATACTCCACCGCATGGCTTCCAACCACCTGCTATGGTCCTGACAACGGAATTTCAAATGGATAAAAAAACTACCCAATGGATGGCGATCGCTAGCTTTTCCATGTGCGCTTTCTGCCTCTTCGTGGCGGTGGAGCGATACAACGCAAACGCCAATAATGTGCAAGCCTGGAACGCCATGGGCAACAGCATGAACACGGGTAGTCTGCTCGGCAACAGCCATCTGGAACCCGCCACTCCGGCCGTGACAAAATACGCCGGGTTTTTCGCGGTGCTCTTCGCCATCGGAGGAGCCGTGCTGCTGGCTAAGGGCGGGCAACAAGAGAGCTGAACTTCCGACTTGCCCAGGGCCCCCGTCGGCCTCCGCACAGGCTTCGGATCGAAACTGGATGGGTTCCGTGTTGCTGCTCCTCACTCAGAGCTTCTGCAGGCGGCTCCGCTTCCTCTACCCTTTAACAGCAATCCTGAGCTTCTCTTGTCCAAAGTCTTGGCGCCAGCCCACCAGCTCTCCCGGCTTTAGCCGTCGATTGATCAGGCCCGCAATCATCGCGGGCG
>JBLFXY010000303.1:0-3673 GCA_047611645.1 Glaciecola sp.
AGCGTTTGAAGGTGGCAACGCCATCTTTACCCACCCCAACACGCCCATCAAATGCGGCGGGGCGCCCCAGAAAATCATGTACTTGGCGGCGGATTATTGGCGCAAGCACCCGCCCAAGAATCCTTACAAGGTCATCTTCTGCATCGCCACGCCGACCATCTTTGGCGTTCCGGCTTATGCGGACGCCCTAATGGGCGCCGTGCAGCGCTACGGCATCGAAGTACGCTTCGAGAGCAATCTGACGAGCATCGACGCCAAGAATCAAACGGCCGATTTCGAACACCTGGGCGACGGGGCAGGCTGCACCTTGGATTACTCCATGTTGCACGTGACGCCGCCCATGGGGGCGCCGGAATTCCTCAAGCAAAGTCCCTTGGCTGGTGCAGGCGGTTGGTGCGATGTGGACAAGCACACCCTGCGTCACGTGACGTTCGATAACGTGTTTGCCCTGGGTGATGCCAGCAATCTACCCACCTCCAAGACAGGTGCGGCTATCCGCCAGCAAGCCCCGACTCTCTACAAAAACCTGCTGGCTTCCATGGAAGGGAAAGCCCTGCCCGCGAAGTACACGGGTTACACCTCCTGCCCCCTGGTCACCGGCTACAACAAACTCATACTGGCCGAATTCGACTACGACAAGAATCTGCGGGAGACTTTTCCGTTCGACCAAACCAAGGAGCGTTGGAGCATGTTCTTCCTAAAGAAGAACCTGCTTCCTAAGTTCTATTGGAGCATGATGATGAAGGGCCGGCCCTAGCAGCCCCATCGAGGCCTGGTGATGTCCGTGTCACCAGGTTCCATTTCCATTCACTCCGGCCCCAACGGTCCTCGGCCCTCCTCCTAACTATCCCATGGCATTGGCCATTTTAGGCGCACTCATCGTCGGTCTTTGCTTAGGTCTCTTAGGCTCGGGCGGTTCGATCTTGACCCTGCCCATCCTGACTTTTGTGCTCGGCATGCCGGACAAAGTCGCGATCGCCAGCTCCCTCGCCATCGTGGGAGCCATCAGCCTATTTGCTGCGATTCCTTTTGCCCGAGCTGGTCAAGTGGATACACGCAGTCTGTTGTTTTTTGGCGTTCCGAGCATGATCGGTAGCTACCTGGGTGCTTACATTTCCCAGTTCGTGAGCGGTCCCGTACAGCTCGCGATTTTCGCAGGTCTGATGCTGATCGCCGCCGTGCTCATGCTCAAGCCCATCGCACTCCATGAGGGCGGCAACCCAAAAATACGCCCTAAGTACAAGATCGCCGTCGATGGTTTGTTGGTCGGTATCATCACGGGGTTGGTTGGGGTGGGTGGAGGCTTCATGATCGTGCCCGCCCTGGTCCTGCTGGTCCACCTGCCCATGCGGCGCGCCGTGGGCACCAGTTTGTCCATCATCGCCCTCAAGTCCTTGACCGGTTTCATCAAGCACGCGCAGATCCTAAACGAGCTCGACCTCGTCTTGGACTGGAACGTGATCGCCGTCTTCAGCGTGGTGGGCGTGCTCGGGAGTCAGGTCGGACGCATTCTCGGGTCCAAGGTGAACCAAGCCAGCCTCAAACGCGGCTTCGGATTCTTCCTGATCGCCATGGGAATCTTCATCGTGTACCGCACCCTTCCGGACCTGCTCTAGCCGTAATCGCGCACCCGGATCTTCCGCAAGAGCCGCTATTTGATCGCGAGATTCCTGCGCGCCGGCGGCCTTCGATTGTGCACGTCAGGCGGTCGAGCGCTTGCGTGTAGAGCGGGAGCTAGTGCGCCACCCTGATCGTGTCCTAGCGGTTGGCTCAGTGGGCTAGGGCGGCCTGGATCGAGCGCCGATAACCAGCGGGTAGGTTGTCGGGTAGGGCGTTCGGCGCGAAGTAGCCTATGCGCTTGTGCTCGTGGCTCAGGCGGGGCTCGAATGCGCCCGTCAGCTCGCAGCGGTAGGTGGTGATGAACACGTGTGCGCCTGGGATCACCTCAAACAGGTAGGTGTCGAGCAGCTCGCCGACTTGCACCTGGAGGGCCAGCTCTTCGTCGATCTCGCGGGCCAGGCAACCCTGGCTGTCCTCTCCGATCTCGATCTGCCCACCGGGTAGCTCCCATTCGTCACGCTCGTTTAAGAGCAGCACGACATCGCCCGCTGGATTGAGAAAGACACCTTTGATGGAAACGTTGTAGCGCATGGGGGGTGGCTTGGCTTGCCGTTCTTGTGGTCAATATGGGGGTGCTTGGACCCCCGTTTGAGCATTATTGGAGAGATTCTAACAGCATCCGCGCGTGGATCGAGCCGAGTGAATTCCAACCCATGATCGAAGGGGGAATCGAACCCCGCGCTCATCTCCACGGGTTTTGATGTGACTCTGACGCTCTCCTTTACGAATTCACCGCTCATCGGAGCAGGACAAACTTATCATTTCCAACTCAGGCACCGCGCTACGGGTACCGACCTCCACTCGAACTTCTCCAACGGGTTGAGCGTGAGGTTCCCCTAATCGATAGGGATCCTGACGCCGCATTGCCGAATCCAAAAGTCTCCCATGCACAATACCAGTCTCTTGTCCGCGCTCATCCTTACATGTCTCACAGGCCTCGTGTTTCAAGCGGACTCGTCGGCTAAACAAGATACGGCGTCGCGTTATCCCGACCCGCCAAAGGGGCCCCGGCCTGTACTGGGGATCAAAGATGCCGCGGCCACCCAAGCCGCAGACATGCTGCCCTATCTCGACCGCATCCTCGGCTCTAAGGTTCGCTTTCGTATGCAGCCCATTCCCGGCGGTCGCTTTCATATGGGAAGCCCCGCCGATGAAGCCAAGCGCAAGGCGGATGAAGGGCCCAGGCACGAGGTCGAGATTGCACCCTTCTGGATGGGCGTGCATGAGGTGACCTGGGATGAATACGAGCTGTTCATGCTGCGCGGTGACAAGCAGGGCGTTCCGGTAGGGGAGGGCAAGGTCTCCCCCCAGGAAGCCTGGGCTGATGCCGTCAGCCGTCCCACGCCGCCTTATGTCCCGATGGACTTCGACATGGGCGTCGATGGTTTCCCCGCGATCTCAATGACCCAATTCGCGGCCAAGCAATACACCAAGTGGCTGTCGATGAAGACCGGGCGCTTCTACCGACTGGCGACCGAGGCGGAGTGGGAATACGCCTGCCGGGCTGGAAGCACGACGGCCTACTCGTTCGGTGCCGACGCGGCACAGCTCGGCGCCCACGCTTGGTATTTCGAGAACAGCAAGGATGGCTACCATCCCGTGGGTACAAAGAAGCCCAACGCCTGGGGCTTGCACGACATGCACGGCAATGTTGCCGAGTGGGTTCTCGACGGTTATGGGGCCGAGACCTATGGCAAGCGGGCAGCCAGCGAGGTCTTGGATAAGCTTGGGGACAAGCTCGGGATCAAGGACCCGGTTCACTGGCCGACGACGGAATACCCGCGCGTGGTGCGTGGCGGCTCATGGGACGACGATCCGCATGCCCTGCGCGCAGCGACACGGCGCGGCTCGCAGGACTCATGGAAGATGATGGACCCGCAACTTCCAAAGAGCATCTGGTATCTGACCAACGCCAAGACGGTGGGTTTTCGCATCGTGCGCCCCCTGATCTCGCCCTCCTTGGAGCTGCAGGCGAAGTACTGGGAAGCCGATCTGCCTCGTATCGCAAAGATCCAGGAGCGTCAGCGAAAAGGAGCACGATGAGGTTGTGCTT
>JBLFXY010000304.1:0-3636 GCA_047611645.1 Glaciecola sp.
GGAAGGCAAAATTCGGAAAGTGCTGCCAGGGGACGAGAGGGGCCCGAAGGGGCCCGTTTGCGAAGTCTGGGGCGTGTGTTCATGAAATGTTCGGGCTAGATTCAAGACGAGGAATCCAACACCAATGAGAATCTCCGTTAAGAAAGACAAAGTTGTTCAATGGGCCCATGCCAAGTGAATTCCATTATCAAGTCCTACCTTGGCGCATAGGAATAACGAAGGGGCCGTTTCGGAGAAGGGGCAGGGAGGAGCAGCGAACTGAGTAGCGAGCAAGCTGTTGATTGTATGGGATCGGGGGCGAAGGGGTGCAGCAGGGAGAGGGGCTGGGCAGTGCGAAGGGGTTGAAGTGCACAATTTGACGAAGGGGTCATAGGATCGAAGTCCGGGACCGTGAATAGGATCCGAGCTTCGTTCGTTTGCGGGGCACGCCTTCTTCGAGCGCATCATCGACGATATTCGGCGCGAGTGACGGATCGCATCATGCCGATGGTGGACAACCATTGGCTCCGGACTGTCCATGGGTACGTGGAGAACCAGAACAGGTCGCGGACGGATCCACGGCTTGGCGGGAACTCGACGATTTCTCGGCTGACGGAAGTGACGGGCGAGGTCGTAGCCGCCCCCGTGCTCGGGGGGCGGCACCATCGAGTCACCCGCGTCAGTTATGACCAGCATGCGGGGACGCCGAGTGCAAGTGGAGCGGCTCGACTACGCCAAGATGTCCCGGGCTACATCACCGTGCACATCGGTCAGGCGGAAATCTCGGCCGGCGTAGTTGTAGGTGAGGCGTTCGTGGTCGAGGCCCATGAGGTGCAGGATGGTGGCGTGCCAATCGTGGATGGATAGGCGGCCTTCGACGGCTTCGATGCCCAGTTCGTCGGTGGAGCCGTAGGACATGCCGCCTTTCACACCGCCACCGGCCATCCAGGTGGTGAAGCCGCGGTTGTTGTGATCGCGACCGTCAGAGCCCTGTGCGTAAGGGGTTCGACCGAACTCTCCACCCCAAATGACGAGGGTTTCGTCGAGCATGCCCTGGCGCTTGAGGTCGTTGAGTAGGGCTGCGATCGGTTGGTCGATACCGGTGCAGGACTCGGTTAGATCGGCCCGTAGATTGCGGTGATGGTCCCAGCCGCCTTGGCCGACTTCGATGAACCGTACGCCTGCTTGGGCCAAGTGCATGGCGGTGAGGCACTGACGCCCGAAACCGTCCGTGGCTTCCTGGCCGATGCCGTATTCATCAAGGGTCTTTTGTTTGACCCCGGATAGATCCATCAAGTCCGGGAGTTCAGCCTGCATGCGGAAGGCCAATTCATAGGATTCGATGACAGCCTGAATGTCGTCATCGCCTTTTTCACGCTTGGCGTATGCTTTGTTCAGGCGTTGCACTAGGTCCAGTTGCTTGCGCTGGAGCTTCGGGCCTTGACGCGGATTCTTGATGTCTTCGACGGGGTCCTTAGCCCCACGTCCGCGGCGATTTCCGCCGGTCCCGATGCGCAAACCCTGATAGGTTGCCGGCAAGAAGGCGCTGCCAAAGAGCTGGGCGCGTCCGCCTTGCGGGTTGAGCGTAACGAAGCCAGGTAGGTTGGTATTCTCGGTGCCAAGGCCATACAAAGACCAGGCGCCGAGGGAAGGCCGGACAAACTGTATGCTGCCTGTGTGCAACATGGTTTGGGCTTGGGGGTGCGCCGGGAGTTCGGTGTGCATGCCGTGCAAGAGACACAGATCGTCCGCGTGCTTGGCAAGGTTGGGGAAGAGTTCGCTGATCCACAGACCACTTTGACCGTGTTGTGCGAATTCGAATGGGCTGCCCAATAACTTTGCGCCTTTGCGGTATCCCGACAGGGTCTTGCCGTTGTTAGCAGCGAGCTCGGGTTTGTAGTCGAAGGTGTCGACGTGACTGGGCGCACCGGACATGCATAGGAATATCACGCGCTTTGCCTTGGCCGGCATCATCGGGGCTTTGGCCGCTAGCAAATCTTCGATGGTGAGCGGACGTGCGCCAGCCACGCCGTGCAAGGCTAGCATGCCCATGCCAGCGGACAGGGCGCGCAATGCGTCCCGGCGATTCAGGGCCATTCCAGCCAGAGGGTCATTCATTCTATTTTTCATGGGACTCTCCGGGGTTAGTTGAGAATGCGGAATTCCGCGCTTTGGAAAAGGGATTGTGCAAAGGCGGACCAGGCGGCCAGCTTGGGATCCTGGATCGGAGCGAGTACGCCGTTGCTAGCATCTCGGGCGCGTTCACGAGCTCTTCGCCTGGCACGCTGGCGTGCGTTGCCTCGACCAGAATCTTGTGCGGATTCCTTATCGATGGTGGTCTCCGCCTCCCTGGCATAGTCGCGTAAGAAACTACGGACCGCTTTACTTTCGATGGAGGTCGGAGGCCGACCATAGGCCAACTCAAAGCCTGCACGAATTTGGTCTTTCTCATTACCCTCAATCCCTAGCAGGCGCTGGGCGAAAGCATCTGACAAGCGCAGCACTTCGGTGTCGTTCATCAAGAACAAGGCTTGGGTGGCGACGGTGGTCTCATCGCGATCCCCGGTGACAAAATCGCTATCGGGAGCGTCGAATGCGGCCAGGGTTTCCATGGTGAACCCACGCGGGTTCGGCAGGTAGACCGAGCGTACGTTTTGCTCGCGCAGCAACAGCTTTGCGATCTGTTCATTCCGCAGGAGACCTTCGAAGGTGCCGGTGGGGGAGCCCACCGGTTTGGCGGTGGATAAACTGCCCGACACCGTGAGCATCGCATCGCGCAAAGCCTCCGATTCCAATCGGCGTTTGGGCATGCGCCACAGTAAGCGCACATCGGGATCGATAGCTTCTGCGGCTTGGGCACTCCGGGACGAGAGGCGGTAGGCGCGCGATAAAGTGATCTCGCGAATCAATGCCTTGGTGGACCAGCCTTTGGCCACAAGTTCGGTTGCGAGCCAGTCGAGCAGTTCAGGGTGCGTCGGGATCTGGCCCGCGGCACCAAAGTTATCGGGCGTGGACACGAGTCCGGTTCCGAATAGGTGCAGCCAAACGCGGTTCGCCCAAACGCGTGCGGTCAATGGATTGTCCGAACTCGCAACCCATTGGGCTAGCTCTAAGCGCCCGCTGCCTTGGGTCACCGCTGGCATATCGACTGCGCGCAAGACTTGAGGCATATTGCGATGCACCACCTCGCCAGGACGATCGAGTTCCCCGCGTTCGAGGACGGCGATGTCGCGCGGCTCTCCTTCCGATACGCCCATTGCGAGCAGGTTGGTGGGGAGGGCGCGACCGCTCTCGTCAAACCGGGAGCGGAGGTCATCTAAGACTCCTTGTTGCTGGGTGCGGCGCCGCGTTAGTTGCGCTGTGCGCCGGGCGGCTTCGCGTTTGTCGTCATCGCTCATGGAGGGCTCGTCCGAGGAGGCCTCATCCATTTTGGAGCCTTCCATCGACTCGGTCCCCTGACCTTGGGGCGGGGTGTTGCCGCCGCGCCGTGGTCCCCGCTTCACGAGGCGCTGAAGGTCCGCATCCATGGTCGGCCCATTCGGCATTGCGACGCCTTCAGGCAGCGGAATCAGGTCGGAGGATTGATTGTTCCCGGGGGATCGCAGCGTGCCGAAGTGAGTCTCGGTGCTATAAAAAATACCTGCCAAGGCGTAGTAG
>JBLFXY010000305.1:0-3601 GCA_047611645.1 Glaciecola sp.
GGCGCTTGCCGTCTCCCAATCCCGTAGTTCCATCATCGCCGGTGCGCGTATAAATGCGGTTGAGTCGTACCATCGCGGCATTCTACGGAGCCGCCCCTCCCAATGGGATTCTGGCCCCAGGTTTTTTAAAATCAGGTGTACTAGGACACTGTGAACCCCATCCCCCTTGCCCGATCACTGCCTGTCCTTGGCAGATTTGTGCCCGCCCTGTATCGGTTGAGTATGCAAACGGGACTGCGTGCCCTTTGGAACCGGGCGCGGGCATTGGCACTGGGTCGACACGAGCTTGCGGCGGCCTTGCACGGCGTCACCCTGGAGATACCGGGCTTGGGCCCCATGCGATTGTCCGTGCATGCTCGGCCAACTCCCAAGGGCGAAGTTAGCGCTCGACGCTTTAGCATCATCTCAGCCCGCCAGCTAAATTGCAAAAGCCATCGACTGGCCTACGCCTACCTGCTCTGCACGAGCCACTTCGGCAGCGGGCATCTGGAACTCGGGAGCTTCGAAGAGAATGGACACCTGACCTTCTTCGGAGTACGCAACATAGCGCTTGCGAACGCCTCCCGCTTCGCAAACCGCTGGATCGATTCCCAACAACTCGGAACCGCAGAAGGCACGACCACAGAATTCGCACGAGCCTGCCAACTCATCTGTGCAGACAAAGGCCTCCTCGCCCAATGGGCCCCACCTTCCGAGTGCGTAAAACTCTCCGTGCGCCCCGAGCTCATCCCACCGGCGAACCGCATCCTGATTCAGCGCCACCTAACCGCCCGCTATGAGCGCTTGCATGTCGAGCTCAGACCCAAGCACCGCTGATCCACGTCGCTCTGTTCCTGAAGCGGCCTCGTTTCCGCCCATTGGAATCACATTGCCTGGTCGAGACGTACGGGAAGTGACATGGCTATAATTTTGAGTCGGGGACCTACCCTGAAGTTATTGGGTCGGCTCGTTTGGCGTGCCCGCTTCGCCGTCCTTGTGACGTTGCATCAGCCGTTCGCGGCGGCCGCCTTTGGTGTTGGGTTCTAGACCCATGGCATCGGGACGGGTTTCATTGCCAAGAGCGCGCAGCATGAGGTGCCAGGCGCGCGCGTCGCGGTCTTCGAGTTCCGCTCGGGAGAAAACCCGTTCGATGGATGCTGTGATCAACTCCGAGGCTTTTTCGGAGCGTGCGACCGTTCCACCAAAGACTGCGATCATGCGCTTCTTGAGGAACTCACGGCCTTCGCCGCTGAGCATGCGGCCGCCGGGCTCGGGCAGGAGGAGCCCGTCGCGGGTGAAGAGGCCGGACAGGATCACGCCAACGGAGACGGCTAGGTTGAGCGAGGTGTGCTGCTCGGATGTGCGCACGTGGGCCAAACGATGACAGAGGTCGACCTCGTCTTTCGTCAAGCCCATCTCTTCCGCGCCGAAGACCAGGGCCAAATGATGCTCACCCGAAGCGAGCTTCTCCTGCACTTCGGGCAGCATCTCGCGCCAATCCTCGCGTTGACGATTTCCGCGCACGCGGGCGGTGAAACCAACGACCATGGTGGTTTCCGCAAGGGCTTCCGTGAGCGTCGCAACGGTTACGACCTGAGCCTTGGCCTCTTCGACGCCGTGGGACATCTGCACGAATTCAGGGTGCACCAGCATGGACGGGCGCCCCGGGTCGACCAAGTAGAGCTCACAGGGCCCAAAGTTTTGGCTGATGCGCAAAATCATGCCCACGTTGCGCGGGCCTGCGGGACGGCACAGGATGATGCGAATCATTGTCCCCTCCCGAGTCGACTGACGAAGAAACCGGAATCAGGAGACAACACTTTGCGGCTCTTGGGCAGGGGCCCGAAGCGGCGCAGACTCAAACCCGGTCCCAGGGACAGGCCGGACTCTTCAAAGAGGGCTTCGGTCACACCGGGCCACCAATCGGGGGTGTAAATGGTGCGCTGCCCAGCGGGCGCGAGGAATTTTCCTTCGTACGACATTTCTAAGGGGGAGAGCCAGTGGTCTTCTACTTGAATGGAGAGGGAGAGTGTATGGCCGGGGATCTCTTTGAACTGCACATTGAGCGGGGTTTTTCCCGTTAGCAGAACGGCATCTTCGCGACCGGCCAAGCGTTCGACTTCGTCGTTGAAGCCCACCGTCCATTCCATTTTGATCGGCCGGCGCGTGGCGTTTTGCTTTTTAGGAACCAGGCCGGCAAAGATGTTCACTGGCCGGTTTGCTGCGCCTTGCACGATCACACGCGTCCAAATGCCGGCGTCACGGTGAACCTCGGCTTGGCTTTCCGCTTCAGCTTTGGTTCGCTCGACGCCGTAGGGTTTCCGAATGACCTGCAAGGCTGCCTGGTTGAGAGCGCTGGTTTCGGCCGGTAAGCCTTCTAACGTCCAAACCACGGGGGTTTCCCGGGCGTAGGTTTCGAGCCGCAGGGCGCCCTGGCCCAACAGAACTGCAGAGCCCGTCATGGACGTGACCCTGCCCAACTCACCCGCTTCGGAAGGCTCCACTCGGGCTCCCCGCGAACGTCCATCCACCATTCTCCAACGCACGGTCACGGGGCCTGCGCAATCAAAATTCAATTCGTAGCCAAAGCGCACCGTATCCACGGCAGCCGCAGCTTGCAATTCGTTCCACTGCGTCAAATGGATTTCGCTCAAACCCTGGGTCTTCATGACCGAGTTCCCAGCATCATCAAATCCAAGCCAACCCGCCGCTGCGTTTTCCTCCAGGTGGAATTGGGTGCCGACCACCGCACGCCGGGTCATGCCCGCATCCCAAAGGCTCACAACGGAATCCCAAGGATTTTGATCGCCGAATTGAAGCCCAAGAAGATCGCAGAGCAAGTCTGCAACATAATGACTGGACAGCAACCGAGTGTCGGTTCCAGGAGCGATGCGCCCCGGCGACCAAAGCCAAAGGGGAGCGCGCAGCACATCGCTTTGAAAAATGGATGCGCTTTGATTCGGCTTCGCACCCAAGTTCGCCCCTTGGGTTGCGACCAATGCGATCACAGCTTCCTGGGCTCGGCCCGAGCTTTCCAGGGCCTCCATCGTTAGCCCCACGACGCCATCCAAGTCCGCGAGCTGGCCCTGGTAGACGCCGCGCATGAAAGCCATATGCACAGCGGATCCACGTGCGCGCAGAATGGAGCGCCGTACCTCTTCAAATTTTTCGGGGCTGCGGTCCACGAGCTCCACGCTTTGTTGCAAGGCTGGATTTTGCGGCAGCATGTCTGTGAGCCGCGCTTTCACGAACCTCATCACATTGGCGGAAGGTTCCAAGCCGGGGCGCAAGCCGTCAGAGATCTGTATCCAAGCAAATACGGGCTCGTCACCGCCTAGTGCCGAAGCGAGGTCGTCGCGCAAGACCATCTCAACGCGATCGCTGCGGCGCAGGGAGTCGCCGAGCACATGGGGTCCGAGATAGGTGTCAAAACCATGGTGCAGCCCGGAAATCTCCGGGCTGAACTGGGGCAGAGCCATGGAGGCCAGGGTCGCAAACCCCTTGTCGTTCAGGAATTCGGCCAGGGTGACCTCACTCTCCGCCAGCGCGCTCAAGCCGCTTTCGTGTATAGACCCCACGCCGTGCTGCAAGGGACTGCGCCCCGTGAGCAGGGTGCAAGCCT
>JBLFXY010000306.1:0-3583 GCA_047611645.1 Glaciecola sp.
GGAGGCGCGCGCGCCCAGGAATCCCGTGCGCCGCTCCAACCAGACTTGAGCTCGATCGATCTGCCGCGGCTCCACCAGGGTCTTTGCAAAATTCGTGGCTTGCGAGATGTCCCCCTGCTCGACAACTTTGCGCAATTCTTCGTCGGTTTGCGCTAGGCTCCCAGCGAAGGGCACTATCGGCTGAGAGGCCGCCTCCTCCCCTGCTTGTGCCGCTTGCCCAGCAGCCGCTTTCCCCAGCGTATCCGGTCCTACGTTTTGCAAGCTCATGAGGCCCGGAAGTACCAAGCCACACAATGCGCTGAAAATCAGAGTACGGTTCATCATGCCACGTCCTTGTTCTGCTTACGGTCGGAGTCGTTGAGCGGTTTGGAGTTCTGACTGGCCTTCGAGCGTCCGGAAACGCAGGCTTCCATGGCCAGAAGGAGCAGAGCCAAGAGCAATGGCCATTGGAATCGATCCGATTCCACCCGCTCAAAACCCTGTTCGTATTGGCGACCTTGTAGACGAGAAAAGCCACGCTTGTACAGTTGCTCCAGGGGCAGCACTGTGCCGTGCGCTTGGATGTACAAACCGCCAGAGATCTCCGCTATTTGGTCCAGGGTTTGAGTCTGCAGCTTGGAGACCACATCGATGCCGTCCTCGTCCTGGGTCCAGCCGCCGCCTTCCGCGGGGACTTTGGCGCCCCCATTGGTGCCCATGCCCAGCACGTAAATACGAATGCCACGCACGGCGGCTTCCTGCGCAGCCACCTGGCCTGCCCCTGTCAAATCCTCTCCATCGGTGACCAGAACAATGGCCTCATGGGCCCCGTTGCGACCGTCGAACATTTCCAACGCCGAACGCAAGGCTCCACCCAGATCCGTTCCGCCGCGCCGATTGTCATCGGGACTTAGCGTTTCAAGGAACCAACCCAGTGTCGTGGTATCGCGGGTCAAGGGCGCCACCCGCCGCACGTCGCCGGAAAAAGCGATCAAGGCCAAGCGGTCGCCTTGCAGTACATCCATGAGCCCCAGGATTTCTTTTTTGGCCTCCGCCAAACGATCCTGCCCCACATCCTGGGCGAGCATCGAACGCGAGGTGTCCAAGCAAACCACGATGTCGATTCCGCGCCTGGGCACGGGCATCAATACCGAGCCGCGTTGGGGTCCCAAGAAGGCGACGGCCAATAGCAAGAGCGCGAGTCCACCGGTCCACCATTGGCGAACCGCTATGCCCGGGCGGTTGCCCGCCATGCGCGCCTTCCACTGGGCCGGGTGAATCGCAGCGCGCAATTTGGCCTGGGAATTACGGCCGGCAAGCACGCTGGCCACAATCACGGCGATCATGAGCAGCAGCACGGGCCAAGCGCCCATGCGCGCCCAGGTCAATCCAAGAAAAGCTAGCACGGCAGTCTCCTGGCCCAGGTGTGGCGGCAAAGCATCGAAAGCCCGGCCAAGATCATGGCCGCCAGAAGGAAGCCCGGATAGCGCTCGTAGTTCTCTGCGAAGTGAGTCTCGGTACGCGGGGTGCGCTCCAAGTCCTCGATGGTTTGGTAGGCCTCTTCCAATTGCTGCTCGTCCTCCGCGTGGAAGAACAAACCTCCGGTCAATTCAGCTATAACGGGCAAGTCCCCCACGTCCGCTTTCACGCGTGAGGCGCCAAACAGGTCACGGCGCAGCAGCTCCTTGGGCCCCACGTACAACGTGTAAACGCGCACGCCTTTGGCAGCAGCGATGACCGCCGCCTGCTTGGGGTGCATGGCCGTTTCGGAACGCTGGTAAACGGTTTCGCGGCCGTCGGTGAGCAAAACAATGATGCGCGAGGCGGCTTCGCTGTTCTCCAAGACCTCCGTGGCCTTGGCCAGGGCCACGCCGATACCCGTGCCATCCAGATCGCGCAAGTACTCCACATCCAATCCCTTGAGCACGCCTTGCACGGCATCCGCATCCATGGTGAAAGGGCAGAGCAGCTCGGTATAAAAAGCAAAACCGAATATGGCCACGTTGTCGCTGGCCCCATCCCGGTCGGTCATGCGTCGCTTCGCAAATTCACCCACCACGCGGCGCGCCATGTCAAAACGCCGCTCACGGCCATTGCCCGTGGGCTCTTCCATGGAGGACGAACGGTCTATCAAGAGAGCGATGTCAACCCCCTCGCTTTTACCTTCGAATCGATCCTCGCCCGAAAGCGGACGGGCCAAGGCAAAAATACTCGCACACATGGCGAGCGCGCTGAGCCAGGGTACGAGGAACGACCATTTCTGGGCGCGCGAGCGCTGCAGTTCGGTCAGGATGGCGGGAGCGGAAAGCGCCGCGCTGCGCCGCGTGGAGCGCCCCCAAAACACGATGGGCGCTACGAGCAGCAACAAGTACAGGAAAGCCGGGTCGGCAAAGGAGAACCCCTGCCAAACCTCCCAGCCCCCAGCTGCGGCACTGCGCTGTTCTACGATGGCGAAGAATCTCATGAAGATTCCTCCTCGACAGCAGGTGCTTGTGCTGTGCCGGAAGCCAACTCGGTGGCCGGCTCACGAACCGCTGAAGGATTGACACCCAGAAGCTCGTACGACAAGGCCGACACGCGCTCACCGACGCCCGCAAGGGTCAGTCGACCAGGCAATGGCTCGGCATACTTCAAACCTTCCAACTCCACGAGCACGCTCTCCAAGTGCTGCCAGGGGAGGGATGCGCCGCCCGGGGCTTCACTGCACTGCTCGATCCACTCCGCATCCACCAGTGCGCTGCGGTCGTCACTCAACGCTCGATCGATGCCTTGCCGGATATCCCGGTGCCAATCGAAAAGAGCCTGGCGAGCTTCCTTAGCATCGGTAGGCACGCTCACCGCTTTGAGCTTCTCCCAAATCACGGGTTCGACCACGGTCTGTTCGCTGGGACGTGCGCCTTTGCGCCGCCACAAGAGTAGGAATACAAGGGTCGCGAGCAGTCCGACACCGAGCCAAAGGCCCCCGTGCCCTGAAGGCCCCGCTTCAATGGGCAGGATCGGCGCCATGGGACGCGGCGCGTCCTCGCTCTCTTGCAATTCCCCGAGAACCTCCAGCGCGCCGAGTTCCACACTCAAGGGAGCGCCACGCTTCAAGGTCAACGTATAGTCGCCCGGGAATCTTGTTCCAGGACGCATGGAGAGGTAGGTCCAGCTGGCTTCACTGCGCACGGAACCATCCGGCTGATCGATGCGCTTGATCGAGAGGTCTTGCGTCAAAACCCAGCCGTCCTTTTCTTGGAACGGCGCTTTGATTTTCTCGGGCAGCCCATCGCCGCTGCTGTGTTGCACGGACAGGGTCCACACCACGGGTTCGCCGATGTGCGCTTGGGCGGGTACGGCGATCAGATTGGCTTGACCTTCGATCAGGACCACGTCCGCTTTGGGTTGTACTTCTTGCAATCGAATCACCGCTTGCGTCCTCCGCGTTCCATGCGCCGGCGGCGGAAGAATTCCAACACGGGATCCACCAAATCACCACCCGTGTCGACTTCGACACAGTCCACGCCCGTGCGCGCAAAAACGGAACGCACCACCTGGCGGCGCTCTTCGAAAGCCGAGCTCCATGCTTCGCGTACCTCTTCGTTGCGCCCGTCCACCGACAGGC
>JBLFXY010000307.1:0-3460 GCA_047611645.1 Glaciecola sp.
CCCGTGTCGACTTCGACACAGTCCACGCCCGTGCGCGCAAAAACGGAACGCACCACCTGGCGGCGCTCTTCGAAAGCCGAGCTCCATGCTTCGCGTACCTCTTCGTTGCGCCCGTCCACCGACAGGCGGCGTCCGCGCAAGGGGTCCTGCAATTCAAGGATTCCGACCTCGGGTAAGATGCGCTCGAAGGGATCGTGTACGAAGAGTGCGATCACATCGTGACGCGCGGAGAGGCGCGCGAAGCGATCGACCACGTCCGGATCGCGATCTTCCAAACCGGCGAAGTCGCTACAGAAAATGATCATCGAGCGGCGGTTCACCGCGCGCTCGAGCCCTTCCAAAATCGAGGACATGGGCGTGCCCGGCGGGGTGACCGGCGCCGCGAACACATCGCGGATCAAGCGCTGAACATGGGTGGAGGACTTGCCCGCTTTCAGGTGATGCAAACCGTCCGGGCCAAAGAGCGTCAAGCCCACCCGGTCCTGGGACCGCACGCAGACCGTGGCAAAGAGCGCGGACAATTGCGCAGCGGCTTCACGCTTGGACCAGCGGCCCGTACCAAAGTCCATGGACATGGACGTGTCCACCACCAACTGCAAACACAGCTCGCGTTCCTCGCGGAAGGCCTTCACAAAAGGCTCGCCCGTACGCGCGGTCACGTTCCAATCGATCGAACGCACGTCATCACCGGGCTGGTAAGGACGAACCTCCTCAAACTCAACGCCTTGACCACGGAAGGTACTGCGCCAACCACCGGCCAGCGCAGTGCTGACCAGACGGTGGGTGTACAACTCCATCTGCCGCACGCGAGCGATCAACTCGGGTGCTAAACTCAATGCCGGACTCAATGCTGGACGCGCCATGGAAATTAGATTTCGACGGTTCGAACTACGGGAGCGGGACGGTGTCCAAGATGCGGCGCACCAGGTCATCCGAGGACAGGCCCTCGGCTTCCGCTTCAAAGGTGGGCAACACGCGGTGGCGTAGCACTTCCAAGGCCACCGCTTTGATGTCCATGGGCGTGACGTAGCCGCGGCCTTCGAGGAAGGCGTGTGCGCGCGCGGTCAGCGCCAACCAAATCGAAGCGCGCGGCGAAGCGCCGTACTGAATGCGTGATTCCAGGTCGGGCAATCCGCAGGCTGCGGGATTGCGCGTCGCGCCAACCAGGTCCACGATGTAACCCGCCAAGCGCGGATCCAAGGCAATGCGGTCCACGATCGCGCGCGCCTCGAGAATGGTGGAGAGTTCCACCACGCGCGGCACCTCCATCTTGGGTGCGGTGCGGCTCATGCGATCCATGATCGTGAGCTCCTCTTCGCGGCTGGGGTATTCGACGACCACTTTAAGTGCGAAGCGGTCGAGCTGGGCCTCGGGCAAGGGATAGGTGCCCTCTTGCTCGATCGGGTTCTGCGTGGCCAAGACCAGGAACGGGTCGGGCAGGTTCATGGTATCGCCACCGATGGAAACGTGCCCCTCTTGCATGGCTTCGAGCAGGGCGGATTGAACCTTGGCCGGTGCTCGGTTGATCTCGTCCGCCAAAACGAAGTTGGCGAAAATCGGCCCCTGGCGCACGGTGAAGTTGCTCTCTTTGGCGTTGTAGATCTCGGTTCCGATCAGGTCGGAAGGCAGCAGGTCCGGCGTGAATTGCAGGCGCGAGAAGGTTCCGTGCACCGCTTTCGCTAGGCAGGAGACCGCCAGGGACTTGGCCAAGCCGGGCACACCTTCGAGCAACACGTGCCCGCCGGTCAAGAGGCCCATAGTCAGGCTGCGAGCCAGGGCTTCCTGGCCCACCAAAACGCCTCCAAGGGCGGCTTGCAGCTCAGGTACCCAGGAGCTCTGGGCTTGAATGTCGTCGCTATCAGGACGGATTTCAGAATCGATCATGCCTAGAAAAGTCGGCCCATGCCGAGGATGTCAGCCAGCGAGGATGAACAGGAGGGTAGCTGGCGGCCCAGCAGCATACGGCCTCGCCCCCCGATCGTTGGAATAGGGAAACGGAAACCAAACCAAAAAATTGAATCCGAGCTCGCTTCGAGCCAAGGGTCACCATCTTGGACCACGGATTGTCACTGGAAACCTCCCCCCACCCACTCGAATGTGGACCCGAGCCCGGAGATCCCAAGCGGGGTCCAAGGACTTCCATCCCAGCCCTTGGGGTGAAAACTGGCCATGCGGGCCTCCCTGCCAGGACCAGAACCCCATTCTCCTTGGCTGGGCCTCGTCCATGGACGCACCCAGCCCCGGCTCGACGCGCCCTACCAGGGATTGGTTGCGAACACGGACAGCTCGGGGATGAATCCGCGAGGGTCCATTTCCATAGCTGCGACGATGGCATGGGCGATCTCCTCGCTGCGCAGTTTGTTGTCTGCTGCGGTGCGTTCCTCGCGGTTCTCCGCTCCGAAGGCCGTGGCGACCTCGGAGGGGTTGACCAGGATGACCGGCACGTTGTGGGGTCGCAGGTCCGCCTGCCAGCATTGCGTCATACCGCGCAGGGCCCACTTCGAGGAGGAGTACACCGTGCCCTTGGCATAACCCTTGAGCGCCGCCGTCGAAGCAATGTTGACGATGCAGCCGCTGCTCTGCTGCTTGAAGATCTCCGCAGCCCCCTGCCCCATCATGGCCGCGCCAAACACGTTGACGTCGTAGACCTGGCGCATGGCGTCCATGTCCAGCTCGTCGATCGGAGCCCAACCGCCGCCGATGCCCGCGTTATTCACCAATCCATCCAGGCGCCCAAAGTGCTCCAGAAATTCTGCGAAGGTGCGCTTCACGTCCTCCGCATCGGCCACATTCGCATGGATCGCCAACGCGCCCATAGCCTCCGCTACCCGCGTCAATTTCTCCGGATCGCGCCCCGTGATCGCCACGCGCGCCCCCTTCGAGATCAAAAGTTCCGCCGTGGCCTTACCAATCCCGGAGCTACCGCCGGTGATGAGATGTTTCGTGTCCTTGAGTTGCATGCCTGCATTCTAGCGCTCGCAGGTGTCCTCTGGAAACTCCTGCAAGCCATTCCTGGGTTCCCCTACCGTCCCTCGCGGGCAAGTGATAGGTTGCGCCGCCCGGACCTCTGAATGTCACTCCAAGCACAGGTCGCTGCTGGGTTCGACCTCCAACGCTCCCAGCCGGGGCAAGTACCATGATTCACACCATCGCATTCGATGCCGACGACACGTTGTGGCACAACGAGGGCATTTTCACGAACACCCAGGGCAAGTTCCGCGAATTGTTCAGTGGAGATCACGATCCGGAGAAAGTGGCCAAGGAGCTCTACGAGACCGAGATTCGCAACCTGGAGATATTTGGCTACGGCATCAAGGGTTTCGGACTCTCCATGATCGAGACCGCGATTGAGATGAGTCGAGGGGAAATCACGGGTGCGCAACTGCAGGTGATTCTGGATGAGGTCAAGGGCATGCTGCGTGCGCCCGTTAAAGTTTTGCAGGGTGTCACCGAGACCCTC
>JBLFXY010000308.1:0-3438 GCA_047611645.1 Glaciecola sp.
CGGGCGGTCCTGGGAGACTGTGCGGAGGTACGGTACCACGCATTCTCCCTCCACCTGTGCTATTCCGGCTGCGCCGGGATAGCACGTGGAAGGATGATACGCGGCACCATACATCCTTCGCGGCAGGAGGTATGGTGCCGCTTTGGGAGACGTAGGTTGAAATCGTAGCGGCGCGGATCCTGGTGGGGGTCCGCGCCGCTTTTGCACGAGGCTATCTGTGGGGGATTGCGGTTAGGCGACCCACTCTTCTTGTTTTACTTCCTTGGCTTCGATTAGGAATTCGGTGCCGGTCCAGTCGACTTTGGCCATTTGGCCGCGGGATAAGGTTCCTGCGAGGATGGCGTCGGCTATGGGGTTTAGGATGCGTTTTTGGATGGCTCGTTTGAGGGGGCGAGCGCCGTACTCGGGGTCGTAGCCTTCTTTGGCGAGTTGCTCTTGGGCAGGCTCGGTGAGTTCGATGGACAGGTCTTGGTCGGCTAGGTGGGTTGCTAGGCGTTCGATTTGGACTTTGACGATTCCGCCTAGTTGCTCGGGCTTGAGGGCTTCGAAGGTGAGGATCTCGTCCAGGCGGTTGAGGAACTCGGGGCGGAAGTACGACTTGAGTTCGTCTTCTCCGCGTAGGTTGGAGGTCATCAGGATCAGGGTTTGGCTGAAGTCCACCGTGCGGCCTTGGCCGTCGGTCAGGCGTCCGTCATCGAGCAGTTGCAGTAGTACGTTGAATACGTCGGGGTGGGCCTTTTCGACTTCGTCGAGCAGGATCACGCTGTGGGGTTTGCGGCGCACGGCTTCGGTGAGCACTCCGCCTTCTTCGTAGCCGACGTAGCCTGGAGGCGCTCCGATCATGCGCGACACGGAGTGCTTCTCCATGAACTCGCTCATGTCGATGCGAATCATGTTGCGGTCGTCGTCAAACAGGAAATTTGCCAGGGTGCGGGCGAGTTCCGTTTTACCGACACCGGTGGGGCCGAGCAGTAGGAACGACCCGAGGGGACGGTCGAGCTCCTGCACGCCAGCGCGGGCGCGGCGTACGGCTTGGGAGATGGCGGTGACCGCAGCGTCCTGGCCGATGATCCGTTCGTGCAGGCGGTCTTCCATGTTCAGGAGTTTGGCGCGTTCGGTTTCGACCAGCTTGGCTGCGGGGATGCCGGTCCAGCGGGCGATGACTTGGGCTATGGATTCCTCGGAGACGGCTTCGGGAAGCAGGGCGCCATGCTCCTGCAGGGTGTCCAACTCAGCGGTGTTGTGCTCTAGGTTTTTCTCCGCTTCGGGCAGGTCGCTGAAGCGGATCTGGCCGACCTTTTCAAGTTCGCCGTTGCGCTCCATACGGTCGGCTTCGGCGCGTAGGGATTCAATGTGGGCTTTGCCAGCGCGAATCGATTGAATGACGTCCTTCTCTTGCTGCCAGCGGGCGCGCAGGCCGGAGCCTTCTTCTTTCAGGTTGGCTAGCTGTTCGGCAATCTTGTTCAGGCGCTCCTTGTGACCGGCTTCGTCCTCTTGGGTGAGGGCGCCGCGTTCGATTTCCAAGGTACGCACCTTGCGCTCGATGGTGTCGAGTTCGGGGGGCAGGGAGTCGATGGCGGTGCGTAGCTGCGCCGCGGCTTCATCGATGCAGTCGATGGCTTTGTCGGGCAGGAAGCGATCCGAGATGTGGCGGTCTGAGAGACGCGCGGCGGCGTTCAAGGCGCTGTCTTGAATGCGCACTCCGTGGTGGATCTCGTAGCGTTCTTTGAGTCCGCGCAGGATAGCGACGGTATCTTCAACTGTGGGCTCGGAGACCACTACAGGCATGAAACGACGCTCTAGGGCGGCGTCTTTCTCCACGTGCTTGCGGTATTCGTCCAAGGTTGTGGCGCCGATACAGTGCAGTTCACCGCGTGCCAAAGCCGGTTTGAGCAGGTTGGCCGCGTCCACGGCGCCTTCGGCTGCGCCGGCTCCGATCAGGGTGTGCATTTCGTCGATGAACAACACGACCTCGCCGTTGGCTTCGGAGATTTCGTTCAACACGGCTTTGAGGCGTTCTTCGAATTCGCCGCGGTACTTGGCACCTGCCAGCATTTGACCCAGGTCTAGGGACATGACTCGCTTACCCTTGAGCCCTTCGGGCACGTCGCCAGATACAATGCGTTGTGCGATCCCTTCGACGATGGCGGTTTTACCGACACCGGGTTCACCGATCAGAACTGGGTTGTTTTTACGTCGACGCGAGAGCACCTGGATCGTACGGCGGATTTCCTCGTCGCGGCCGATGACCGGGTCCAGTTTTCCATCGCGTGCATCCTGAGTCAGGTCGCGGGCGTACTTGTTGAGTGCGTCGAAGGTGCCTTCCGGATCGGGGCTGTCCACGGTGGTGGAGCCGCGTACTTCGGAGAGGGCGGCTTGCACGCGATCGGAGGTGATGTTGCGGTCGCCAAATATCTGAGTCAGCGCGCCATGGGGCTTTGAGACCAGGGCCGCAAAGAGCGTCTCGGTCGAGATGTAGGTGTCGCCCAATTTGCCCGCTATTGCCTGGGCTTCCTGGATGACAGCGCCCAGGGCTTGGGACGGTTGCACTTGGCCGCCGGTTTGCTTCGGCAGTCCAGCCATGGCGCGATCGACCTCGGCTAATAGGGCGGCGGGCTCCACGCCGAGCTTATTGAAGAGCGCTCCGAAGACGCCTTCGCGCTTTTCCATCATGGCGGAAAAGAGTTGAAGGGGAGTGAGTTCGGGGTGTCCGGAGTCCTGGGCTTGGATTTGAGCGCGGGACAGGGCTTCCTGTGCGAAAGTAGTGAAGGGTGTTTGCATGGTGTTTTTCCTGGTGGCCTGGTTTGCAGGCTTTGGTAATAGAGCAAGGTGCGTGCCATGTGAAAACGGCCTTTTTATGGTCTGTAGGCTAGATTTGTATTTGATCGACCGGTCAAAAAGGCGGTGAGGCTGCCAAAGTGGCGCAACTGCCACCGTTGGAATTGATGGGGGCGAGGCGCTACCCTCGCGGGTCAAATGACCTGCTACCCGACCGACAAATTACCGCTGCACAAGCACAGCTTCCCGGCGTCCTGGTGGATCCCTTGCCTGCTTTTGATGGCTTCCTGCAGCACCCTCAAGCCCTCCGAGTTGCTGCCGCAGATCGGTGGGGATCCGGCTGTGGTCGTCAAGAGTCTGCGCCTTCCGACCTCTGAGGTTTGGTACTCGCGATTCGCCCATCACACCTGGTTGGATGTGCGCCTGGAAGGGCATGCCGATTGGACTCGATTGGAGATCTCGACACCGGGCTCGGGGATCGAGGTGAATCTCGTGGGGGCGGAAAAGGCCTTCGCGGACGAGCGCTGGGGCCGATCGGTCCAGGTACGCACCGTGTTGTCCGGGCCCGAGGCGGGACCCGTGGCCGAGCGTTTGGTGGCTCGGGCTCAGGCCATGGATCCGCCCAGCTATCGCAGTTTCCCGGGACCCAACAGCAACAAA
>JBLFXY010000309.1:0-3375 GCA_047611645.1 Glaciecola sp.
CAAGCTGCGCCAATTTGCGGATGGCAGCGCCGAGCTCATCGCGTATCAACGCCCTAATACCCAAGGCGCCCGCGAGTCGGTCTACTATCGAACTCCCACCAGCGATGGGGAAGGCCTGCTGCAAGCCTTGACCTCGTCGCTGGGCATCAAGACCATCGTGCGCAAGAACCGGGAAGTCATGCTGGTGGGTCAAAGCCGCATCCACCTGGATCGCGTCGAGTCCTTGGGCGACTTCATGGAAATCGAAGTGGTCCTGCGACCCGAGCAAAGCGCCGCCGATGGCGAAATTATATTGGCGGACCTGATGGCGGATCTCGGAATCACATCCGAGCATTGCATCGCCGGAGCCTACGCGGACTTCATCGCGTAGACCTGCGCCTAGCCGCCTGCATATTCACTTCGGCTTCTTAGCGGATTTCTTCTTGGCCGCTTTCTTTTTCTTGGGCCTCGGCTTGGGCAGCGCGGCTTCGGTGACTCGGATGAGTTCGCTGAACCAGTCGTGGTCATCCAATCCGCTGTCGATCAGGAAGCTCGGTTTGGCTCCGGGGTAAGCGGGCGCTTCGGTGGGGGTGCCGATGAATTCGCGGCCCGCCTCTGTGGGTTTGACGAAGACCTGTCCGTCGCAGATGAGCGCTACGACTTTGTCGTTCGAGTAGAGCGTGCAGCCACCGAACATGTGGCGGAAACGAATCTGCCCAGCGTCGTGAATTTGATCGACCAAGTAGTCGATGAATTCTTGGTCGTGCGCCATGTCAGGCCTCGTCTTTCTGGGTGGAAAAGTGGCGGTTGTCCTCGCTCCACGCCGGCGCGTTGCGCACGGCGTCGAGTACCTGGCCAACGGATTCGACCACGGAGTACATGGTCAGGTGCCGCGGATCCATGAAGCGGTCTTGCACGCTGCGATTGAAGAGCGCGATCAGCGGATCGTAGAAGCCGCCTTGGTTCACGATGATGATCGGCTGCAGGTAGATGCCCAAGCGCTTGAGAGTGAGGGCTTCCATGAGCTCCTCGAAGGTGCCGCAACCCCCGGGCAAAGCCACTAAAGCGTCGGTGCCTTCCAGCAACTTGGCCTTGCGGTCGGCCATATTGTGCGTCCACTCGAAGGTCTCCACCTTGGGGTGGGCCCATTCCAGATCGCGCATGAAGTGGGGCATGATGCCGATGGGGTGGCCTCCGACGGAGTGCACCCCGTCGGCCAGGCTGCCCATGGAGCCGATGGCTCCACCGCCGAAGACCACCTGCACGTCCTGGCTGGCGAGCGTTGCGCCTAGTTCAAAGGCCGCATCGCGGTAGTGCTGGGGGGCGCGGGGACTGGAGGCGCAGTAGACGCAGATTCGCATGACGGTTGGGGATCGGGGCTTGGGGGAGAGGGGATGCTACCACCGAGCCGGGGGACGTGGCAGTCCTTCTGCCCGCTTGAGCGTCTGGACACGGTTTTTCGGCCTGCCCATAGACCCGGAATTCGCGGGAAGGGACCTACCAGACCGCATCCAAATCAGATTCGGTTCGCGGGCATCACTAGAAGCGAGCCGGGACTCAATTTTGTGTCCCCAAAAGCGGAGGTTGTCGTACTGTGCCCTCGATAGGGCGCTTCCCTCACTGAGCTCACCGTAGCCATGAAATTTTTCCTCCCCTAGCGCGCCAGTGCCATGAGAACCAAGAATCTAACTTTCAAGAACCGCAAGGGTCTGCAATTGTCAGCCAAGCTCGAACTGCCCGCCGAGGGGGGCGCCAAAGAGTTTGTGCTCTTCGCCCACTGCTTCACCTGCGGTAAGGACCTGATCGCCACGCGCAACATCAGCCGTGCATTGAGCGCCCAAGGTTTTGGTGTCCTACGTTTCGACTTCACCGGGCTCGGCAAGAGCGAGGGCGACTTCGCCGACTCGAACTTCGCCGCCAACGTGGAGGACCTGCTCGACGCGGCCGCCTTCCTGGCTGAGGAATACGCCGCCCCGTCGGTGCTGGTCGGCCACTCGCTAGGTGGCGCAGCGGCCATTCTAGCTGCCGCCCAGTTGGACTACGTGCGCGGCGTGGTGACCATCGGAGCGCCCTCCAGCCCCGAGCACGTGTTGCATATTTTCAGCGACGCTCTGCCCGAGCTCGAAGCCAAGGGGCAGGCGGAGGTCAACATCGCGGGTCGCAAGTTCACGGTGGGGTCCGACTTTGTCGAAGCTGTGCGCAACCATCGCCTAGACAAGGTTGTACGCGATTGGGGCAAGGCCTTACTCGTGTTCCACTCGCCCCAGGACACCACAGTGGGAATCGAAAACGCGGGTGAAATCTACCAGGCGGCCCTGCACCCCAAGAGCTTTGTCTCCCTCGATGGGGCCGACCACTTGCTCAGCAACAGCCGGGATTCCTTGTACGTGGGCAACATGATCGCTTCCTGGGTCAGTCGCTACATCGAAGAGGAAATTGAACAACCCGAAGCCGAGGGCCACGTCGTCGTCAGCTTGGCCGAGCCCGGTTTCACTTGTAAGGTCAAAGCCGGTCCCCACCGGCTCATCGCCGACGAACCCAAGCGTGTCGGTGGTTTGGACATGGGCCCGGGCCCCTACGAATTCGTGGGCATCGGCCTGGGCGCTTGCACGGCCATGACGATTCGCATGTACACGGAGCGCAAGGGTTGGCCTGTGGATGAGGTCAACGTTCACGTGGACCACAAAAAAGAGAAGGCCAGCACGCCGCCCGCTCCCGGTGAAAAGGAAACACCCGTGGACGTCTTTGAGCGCCAAATCGAAATCCTCGGCGACCTGGACGATGAGCAGCGCGCGCGCATCCTAGAGATCGCAGATCGCTGCCCGGTACACCGCACCCTTGAGCATTCCTCCGTGATCCGCACGCAGGAGTTCAAGGTTTGAACCGGCCGAAATACCGCGCCGAAATACCGAGCCGCGCTCGTTGTTACTGCTTTTGACAGGAACGTACCGCGCACAAAAGCAGCGTCAACGAGCGCGGCTCGGTATTGCCGGATCATCATGATAGCCAAGGAGTAAGTGGCTCCCGACAGGCCGTGTCTAATTCTAGTGGGCGGCTTCTTGGTTCATGATCGCGTTGCGCGCGGCATCGTTGTAGCCCGCTGGATTGGTCATTCCTGTGGTGTGACACCAGCCGGTCACGTGGCCCATGTTGTTGGCGCCGGGCAGCTGGCCGCGGAATTGTTCGACGGTGCCGTCCTCGGGGTTGGTGAGGAATACGTTCGTGAGGAAGTTGCAGGCGAATCCCGAATTGGCGGTGGTGTAGTAGTAGACCTCACCACGCACGGAGGAAGGGATGTTCGCCAACCATGCCGCGGAGCCGGCGGTGCTTAAGTCCGTGCTGCTGCCGCAAAGAAAGAATCCGAGGCCAGCCAAGGGCGTGCCCTGGTAGGGAGTG
>JBLFXY010000310.1:0-3357 GCA_047611645.1 Glaciecola sp.
AGAAACCGATGAGAGTGGCGGGTTGGTTTTGGCTGGTGTGACGCCAAGGGGCGGGGCCGTCGGGCTTGGCGATAGGGCAGGAGTGATTCAACACGTGCAGGTCAACTGCAGAGGCGGTTCCTTCCACGCGAAATGGGAAGGGTTGGGTCACGTCCTGGCCGTTCGCTGCGGCGATGGACTTTACGGACGCTTCGAAGGATGCGAGGTCGGCAGCGGGAGGCATCTCGTACTCGGTCCAAGTTGGAACATCGGCAATTACTAACAGCGTGGCTTGCTCACCGGCATTGGCTGTGCGCACATTGTAAACGTCCTGGCCGTCTACTTGACGCACTTCGGCTAGGTGAATTTCCCCTGCTATAACGGTGATCTCCGCGGCCAATCCCTCGAGGGCTCCCACAGCAAAGCTGGTCGGGCCGACGACCTCGCTCAATCCCACGCGCCCCTGGGTCTTCCCATTACGCAAGACTTCGCGCATGCCTCCCCAATGCATCACTTGTACGTCGTCCGCAGTGACACTTGCCCCTCCGTCGTTATTTGAGTGGCTTGTTTGGCAGGCGCCCAGAAAAGCGGGAACAAGAAGTAAGGCGAAGGTTTGGTACATTGGAAACTGAGGTTTGTGGAGTGTTATAGATGTGGGCTATCTGCCCATCGCGAAGCGTCCGTATGCGAGTTCGGCGGTGCCGAACCAGTCGAAAGAGTCCTTTCGGAAGGCTTTCCAGTCCTCGTAGAGTTTGCGGTAGGACGGGTCCTGGGCGGCGATGTCTTCGAGTAAGGCCTGGGAGGCTTCTTGGGCGCCGCGCATGATTTCGTCGGTGAAGGGGCGTAGCGTGACGTCGCTTTTTAAGAGGCTCTTCAAGGCTGCGGGGTTCTTGGCGTCATAGCGGGTTTGCATGGCTACGGAGGCTTCGGCGCAAGCCGCTTCGAAAGCGGCCTTGTAGCTGATGGGCAGTGTGTCCCAGGCGGATTGGTTGACCAGGAAGGACAGGTTCGGACCCGGCTCCCACCAGCCGGGGTAGTAGTAGTTTTTGGCGACTCGGTGGAAGCCTAGTTTTTGGTCGTCATAGGGTCCGACCCACTCGGTGGCGTCGATTGCGCCGCGCTCGAGGGCGGGGTAGATGTCGCCGCCGGCCAGCACCTGAACCGAAACTCCCAGCGCGTCCATGACCTTTCCACCCAGGCCGGGGATGCGCATTTTGAAGCCTTTGAGGTCTTCCAAGCTTTCGACTTGGCGCTTGAACCATCCGCCCATTTGAACGCCCGTGTTTCCCCCTGGAAAGGGGATCACTCCGAAGTCCGAGTAGAGCGATTTCATCCATTCCCCGCCGCCGCCTTCGCGCAGCCAAGCGGTTTGCTGGCGCGGGGTGAGACCGAACGGCACGCAGGTATCAAAAGCCAACGCCGGGTTTTTGCCCGTGTAGTAATAGCCCCCGGTTTGCCCCACCTCCACGCCACCTTGTTGCACGGCGTCCAAGACTTGCAAGGGAGGAACGAGCTCGCCGCCTTCGTAAACCCGAATGGTGAAATTCCCTTCGGTCATTTCGGAGATACGCTTGGAGAGCACTTCCGCTGCGCCGTAGATCGTGTCCAGCGAGCTCGGAAAACTCGAGGCCATGCGCCAACGTATACGCTCGGTCGTTCGCACCGCCGTCCCCACCGATCCCGTGCACGGATCGCAGGCGACCAAGCCTCCGATAGCCGAACCGATGAGTCCGGTTTTTATCAGACGTCTACGTGTCAGGTTGGGTGTATCTGATGCCATTTGTGATTTCTTACTGGGAGAAGGATCTTCCGTAGGGCGGTCAAAACTGGGCCGATTTGAGATTCGAATCGCTGCGCCATAGTATCACGCGGGTATTCGCAATTTCGGCTCTCCCGTCCGGACCCGCTTTTGACGATAAAGCCCTGACGAAAGAGAAATGCATTCCGCCTTCGCAGCCACCGGGCTAGAAGGCATGCTGGGCCTTCCTCCACCTCCACATCCAAACCCACTGCCCGCCTTGACCCAAGCCGTGTCGAAACCTACTAGTCAAACGAAGTCGCCCTGGGGATTCTCCTTCTTTAGCATTGCCATGGTGCTGATGGGAATATCCACCGTAGCCGCTGTGGCGATCCCCCTGTGGTTTTCGAGGCCAGAGATCACGCTCAAAGGAGCCGCAGAATTGCTGGTCAAGGACATCCAGCAGGTGCAAGAGCACGCGATTATCTTGCGAATTGGATGCCGTATTGAATTCGACAGCCACGGGGGCGGATACCAGGCCATGGACGCCACCGGATTGGCCCTGCCTGCTCCAATGACCGGTGACCCCTACCTGCGGGACTACGGTCAAGATGCGGTCTTCGAAGGGGTGAAGATCAAAGAAGCCAACTTCGGTGGCAAGCGCCGACTAGAGTTCGGCGCAGATGGCTACTCGCTGCAAGATGGATACGTGCTGCTCAGCTTCCGCGGAGAAACGCGCAAGGTCGTTTTCGACCTGAACCAAGCCTATGTCCAGGCCGAAAACGAGCGCTAGGTGGCTGCGCGTGAGAACCTAGGCGTTTACAGCCCAAGCTTCCACGCCACCTTTCACGCACAGCACGTCCGTGAATTTGTGTCCAAGGAAATAGCTGGCCACATCGAGTGAACGGCCTCCATCCTTGCAGATAAACACGATGCGCCGTTCCTTCGGCAAGCCCATGTACTTGCCCTGGTCGTTGTAGTCGAGCACCTCGGCGCCCTGCACCTCGCCCGACTCACGCTCCTCGGGAACGCGCACGTCCACAAAGGAGAAGTCCAAGTTCTCTGCAAGCCACTGGCGCACGGTGTCCGGTTCCACTTGAGCTTTGCTGTCCAACTCTTGAGCCGTCACGATCGTGCGGACCATGTCGTTGATGTCCAAGATGTTGTGGTCCTTGGCGACCTGGGCCAAAGTATCTTCCGGCTGGAAGCCACAAGCGTTGCAACCGCCTACATGGTAGCGCTGAAAGAGGGCTCGTTGGGCGGCGGGGGCCACGTCGAGGATGGCCTCCATGGTCATTTCGGGGGTGATTGTGATTTGGCTCATGGTCTTGGTTGGTTTGGGGAGGCTAAGTCTATCGTGCGCGAGAGGTTCGGGCAATTTGCGGGAGACTGACGATTCTTTGGAGGGTTTGTGTGCCACCGGACAGGGTTCGAGCAGGTCTCTTGCGCTGGCATGGCCCCTGACCCTGGGCGGGTGGGGGCTAGGGATGGCCCAAGCTCCTGAGACTCAAGCATCAGAGCCCCGAGCGCCCTCCACCCCTCCCTATGCCCCACAGAACCCCTCTCCTCAACCCGGAAAGTCCCCCGCAACCCTAACCGCCTGCCCAAAATCAGCGGTTCCCACTGGGCCCCCACCGATC
>JBLFXY010000311.1:0-3265 GCA_047611645.1 Glaciecola sp.
GTTCTGCCATTGCAAAGTGGCGAATAAGCTTTGGGATCCGGTCGGTGTGAGAACAGGCCACGAGACCTCTTGGAGCGGAAAGCGACTGTACACGGCGATACCAAAGTTGTCGTCGCGGGGTCGACTCTCCTGGTAGGGCCAAGCGAGCAAGCTAGGATCCAGGGCTTCTTTCCATTCCTTTGAAACCTCGAGCAGGGCGATTATGTCCGGTTGCTCCGAATCAATCCATTCGAGTAAGCCGCTGTACCCGTCGTTGTGTGAGAGCACGTTGGCGTACAGAACCTTGAGGACTGGTGCCCTGGAATCCGGAGCCTGGCCAGGTGGCCAGTAAAGAGGCAGCACTAGGCTCGCGTTCAGCAGCAAGCCAAAACTCGCCACCAGCGCGTTACGCCGTTGACGCAAAACCACTGTAGCCAGCAGCAGAATGGTCGCACCGATCATGTACTGAACCCGGAAATGGCTGAACAAATCCAGGGTCCAGTGGTGGTCGCCAAGAAAGCCGAGAAGCGAGGCCACGATGCCCACGGAAATGGCGGCGCTGACCAAACCTCTCAGACTCAACAATGCGCGTGGATTCACTTCGTGTCCGGGCTACTGCGAAACGGCGCGCAATTGCCCGCAGGCTGCGGATTCTTGCAGGCCTCGGGACCAGCGGATGGGCGCCACCAATCCAGCATCCTGAAGATACTCTTGGAAGGCTTCCACCGTCTCCGTTCGGGGTCGCGAGTAGGGTAGATCCGGGCTCGGGTTGTAGGGGATGAGGTTGATCGTGGCCCGGCGTCCTTGAAGGCGTTCCACCAGACCGGCTGCGTGCTCGGACGTGTCGGTGTCTTCGCCCAACAGAACGTATTCGTAGGTGACCTCGCGGCCTGTCTTCTCAAACCAATAGTCACCCGCTGCGAGTATCTCTTCGATCGGCACGCCGGCCATGGCTGGTACCAACGCGTCGCGCTGTTCCTGGAAGGGCGTATGCAGGGATATAGCCAGGTCGAAGCGCGGTTTTTCGTCCGCCGCGCGGCGTAGACGATCGGGGAAGCCCACGGTGGAAACGGTGATCTTGCGCGCCCCAAGTTCGAGGCCTTCCCACACGGTGGCCAAGGCGTCCTGTAGGGCTTGGAAGTTGAGCAAGGGTTCGCCGATGCCCATGACCACGCAGCGGCCGATGGGGCCCAAGGCGCGGGCGCGCACGAACTGCTCAACGATCTCATGGGCTTTCAAGTTGCGGATCAAACCGCCCAAGCCGGAAGCGCAGAAGGTGCAGCCCACGGGACAGCCCGCCTGGGTGGAAACGCAAATCGTGGCGCCGCGCTCTGAGTTTTTGCGCAGGGTCGGCATGTAGACCGTCTCGATGGCCACGCGACCTTGCTGACCGCGCTCGAATTCCGTCAGTAATTTGATCGTGCCGTCTTTGCTGTGGGCGCTGTCGACTTCTTGGCCGGCGAGCAAGGGCAGCTCTTTCGGGATGGCTTCCCGTAGGGCGGCCGGCAAGGAGGTCAAGCTATCCACGTCGAGCAGGCCTTTTTCGAGCACCTGCTTGCGCAGCACCTTGGCGTGGAATTTCTGTCCGCCGAGCTCGACCACGCGTGCTTGCAGCCCTTCCAGGTCGTATTGATAGAGGCTCAAGGGCCCGGTGTCTTCAGTCACGATCAGGACTCCCGCTTGTCCATGTGAGCATGCAGTAGTTCAGCCACTTCCTCGGCTTGCACCATGGCTTTTTGTTGGCTCGAAGGGTTTGCGCCACCGACGGCGCGGTGTCCACCGCCGCCGTACTTGCCCAACAACTCACCCACGTGAATGCCGTCCTTGGGTTGGTTCCAGGGGTTCTCGCCGCAGGTGATGTGGAAACCCGCGCGCGTGGGGATGACGCCCACCGCGTAGCTGAGTTCCGGGTGGTGATAGAAGGGCGCAAAACGCTCGCGCCGTACCTTGGTCGAAGCCGCATCGAAAAAGAGCACACTGCCTTTCTTCCAGATCACGGTGGTCGGGAACTGGTCCAGGGCCTTGTCCCGATTGCGTGTAGCACGCGTGTAGGCCTTCTCCATGTCCGGGCGGCAGGCGACCTTCTCCAGGTCTCCGCCACTCAAGGCCTGGGTGATTTCGTCGGTCCAATTGGGATTCGGCGCGACGGTCAAGCAGCGCATGATGCGCAGGGCCGCATGGTCCCCGAAGATCGCTTCGTCCACATCCTTAAAAGCCGCAGCGTCAATAATGTCCGACCACTTGGACATTTCCTCGAAGCGCTTGGGCGTGATGTAGCCCCAGTGCTCCTTTGCATGGCTCAAGATAATGGGAGGGCAGGAAGGGGACGATTCGTCCCAAGCCCACTTTTCGCTCGGCTTGTACATCTCTTGCAGCTCGGGCGACAGGAAGGTCGTCGGATGGTGATCAAACCAGTAGTCCGCGCGCGGGTGAAAGTGGAAATCCACGATCGCGAAGCGTTCATCCTTCGAGAAATTATCCCAATCACGACTCTGGTCGTAGTTGATATGTCGGTAGCGAATCTGGGTCTCCCCCTGGTCTCGTAGAACACGGGCCAAAATCGCTCCGGAAACCATGCCGTCAAAGTCGCGGTGGTAGTAGATCGTTAGCAGGCTCAAGGAAGAAAATTGTCCGGGGGTGATGGGGGCAAGGGAGCGGGCTTGTAGGCCCTACGGACACACCTTAGCCGCTGTTTCGGGGAAAGAATATGCCCAAACTGCCGAAGTGCCCGGCCGGGTCCAATCCAGGAGATCCCAATCGAGTCTGGGTCAAAACATCGATATTGAACATGTGGGACTCGAGGGATGTTAGGGTGCCGGCCCCAAAGCCCGAGGACCGGGTTTCGATCATGGAAAACTTGCTGCCCAAAATAATTGAAATCGCCCAGGAACTGCTCGCAGAGGAGGCGGAATCCCCGCCCGTAGGCCGCGTGACCGTCCCCGAGATGGAGCAACGCCTCGATATTCGGCTGGGCCACGAGGGTATTCCTGCCCATGAGGTCATGGAGCGCATGCGTCAGGTGGGGAAACTCACGCCCAAGACCTCGAGCTCACGGTTCTTCAATCAACTTTTCGCCGGTCGCCAGCCCATGGCTTCGGCCGCGGAAATGCTGACCGGCATGTGGAACGTTTCGATGTACACCTACAAGGTGGCGGGTCCCATGATCCTCATCGAAAACGAGGTTCTGGAACGCATGTGCCAGACCGCTGGATTCCCGGACGGCTTCGGAATCGTGGTACCTGGTGGCTCCATGGCCAACTTGGTCGGTATGGTCTTGGGACGCCAC
>JBLFXY010000312.1:0-3146 GCA_047611645.1 Glaciecola sp.
CAGTAGAAACAACTGCGCTCCCTTGGCCGCGTAGATACGAGCCACTTCAGTTGCGATGGCGGAGGTGGCGCCGACAATAAGGACGTTGAGGACTTTGGGGGCCATGGCACCCAGGGTAGCAAGAGCGCTAGCGCCAGTGCAGCATTGGGTTTGGGGATTCCTGGCGATGCCCGGAGGACGGAGATTATTTGGCTACGTGACCGCAAGCACCCGCCCGGGGTGAGGCCTATTCGCCCGCCTGTTTGGTATCCCGGCCCTTGCGATGTATTGTGAACAGCAGATGAAGACCCCTCCCAACCTGTTCCCACCGCCCACGTCGATCGAAGTTGCGCAGCAAAGCTTCAGCCTCCCACATCCTGGGAAGCAAGGCGTGCGTTTGCCGGAGGGCTGCCAGCTCGATTTAATGTGGGCCCTTGGCCACATCCAGGACAAGCCGTGGGCGTCAAACATCGGCGAGAGTCCCCTGTTGGTCTTCGAGTTGAATCCGGAAGTCGGTGGCGAGCAAGCTTATCGGTTGAGTATTCAAAAGGATGGTATTCGGATCGAAGCCGCCAGCGAACGCGGTTGGTTCTACGGTGCGTTGACCTTGAACCAATGGCTTGCCGCTCAAGCCTCCCCCGATACCGTCGACTGTGTTCTCATCGAAGATGCGCCCAAGATTCAACGACGTGGCTACATGTTGGATGTCAGCCGCGATCGCATGCCGACCATGGATGAGTTGCGTCGGGTCATCGATCAACTGGCACGGCTCAAATACAACCACCTAGAGTTGTATCTGGAACACACCTTTGCCTACGCCGGGCACGAAGCGGTTTCCGAAGGCGCGAGTCCGATCACGGCCGATGAAATGAGCGAGTTGATTTCCCTGGCGGCCCGCCGCGGAATCGAAATGGTGCCCAACCAAAACACGTTTGGGCACATGCATCGCTGGTTGACCTTGCCCGAGTACAACCACCTTGCCGAGGAGCCGGAGGGCACCTTACATGCCTTCGATTACCGCAAGGAGCCATTTGGGCTTTGCGCGGCGAACCCGGGCAGCTTCGAGCTTGTCGACGACATGCTGGGGCAATTGCTGCCGCTGTTTGACAGCCCTTACTTCAACGCGGGCTTGGACGAGACCTTCGACCTGGGCCGCGGCGGCAGCGCAGAGCTGTGCGAGGAAAAAGGCAAGGGCGCGGTGTACATGGAATACTTGTGCGCCGTTCACGAAATGAGCGCGCGGCGCGGAAAACGCATGGTGTTTTGGGCGGACATTTTGCTCGAACATCCGGAGGTCTTCGACCAACTGCCCAAGGGCTGCGTCCCCGTGATCTGGGGCTACGAACACGATCATCCCCTGGATGCCCACGCCAAAATACTCAGCGACATCGGCGCCGATTTTTGGATCGCACCGGGAACTTCATCCTGGCAGAGCCTGACCGGCCGAGCATCCAATTGCCTGGAGAACATTCGCAGCGCAGCGCGCGCTGCGATCGACCACGGCGCCAGCGGCTTGATCCTCACCGATTGGGGCGATTGGGGGCATTGGCAACCGCCGAGCCTGTCCAACCTGGGCGTGTTGCAATTTGCCGTTCAAGCCTGGAGCGGACCGGATCAAGCGGACCCGGACAGACACGCGATCAACCAGGTCTTCTACAGCGGACAGGAGCCGACCCTTGCCGAGGCATGGATGCAGCTCTGGCAAGCGAGCGAAGTCCTGGCCGATGGCGTGCTTAACGGCACGAGCCCGTTCTATGTCATGCGCTATCCAAAGCACGGTTTGCATCCCGAGGGCGAGTGGGAAAAGCGTTGCCCAGGTTGGAGTCTGGAAAAGGCCCAGGCGTATGACCAACGACTGCGCAGCGTGCTAGACAAACTCGCAGCGCTACCGACCGAGCACCCCGATTCGGAAGAGCTGCAATTCCTCGTTCAACTCGCGGAGTGGGCCAACGCGCGTGCTAAAGAGCGCGGGCAAGAGCTATCAACCGACCCCGAAGCAGACGCGGAGCTACAATCCATCGAAGCCGAAATGGCCCGACTCTGGCTCACCCGTTCGCGCCCCGGGGGACTTTCTGAGTCCCTAAGGAAAATGCGTTTCGCCCTGCACCCGGATGGCGTGCGGGAATGACTCCGAGTGTCTACACTTTATTGCGTAGATTTGAATTGCCCTGCGCGCCACGCGTACCCCTTACGGACCCACTGCCCCCACCAAACCCCTTCGAATCATGGCACAGAATTTTCAACCCATCTGGATTAGCACCATAGCCCACATGGACGAGCACCAACGTATCGCGAGCTCGGCCACGTTCTTCCAGCACATGGTCGGGCGCTTCGACTGCCCCGATAGCTTCCCCCAGGTTCAACTCATGAAAGGGATTCTGTTCTACACAAAGATTCCCTTGGTCTACTGCCAATACGGCGAGCTATCGGTGGGCAAGGGCATGCTCGAATTCACCTCCCAAAAACCACGGATCTTCGGTTCCAAGGTCATCGGCCATTTCCCCCCGCTGAACTTCCAACTCAAGACCGAGCAAATCAAAAGCGTCGAGCCATACACCTATCCCAAACCATTCAAGCAATGGGCCAACTTGGACTGGGTCCGAATCCAAACCACCGAAGACATACTCGGCGGCGACTTCTTGATGGGCATCGGAGGCATCTGGCCCAATACCATCAAACAGCAAACAGCCAACCTAATGTCCGCGGTGAAGGACATGCTAGTCGGGCCGATCTAGCAGGACCTCCCGTGTTTTAGTGTTCGAAGATGTCGCAGCCGTCTACTTGACCTTGTCCTCGTTGCTGATCAGTTCTGGCACCACTGCGTCAAATTTCTAACTCCAGAAAAGCCTGAAGCCCCTCTCATTCAACTCCCTAAGAGCGTAGCGGAACAACTCCTGACGGCCCGGTACAGGGGTGGCGGCAATGCCATTCAAATGCGGTGAGAAGGACCACGGATCGGGCTCCCATTGGCGAAAGCAACCGGAGACTGGAACTTGGACGTACTCCACCCAGGGAAGGGCCCTCTACCATTTGAATCGCTCATTCCGTCTCTTCTCCGCTTCTGGATTCTTTTCGCCTGGCATACCTACCCACCGGGGTGAAATCCATCCGCAGGATCAGTGGCCCTTCAGTGGCCCTTCAGTGGCCCTTCAGTGGCCCTTCAAC
This sequence comes from Glaciecola sp., assembly GCA_047611645.1. GTDB lineage: Bacteria > Planctomycetota > UBA1135 > UBA1135 > NORP259. The sequence goes on from JBLFXY010000312.1 coordinate 3,145, forward strand.
GG
>JBLFXY010000313.1:0-3136 GCA_047611645.1 Glaciecola sp.
AGAGGGGCTGGGGCGACAAGGCTGCTCGGGGCGGCCAGTGCGCTTGTGGCGGAAAGGAGAAAGATAGGACCTAGGAATTTGGCGCGGCTAAACATAGTCGTGAAGGGGGCTGAAGCGGTCATTGCGTTTTTTTGGAGGGGCGGCCCAGGACTTATCGAAGGCGGAGGGCAAGTCCTTGAGACTACTCGGTTTTTATAGGGCTGTCGCCCTCCCAGAGTCGATCTCGGGTCACCCTGAGCCGATTCCACTGGAAGAGACCGGTGTTTTCCGCCTGGGTGGCAGAAATTAGGTCCAAAACTGGGCGGATGCCCCATGAACCTGCCAAGCTAATGGCCTCCGGCATCAAGTCATACGCCCCGCCTGATGCGGACGTTAGCGATGGTTTTGAATTTGTAGACCTGGACCTGCCCCGAATGGGGAATAGGATGCACCTATGACGAATTCGACCCGGCACCAGTGGCGCCCATGGCTCCTGCTCATCAGCATCCTGCTCCCGACCTGGGGCTGCGTCAGCCAACCCAAGCCCAAGGAAGTTCTGGCCTATGGATTCGACACACCCATCCAGGCCTTTCAATCCTTCGTGGTGGCCTTGCGAGCCGACCTACCCCACTACGAGTACCGCTGCTTCTCATCCGGTTTCAAAAAGCAGAATGGGATCTCCCGGGGCGGCTATTTGATGTTCCGGGACCAGTTACTGGAAGATCAGCCCCTCATGCGCTGGGCCCTGCAACGCGCCTCGCGCAATCCTGAAGATTACACACTGGAGATGGCGCCGAACGGACAGGAGGCCTTACTGACCGTGAATGTCCGGGGGCATTCGCTGCAAGTCGTGCTCGCCCGGGAGTCTTACGTCACGGTGCTCGGCCAACCAAAAAACCCCTTGGATCCTGCAGAGTCGTGGGTCGACAAAAACGTGGGCGACCTAGAAAAAGAAGTCTACCTATTCCCCATACCCAGCGCCGGAACCCTTGGCGCACAAGTCCCCCATCCCAACCGCGACCTAGACAAACTCATATCGTTAACCGTCGGAAGGGAATGGAAGATAGAGGACATCTACCGGCAAGGGGAAGCCAAGCCCTAGCCTCCCGTTCGCTAGCCGATTCACCCGCCAGGCCCACCTGCGCCGGGGGCACTAGCGTTCCTTTTCTTCTTGGCTCACCGGCTCAGTTCGCCTGGGCTGAATGCCTGGTTCCAGATTGAAGTACCAAGGCGCCATACCGGATTCCACGCCATCGATGGAGTGAGTCAAGTGCTCCCGGTGACTGGCCGTCAGGCGCAACCGATTCGAGTACGCCCGACCATAGAGTCGGAAGCGGCCCTCTGCATCGGTAAGCGTGTATACGCGCCCCACTAGGGACCAATGGCCCTCATCGGCCTTGCCTTTTTCACGGGCAGCTCCCTTGCCACCGCCGCTATTGCTGCCACCGCCGCTCTTGCTGCCACCGCCGCTCTTGCTGCCACCGCCGCTCTTGCTGCCACCGCTGATTTTGCCGCCCCCCGTATTCGTCCTCGAAGTTTCTCCACTACTAAAAGTTTCCAATTGAACCCTAGCTCCCACCACGGGGATCCCCCCTGTGGTGACCACGCGTCCCTCTGCAAACAAAAGTTCGCCCTGCAAGATGACCAACCCCGCGTCCCACTCGCCATTGGGCGTGGGCCTGGGCAAGGCAACACTGCCGAAGCAGGGCCCCTCACTGCCTACGGACGTGGCCCTGAGGTGCAGGTTGCCACCGATCGTGCCCGTCATGGGGACACTAAAATTCCCCTTCTCATCGGTTGTGATCGGGAGGGAGCGTCGGTCTCGACCATCACCCCAGCTGGCTTGCAAACGCCGTTTGATAAGGAGCCCACCGGGACCGCGCACCGCACCAATCACGCGCAGCCGTTTCTGGAACCATGCGATCTCGCGTACCGCGTCCTTTTCACCCTTGGAGGGTCCACGCACGTCCACGGTCAGATTCTTGAGTTCGTTGCTGCCTGTTAGGTGCACGCGCAAAGGAGCGTTGGCTCCCACAAAAGAAAAGGTCACTTCACCGCTGGAACCCCGCCTGGACAAAATGCTCGTGACACGCTCCCCCTGCGTCTCGGTGGCCATGCCAATCTCGACCCTAAAGTTACTTTCCAAGAGGGCGCCTTCCTCATCCACAACCCGAATGGTCAATGGTGCATGGGGCGGAATCTGCATCTCGAGAGGTTCCTCTGGCAACCACCCAGGATCGATTTCCTGCCAGACGCGTGGTGCATGGGGAAAGTGGAATCCCACCGACAAGGGCACGGTCTTGGAAGCGCGGTTGATGAAGTCAGACACGCCCGGGAATTGAGCGATGCCCGAGCCGAGCGAATTGCGCTTCATAAGAGCGATCCACTGACCAGGCTTCATGGATTGCACCGCCAGGGGCGCATTGCGCACAGTGTTCCCCTCTTCGTCCAGTACCAAGATTTCCAATTCACTGAGCGCGGAGAGGCTCAAGACCAAGGGGGAATCCGGCGGGCCAATCCAGTCATAGAAACCCTGCCAACCCGAGCCCTCTGCCCAAACAGCCCCATCGAGCACCCGCTCGAAGTAGGCACCGCCCTCCGCATCGGATGCGCCTTCAATTCCCTTTGCTTTGATCAACTTGCGTAGCTCCCGCACGTTCTTCCCCGCCAATTGCCATTCATCCGGTCCGAGCGAGTCCCGATTCAAAAGAAACACGCGCATTCCCTCCAAGGGGGTTTTGAGCTTGGGATCGATCAGCAGAACCTGGAACTCGCCACCAGCCGTAGCGGCTTGGGTCACATGTCCGATCTGGGTGCGACTGACGCGATCCTGCGCTGAACCGTTATCGGCGCCAGCTTGGTTGTTTCCCCGAGCAAGGCCCCGCAAATGGGCTACAGGAGTGTCGAGCTGCGGCACGACCTCGGTCTGTTGCGCACCATTTTCCAAGCTCTCGAAATCCGGCGATTTACTCCCACGGATCAAGAAAAAGGCAGAGCCTAGCGCAAGAGCGGCCATGGCAATCAATAGGATCCACTTGGACATTGGTTAACTTGATACTAGGGTTTTGTCGGGAGCGACTGCAAAACCCTACCAGCGGGATTGGGACATCGCAGCCCATTTGCGTCAAATCGTAGATTCGCTTGGACGCAACAGGAA
>JBLFXY010000314.1:0-3042 GCA_047611645.1 Glaciecola sp.
CAGTGCTATCGCAGAAGCGTACCGCAGGCACACCGCCATCGGGGATGAGTTGGAAGCCGTCGACCTGGGCCCAGTAACCCAAGTAATAACCATAGGTCCTTATCGTTTGCGTCGATTGACCCGGGGCGATAGTGAAACTATGAATCGTATGCGTGACGCCTTCTTCAAAGCCGTTAGCAAACGTGCCGAACAGCACAGTGGATTGCACATTATTTCCGATCTCAATATGCGTACCGCCCAGGGAGTCGGGCACCATGGCATACGTGTACAACGTATAGGTGCCAGGCGTAAGCCCTTGGAACTCAAATGTCGTAGAGGCGGCCGAGTTCCCCAAGTCCAAACCACTATCCATCAGCAAACCGTCATCTCCGATCGTGTCGACACGGTCATGCGAGAAGGGTATATAACTCCCTGAAACAGAAATGGTCACTTGAGTGGCCATATTGTTGATGTCCAGCAGCGGACCGCTGGACCAGCCCGTTTGAAAGGGGCCTGTGTCCGGCGGCACCATGCGGTTCCAAGTACCTGACTGGTTGGTTGCTGCGGAATAGGAAGCGGAGGGGACTGGTATTTGAGCGGAATCCTGGACCGCAATGTTGAGGCCCTGAAACGCTACGGCGGGGACGGCAAAAACTATGGAGCAGAGTGCTAGGGCAAAAGTCTTCATGGGGCAACAGGGGGCGGAAAGAGCAGATTCCGAAACCGAAAGGGCGTTTTTCGCCTCCCCAGCAGAAAAGCGTGAGTGACGGCCGTAAATGGGGAGAGATGACGCGTGTCGAATCGTAGCACGGGCGTGCAATTTGCTGGATGTCCTGCAGCGAGTGGCTCTCAATGGGAACCGTGCTTGAAGCCGGGGGGGATCTGGATACCGTAGGGGCCTGTTATGGCGCACTTTTCGATTCAGATTCTCAAAGAAGATTCCCTCGGGCGCGTGGAATGGGTCGAGCAGGAGGGGGTGGGGGCCGCGTGGATTCGCAGAGTGGCCTGCGGGGGGCGCTGGCCATTCTCGGGGTGGTTGGCGAGACGATTGATGGCTCGGGAGCGAAGCGCTCTCGCCCGCTTGGATACAGTGCCGGGCATGCCGCGTTTGCTGGATTCGCAATCGGTCGAATTCGACCGCATTGCAAAATTGTCGAGCCCCGATCGGGGTACGCCTCAATCGCAAGACTTGCTCATCCGGGAAGCCACACAAGGTTCGGCTTTGCACCAAGCGAAGCGGCTGCCCATGAACTTCTTCGATCGATTAGAGGAACTCGTCGCCGCGGTTCACGCCCAGGGGATCTGCCACAACGATCTGCACAAGGAACAGAACATCATGGTCGACGCGCTGGGCTTTCCCGGCTTGATCGATTTCCAATTGGCCTCCGTACACGCGCGCGCTACGCGTGCCTTTCGTATTCGTTGCCACGAGGATTTGCGTCACATTCAGAAGCACCGCCGGCGCTACCTACGGGATGGCCGGGGTCCAGATGGTGCGCCATTCGAAGCGTCGATCCAAGCCGGAGCCGGAGCGGGCTTGCGCAGGAGACCGCTCTCCTTGGTTTGGCGCCGTACAGGCAAACCCCTGTATCACTTCATCACTCGCCGCATCTTGCGCCGTTGGGATGGTGAGGAACGGCGCGAGAGCTCTGGTCCTTGGCCGGAATGGACCGGGCCTCTAGGGCCGTGGTCAGAACGGAATTTTTAGGACCATCCGTATGCGGGTTTTTAGTCATCGCGGACCGAACTCTTGTTTGGGACTTGCTCGATATTGTGACGCTCTTGGCGTCGTTGGCGAGACTCCGCAATGGAGGCGCTGGGTTCCAAGTGGATTAGTGATAGGTGGCGCGTTGTTCGCGTCGCAAGCCTGCGGTTTGCGCGGACGTCGCTACTAAAGAAACCGCAGCCTGATCACTCGCTCCGAAGGCATTGAAGTTGTGGCGCGCTTCGAACAGGGTGATGTGGTTGGAATCGGAGATCTGGTTCAAGCGATCCAGGTCGGTGCCGTCATCTTCCCAATAGCAAACTTGGCAGATGTCGTGCACGTTGCGTCGGGCCATCGAATAGAAATCGCAGCAAGGGCACTGATAGGGCTGATCGTTGAGCATGGGGATTAGTGGGCTTCCAGCCAGTTTTTGCCGTGGCCGAAGTCCACGACCAGGGGCACGTCGAGTTCCACAGCGTTTTCCATGCAATCGCGCACGGTTTCGATGGTTGCGTCCAGGTGACTCTTGGGTACTTCGAGCACCAATTCGTCGTGTACTTGCAGCAGCATTTGGGCCGGGCTGTTTTCCGCTGCGAGGCGGATCTCCAGGTCGATCATGGCGCGTTTGATGATGTCGGCGGCGCTGCCCTGCACGGGCGTATTGACGGCCACGTTTTCAGCCATGGCAGCCATGCGCGGATTCTTGGAGGTCAATTCGGGCAGGTTGCGGCGACGACCGAAGAGCGTCTCCACGTAGCCGTTTTCCCGCGCCCTTTCGAGCAGGTTATCGATCCAGGTGCGCACGCCAGGGAAGGCTTCGAAGTAGCGCTCGATGAACTTCTTGGCTTCGGGCACGGTCAATCCGGTTTCCCGGGCTAGGCGTTGGGCGCCCATGCCGTACAGCAGGCCGAAGTTGATGGCCTTGGCCTGCGAGCGATGTCCGCGATCCACATCGGCCGGATCCATATCAAAGATTTTGGCCGCGGTGGAGGCGTGGATGTCCTGGCCTTCCAGAAAGGCTTTTGTGAGGCCGGGGTCGCCACTGAGGTGGGCCATTATGCGCAGTTCGACCTGACTGTAGTCCGCCGCAAGCAAGACCCACTCGCCGTGCTCGTCCGTCGGGCGCGGCACGAAAGCCTCGCGCAGTTTGCGCCCGCGCTCGGTCCGAACGGGGATGTTTTGCAGGTTCGGGCTGGAGCTCGCCAAACGTCCCGTGGCAGCACTGATCTGACTGAAGTGGCAATGCACGCGGCCGGTCTGCGGGTTCACGAAGCGCGGCAAGGCTTCCACATACGTGTTGCGCAACTTGGCCACCTCGCGGAAGGCTAGCAGGCGCTGGATGATTTCGACTTCGCCGT
>JBLFXY010000315.1:0-3038 GCA_047611645.1 Glaciecola sp.
GTACTTAGAAGAATCCAACTCTTCCGCGGTCAACCCATGTGCCTTATAAGCTTTACATAGCTCTTCAATGCCCTCGCGCACAGTCCATTGAGGTACGAAAGTAGGCACCTCATAGCTAATCCGTTCGAAGTCCACCTTGTAGTTCCGCTTATCCGGAGTAGCCCCCTCGGCGAACTTAATCTTGCTACCAGTAACCACCTCTTGCACCATCGCAGCCACGTCTTTGATCTGGTAATTCTCGGCGGTTTGGCCCACATTAAAGGCGCGGTTGTGAATCGGATCGCGCGGTGATTCGAGTACACAGCGCATAGCGAGTGCGATGTCCTCCACATGTACAAGGGGCCGCCAGGGGCTTCCATCGGACTTCATCAGCACTTCACCCGTGGTCATGGCATAACCCGTGAGATTGTTCACGACCAAGTCGATGCGCAGGCTGGGCGAGAGACCGTAAGCCGTGGCATTGCGCATGTAGGAGGGCGAAAAGTTATCGTCCGCCAGCTTCATGAGTTCCAACTCCACATCGAGCTTGGCCTTGCCATAAGGCGTCACCGGATTCATCGGGGAGTCCTCGGTTAGGAGCTCGTCGTTTTCCGAAGCGCCGTACAGGCTGCATGAAGAGGAAAACAAGAAGCGCTTGACGCCGGCTTTCTTGGCCAGTTCCGCGAAACGCACCGTAGCCCGGTTGTTGATCTCTACGGTCAATTTCGGGTCCAAATCGCTTAACGCATCGTTGGAAAGTGCGGCCAAAAACACAACCGCGTCAAAGCCGTCCAGATCACTGGCTTGTACATCCCGAATGTCCTTGCGGATCATCTTGGACCCGGTGGGTGCCTCATCGAATTGGCAGTCTTCAAAGAAGTACGTGTCCAAACCCACGACATCATGGCCGTAAATTTGAAGCATGGGATCCAGGACCTGTCCGATGTAACCGTTGTGGCCTGTGACGAGAACGCGCATGTAACTAGTGAGAGTTGGAGAGTGGCTGCCTACAAGCTGAGCTTGCTGGCGTGAAAGGCTTCGGCGTATCCCGAAGGTGAGTTGCACTCGATTCCGCGCAAGCGCATCAAGGCTCGGAAGGCGCTCTCGTCGAACCAGGTCTTGTCGGCCTGGGAAGCGAAGTGGTTGCGAATGGCCCCGATCTTCTGGGCCACGACCTCTTCGGTTAGAGGCACGAACACATTGGGCTGGCCCAAATCGCCCTCATACTTGGCGATCTCGTATTCCAGGATCGCGTGGTCGCGAAAGGTGTTCCAAGTCAGCTCAGCGATCAGGTTGTGATCCTGGTGGCGGTCACCGCGGCGGTGGGTCAGCACCAGGTGTGGATCGAATCGCGAGCGCAGATCGAAAAAGCGCCCCTTCAGATCCTCCCAATGGCTCGGCAGGAAGCTCGCGGGCAGATCGTGAATCTCCACGCGCGAGGCACCGCCGCTCAAACACCCTGCCTGGGAGAGAAACCACTCGGCACTGGAGCGCGCCTCCGCCCTGCGGACTTCGTCCGAGGTAAACACCACCCATTGCACATCCAGGGGCCTTCCCCGGCCCATGAGGCTCAAGAGAGTGCCGCCCGCGCCAATTTCCACATCATCACAGTGGGCTCCAAGGCAAAGCACCTTGAGCGGCTCATCGGGGGGCAGATCGGGCAGAAAGGACAGCATAGGGAAGGATATCTCGCCAGCGCGGCGTAGGACGGGGGAAAGCACTGTAACCCGAGGTCCGGGGCCTGCATTCTATACGCTGCGCGACCGGGTAGCTCGCCGCGCGACCCGCAAATCACTCGCCCTTCCGGGAATATGGACCCTTTAGCCCTCCCCCAACACGTCTCGTTCCCCGACGCCCCTGCCAAACCGTGTCCCGCGTGCAACAGCACGCAAACAGCGAGTTTTTACAGGTTGGAAGGTATTCCCATCCACTCATGCGTACTGCTCGACGATCCGGACCTGGCTCGGACCTTCCCCACGGGCGATCTCGAGTTGGCCGCCTGCGTCGCGTGCGGCTTCGTCTTCAACCAGCTCTTCGATGCGGCGCGCATCGATTACAGCGAGGATTACGAGGAGACCCAGGGCTATTCGGGCACCTTCCGCACCTTTCTGGAGCAGACCATCGCAGCCCTGGTGGAATTCAAACCTTCCCCGGGCAAGCTGTTGCTGGAAATCGGCTGCGGACGTGGGGACTTCCTAGAACAACTGTGCACGGCGGCCGACGCCTACGGCATTGGCATCGATCCCAGTTCCACCGCCGGGCGGGTGGAAACTAGCGCGGGACGGGGATTGCGGTTCCTGAATGAGGTGTACTCGGAGAAACACTTGGCCCTGGATGCCACCGGGGTGCTTTGCCGACACACACTCGAGCACCTGCCGAACGTGCGAGACTTGGTGGGACTGGTTTTTAGGCATCTGAATCGGGAAGGTGTGCGTTGGGCCTTTTTCGAAGTCCCCGACAGTCTTCGCATCCTAAATGAAGGTGCTTTTTGGGACGTATATTACGAGCACTGCTCCTATTTCAGCGAGGCGTCCCTGGGTCAGCTATTCGTGTCCCAAGGGATGGGGGTTGAAAGTTTGCATATGGTCTATGCGGGGCAATACCTGCAGATCCTTGCAGCGCCTAGTTCCACGGGTGGAACTTTTTCAGAGGATCCTCGGTCCATCGTCAAGGCTGTCAAAACCTTCAATCGAACCTGCGGTGAGAGCATCTCTCGTTGGCACCAACTTCTGCAAAGCCATGAGCCTGGGACTGTCGCGCTCTGGGGTTCGGGGTCTAAGGCCACTGGTTTTCTTACTACTATCGGGTCTCACGATCGGGTTGATTGTGTTGTTGATATCAACCCTGCCAAACATGGCCGCTTTGTCGCGGGTACTGGGCACGAGATTGTCGCTCCTGGCGAGCTGAAGGGGCGGGGTATTCGAACTCTGATCATTATGAATCCGGTTTACACTGAGGAGATTACTAGGGATGTTTTGGCGATGGGTTTGAGTCCTGTGATTCTGGCGGTTTGATGGAGCCTTGGGCGTTTCTTCCCTGGGATGTGTGGGGTTCGGGGA
>JBLFXY010000316.1:0-3000 GCA_047611645.1 Glaciecola sp.
CATGCTCTGGCGTTCCTGGATCAGGTACTCCGGGATCTCGGATAGGCTGCGCAGGTGGTTGAGCATGCCAAAGGTGCGCTCGAGCACGGTGTCCAGTTGCGCCATGCCATCGGGCGTCAGGGTGAGCGTGAGGGTGAAGTGCCCCTGGCGGCCGATGCGCTGCGCACCCGCCGAAAGCCCAGTGGCGAGCCCACTCTGCTTCAATTCCTGGAGCAAGCTCTCGCTGCCCTCGTGGCCGATCAGGCCGCCCAGGATTCCTCCGGGCTTGCTGCGCCAATCGAAACAGGTTTCGGGCAATTCAAAGCGCATCCAAAGTTGGTGCACGTCGGTCAGGGACTTGACCTCGACCCGCATTCCGCGCAGGCCTGCGCCCTGCAGCGGAATGTCCACGCTGAGCGGCTTCAGGTTGCGATTGGGCACCTCGGTGAACTTTTCGCGAATCCACTTCTCGACCTGGTCGGCCGGGTAGGGTGAGACCACGGCGAGTGTCATGAGGTTGGCCGAATACTTGGCCTCATAGAATTCCCGCAGCTTGGCGTTTTTGACCCCAGCCAGGGTGGTGCTGTTGCCCGTTGAAAACCCGCAGTGCGGATGTTCCGGATTGAGCAAAGAGCGCCAAACCTGGCGTGTGCGCCAGTATTCATTCTCCAGGTTTTTGGAGTGCTCCGAGTCCACCGCGTTGAGCTCGCGGGTGGAGAGCGCATCGGTCATCAAGGGATCGATGAAGAAGCGCGAGAAACGATCCAAGGCGCCTTCGAAGGCCTCGTTGCGTACCTCGAAGTGATAGTTCGTTTCGTCCTCGGCCGTGTAGGCGTTGGACGAACCATCGTTCTGGGCCAGGTAATCCTTGTAGTCCTCCGGGTCCGGATACTTGCCCGTACCCAGAAAGAGCATGTGCTCGAGCAGGTGGGCCAAACCGTCCACCCCGTCGTTATCCATAGACCCCACGTTGACCGAAAGCGCAGCGGCGCTGCGGTCCAGCTCGGGATCGGTCTCGATCAAGACCTTGATCCCGTTCTCCAGCTGAAAGGTGTGGGTGGAAACTCCATCGCCCCCCATCGCCCCGGCGGGAGATGCAAGCAGCGTGGTGGAAACAGTGAGAAGAGAGAACATGGCCATTCGTAGCATGGGGATACTCCAGGGTATTCCGGAATCGGGGCCCGGGTTCTGATCCCCGGGCAGACCCGCACGATAGTTTTTCGAACTGCCCGTGACTAGCCATGGAGACTGATTCGTTCGGTACAGCTTTCGTCAATTCAGCTGGATATAAACCGTACGCCTTAGTGCTCGCTTTTTACGGGTTCGGGCAACGGCAGACTCGCATCCTTCCTGATGCGCTCCAGCATGGCCTCAAAGCCCACCTCGTACTGGGTGTGCGGCATCCCTGGCACCACTTCGATGACCATGTCCTCTAGCATGCCGGCTTCGCGCGCGAGGCCTTGGAAGCGTTCCACCGCGCCTTCCAAGTAGAAGGTGTCCTCGGCGCCTGCGTAGACGTGGATTTTGCCCTTGAGCCTAGGTTGCAACTCAGCCCAACCGGTTAGCAAGGTGTTGGAGATGTCGTACTTGCGCCAGGCTTTGACAGCCTCGTGATCGATCACACCCGTTTCGATATCAAAGACGCGTCTGGGTTGACCGTCTTCGCCCAAGGGGCTGAAGGTCGCGTCAAAGGACCTGATTTGGCCTCCGGGGTTCAGCACGTGCTCGCGCTGGGCAAACTCTTTGTAGTGCAGCATGACCTCGCCATTGCGGCGCGCAAGCCCACGCGGGTTCCCGTCTTCATCGACGTACATATTACGCGGACTCCCGTCCTCCAAGGGTTCGTACAGATTGATCTGCTGGAAGTCGTGAAAGTCGATGGGGTCGGGTACATGGCTCCAACAGCTATTGAACTCCTCGGGGTAAGTCACCTGCAACCAGAGGGAAGACCAACCGCCCGAGCTGACGCCGGTCACGTAGCGTTGGGCTGCACCCGCACCGCCGTATTCTTTCTCCAAGGCGGGGATCAGTTCGTAGACAAGCGCTTGACCCCAAGGGCCGACCGACTCCGAATCGCAAAACACCGAATGCCCGAGCCGATGGTTGGCGTCCGGAACAACGACGATGCAATTCTCCAACGCACCGCCCTTGGAGGCTCTTCGCTCCCAAGCCAAAATCCGATGGTGCGTGCTTCCGAAACCGGTCACGCTGTAGATCACCGGGTACTTCTTACCCGGGTCGTAATCCTTGGGCAACAACACCCCAGCGCGCATGGAATACTTGAAGCCATAAAACTTGCTGAGGGCTGGGCTCGTGAACTTGAAGAGCCGAACCTGATCCGTTTCGGCCAAGGGGGCCTCCACAGCGATATGATCGAGATGTAACTCCAGGGCCCCTTCCGTACCCGGAGCAAAACGGATGCTACGCACTTCGCTGAACACATCGCCCGCACTACGTCCAGCCTCGCGCCCTGTTCTGCTGAAGCGTGCGAAGGCCTGAACGCGCCACTCGCGATTGGACTCCCCCTGCCAGACGGAACTCGAAGCGGCCGGATCCATGGACAAGGCGTCCTCGAGAGTCAACTCGATCACGTCCCCCTGTTTCGCGTCCTTCAAATCAAAGCGCAAAATCGGCGGGGCTCCGAACCATTGGTGGGCGGCATCGCGCGGCTCCCCCTCTTCTGCAAAGGCCACAAAGACCTCGCCACTAAAATCACTCTTCGTCCCCTCAGCAAAAGCACTCGAATCAAAGTGCAGCGTAAATCCGCTGACAACCTTCGATGAGGATTGTGCAGCTGCGCCATCTTGGGCGTGCACGGCAGACACCATGCAGATTGCGGCGAGAACGTGAACAAGGGTTTGCAGGGGGTACTTCATGTGAAGTCGAACATACCGTGCCAATCCTCTTTCCGCCAGCGGGAGACTGGCAGTCTGACGCGAGGCGTGTGTCGGGCATAGAGGGTTTTGCCAGGAATCGTCCATCCATTTCGGAACAAGGCGGATTGCACCCCCTATAGTTGAA